>NZ_AUHH01000002.1 GCF_000423085.1 Granulicoccus phenolivorans DSM 17626 = NBRC 107789 = JCM 15570 | reverse complement strand
CTCCTCGACGAACCTGCAACGGATCCTGCTGCGGCGCGGTCAGCTTGAGCCGACCGGGGACGTCAGTGCGTCCGGCGAGCAGGGCGGTCGGCCGGCCAAGCTGTTCCGGTTCACCAGTCGCGAACTCGAGGTCACCGATCCGTTCGCGATCCTGCGCCCCAACGAGTGACGAGCAGCGTTCCCGCGACAGGTTCGGAGCGGGTGGGCGTTCCTGCGACAGGTTCGGAGCGGGTGGGCGTTCCTGCGACAGGTTCGGAGCGGGTGGGCGTTCCTGCGACAGGTTCGGAGCGGGTGGGCCGTCCCGCGACAGGTTCGGACCGAGTGGGCGTTCTCGCGACAGGCTCGTACATTCCGCGGGTCGACAATCATCCCGCACCCGGTGCACCACTCGCGGGAACCTCTTGCTGTCGCCGGATTGCCCGAGCCGTCGCCGGAAGCCCACGCACGCCACTTGCTGTCGCCGGATTGCCCGAGCCGTCGCCGGAAACGCCGCTCGCATCCTGGGGCAGCGGGATCCAGCGTCCGCGCCGTCAGGCAGCGTCACCAGGGGCAACCCGGCTTCTGGGCGGCGGGACGCTGGATGCACTTCACTGACGCTGCGTCCCCCTCGCGCAGCGCCGACGCGACGTCCTCCGCTCCGGACGCCGCCGCCGCTGAGGACGCGCCCCCGCTCCGGAGGCGCCCCCGCTCAGGACGCCGGCCTCGCTCCGGACGCGCCCTCGCTCCGGACGCGCCCACACTCAGGACGCGCCCTCGCTCAGGACGCGCCCACACTCAGGACGCCGCGCAGTCGGCGCACAGGCCGAACAGTTCCAACTCGTGCCCGATGTCGCGGAACCCGTGCTGCCGGCCGATCTCGGCGGCCCAGTCCTCCACATCGGGTCCGCTGATCTCCACCGTCCGGCCGCAGGAGCGGCAGACCAGGTGATGGTGATGCCCATGGATGCGGCAGGAGCGGTACGCCGATTCACCGTCGGCGGTCCGGATCACATCGACCTCGCCGGACTCGGCCATCGCCTGCAGGGTCCGGTAGACCGTGCTCAGGCCGACGCGGTCGCCGGCCTCGCGCAGCGCCTCGTGCACCTGCTGCGCGGTCCGGAAATCCGCCAGGTCCTCCATCAACGCGCCGATCGCGGCACGTTGCTTGGTACGCCTGGGGGCGACTGCACCCTCGCTCATTGCCGATCCCTTCGTCATGCCCGGTTGGCCAAGTATAGGTTCGCCTTATGTTCGTCGTGAATCGCTTCCGGGTTCCCCACCCCCAGGAGGCCGCCTTTCGCTCCGGGGCCGAGGCAGCCCTGGCCGTGCTGCGCAGTAAGCCGGGCCTGGTCGAACTCACCCTCGGCCGCAACCTGGACGAGCCGGAACTGTGGAGCCTGTACAGCCGCTGGGAGAATGTCGGTTCCTATCGCCGGGCGCTGAGCGGCTACGAGTCGAAGCTGACCGTGGTGCCGTGGCTGTCCTTGTCGATCGACGAGGCCTCGGCGTACGACGATCCCGAGGCGGTGGGGGAGAACCGGCCGCGGGGCGAGTTCGGCTAGAGCTGTTCGGGTTCGGGTTCGGGTTCCGGGCGGCGCGCGGCCGGCGCCACCGGGTTCGCCGGTACGCGGGCGCCGACCAGCCGTTTCAGACGCATCGCCGGCTTCTCCAGCCAGAACCAGGACGCGGCGGCGAAGGGGACGGTCAGCACCAGCGCCAGGACGGTGTGCCCGACCCACCCCAGGGTGGTCCCGATCATCAGGTACGCGAACTGCTGCATCGGGAAGGCGTAGATGTAGATCCCGTAGGACAGGTCGTTGCGGGCCCCGATCCGGGTCCGCCAGGTCGCCCCGGCGTACAGCAGCACGTACGCCAGCGGCAACTGCCCGAACCAGGTGCTGAACGCGGTGAGATACAGCACCACGAAAACGAGCGCACACCCCACGGCCACCCCGGCATGCAGCGGGATCCGGTCGCGCAGCAGATACAGCACGGTCCCGGTGAGGAAGAAGGCCCCCAGCCGCAGCGCCAGCAGATACATGTTGGTGGTGACCTCGAGCGGGCCGTGGGCCAGTGGCTGCACGATCACGACCAGCACCAGCAGGCCGCCGCAGACCGGCAGGGCGTGTCGGCGTACCCCGGGCACCAGGAACAGGGCACCCAGCAGCAGGTACGCCCCGAACTCGAAGAACAGCGACCACGCCGATCCGTTCCACACGTCGGGGTACGGAACCGCGGCCAGGGTCCCGGCCACCCCGTATTCGTTCATCTTCAACCCGAAGTTCGCGACCACGAACCGCAGCCCCGCGCCGGGTGACCAGGTGCCGCCGTCGAACAGTGTGGACACCGGGGCGAACACGAAGCCGGTGAGCAGCAGCATCAGCCAGAACGCCGGCAGGATCCGCAGCGCGCGTCGCCACAGGTAGGCGCCGACCCCCAGGCGCAGCCGCGACGCGGTGATCAGATAACCGCTGAGGATGAAGAACCCGTCCACCGCCAGGCCGCCGAGACCGACGAGCCGACCCCCGGTCGGATCCTTCACCCCGATCAGCGGGAAGGAGTGCGAGATCACCACAATGGAGGCCAGCACCAGGCGCACGAAGTTGAGTGCATTGTCGTGGCCGTTGAGGGCCGTTCCCAACCGCAGCCGGGGCGACCGCGGCGTCGCGGCAGTGAAGTTCACGGCTGGAGCCTAGGCGAGTCCCGCCGCCCGACCCAATCCATGCCCGCAGAATCCATGCCCGCAGAATCCACGCCGTCCGACCTGTGGGCCCGGTTCGGCGCAGCGGCCGCCACCGGCGGTTCTTCGCTAGGCTTGCCGCGCCGTCGCTCGCCCGCCCCCGGTGGGGGCCGAGGACGGCGAGCGATCGCGGATGCCAGCCGGGTATCCGCGCCGACCGAGGAGTTCCAGTGGCAGCGACCAGCAAGCTCGACAGCGTCATCACCCTGTGCAAGGAGCGGGGCTTCGTGTTCCCCAGTGGTGAGATCTACGGAGGCACCCGTTCGGCCTGGGACTACGGACCCTTCGGTGTGGAGCTGAAGGAGAACATCAAGCGGCAGTGGTGGCGTTCGATGGTGACCAGCCGCGACGACATCGTCGGTCTGGATTCCTCGGTGATCCTGCCCCCGCAGGTCTGGGAGGCTTCCGGCCACATCAAGGCCTTCGTCGATCCGCTGGTGGAGTGCAAGTCCTGCCACAAGCGGTTCCGAGAGGATCACCTGCAGGAGGCGTACGCCGAGACCCATGGCATCGCCAACCCCGACGACGTCTCGATGGATCTGGTGGCCTGCCCGAACTGTGGGGCCAAGGGCCAGTGGTCCGAGCCGCGACAGTTCAACGGGTTGCTGAAGACCTTCCTGGGGCCGGTGGAGGACGAGTCCGGCCTGCACTACCTGCGTCCGGAGACCGCCCAGGGCATCTTCGTGAACTTCGCCAACGTGATGCAGTCGGCCCGCAAGAAGCCGCCGTTCGGGATCGCCCAGACCGGCAAGTCCTTCCGCAACGAGATCACCCCGGGCAACTTCATCTTCCGGACCCGGGAGTTCGAGCAGATGGAGATGGAGTTCTTCGTCAAGCCCGGCACCGATGAGGAATGGCACCAGTACTGGATCGACACCCGGATGGCCTGGTACACCGACCTCGGGATCTCCCCGGACAACCTGCGCCTGTTCGAGCACCCGCAGGAGAAGCTGTCGCACTACTCCAAGCGCACCGTCGACATCGAGTACCGCTTCGGGTTCCAGGGCTCGGAATGGGGCGAGCTCGAGGGGATCGCCAACCGGACCGATTTCGATCTGACCACCCACGGCAAGCACTCCGGCAAGGAGAAACAGCTGCAGTACTACGACCAGCAGGCCAATGAGCGCTGGACGCCGTACGTGATCGAACCGGCCGCCGGGCTGACCCGCTCGCTGATGGCGTTCATGGTCGAGGCGTACGACGTCGAGGAGGTGCCCAACGCCAAGGGCGGCACCGACTCGCGTACGGTCCTCAAGCTCGACAAGCGCATCGCGCCGGTGAAGGCCGCCGTGCTGCCGCTGTCGCGCAACGAGGACCTCTCGCCGAAGGCGAAGGAACTCGCGGCGACCCTGCGCGGGCACTGGAACGTCGACTTCGACGACGCCCAGGCCATCGGGCGGCGCTACCGCCGGCAGGACGAGATCGGTACGCCGTACTGCATCACCGTCGATTTCGACACCCTGGAGGACCAGGCGGTCACCGTCCGCGACCGCGACACGATGGCGCAGGAGCGCGTGGCGCTGGACCAGGTGGAGGGCTATCTCGCGCAGCGTCTGATCGGCTGCTGAGCGGCGTCGGCAGTCCCGATCCTTCGCTCAGCATTTGGCAGCGGGCGTTCCTCGGACCGGAACACTTATGGAGGTTTGTTCCGATTTCGGGAAACCATTGCTTCACCGAGGGATCGGCGGCACGGCCACGGGGGTTGTGCCACACTTGGGACAGGACAAGGAAGTTCGAAGGATCGGGATGCCGAAGCTGACAGTTGAACCGACTGGCATTGAGGTGCCGGCGGCAGAAGACGACACCATCATGGCTGCGCTGAACAAGAGCGGGTACACGTACTTGTTCGGCTGCAAGCGAGGGGGCTGCGGGATCTGCAAGATCGAGATCGTCGAAGGCGAGATCGAGCACAATCGGCCCGTTGCCGAGACGGCACTGAGCACCGAGGAGCGGGAGCGGGGCATTTGCCTGGGCTGTCGGGCGGTTCCGAAGACCGACATCGTGGCACGCCTGACCGAATCCTCCATCCGGGTGACCAGCCCGCTGCTGCACCCCCAGAATTTGCCCAAGAAGACCAAGAAGTCATCCCAGGCGAAGGTCGCCTGAACCATCACCCGGCGGTGCCGGGGAACCACAATGACCGCTGAAAATCGCACTAGAACTACGAAGGAGTAGCCACATGGGCATCTTGCGACTGGGTTACAGCCACGTAAGAGTCACTGACCTTGCCGAGGCCAAGCATCACTACGCCAACACCCTCGGTCTCTACGAGATGAAGGCCGAAGGGAACAAGGTCTGGTACAAGGGCTGGGACGAGTGGGATCACCACTCGGTCGTCCTCGAAGAGGGCGGCGTCGGCCTGGTCAAGTTCGGCTTCAAGGTCCAGTACGAGGACGACATCGCCGACATCGAGAACAAGGCGGCCACGTTCGGCGTCAAGACCGAGCGGTTCTCCGCCGGTGAGAATGCCGAGGTCGGCGACGGTCTGCGGATCTTCACCCCGTCGGAGCACGTCTTCGAGATCTACCACCAGATGACTCCGGTCAGCACCGAGGTCGGCACCCACAACCCGGAGGCCTTCCCGCGCCATCTGGTCGGTGTCGGTGTCCCCGGCCTGGACCACGCGCTGATCACCGCTCCGAATCCGAAGCTGATGGAGGACATGCTCCGCGAGGTCCTCGACTTCTACACCACCGAAAAGGTCGTCACCGACCTGACCGACGATGCCGACACCATGGCGGTGTGGATGAGCCCGAACCCGAGCAACTCGATCCACCAGCTCGCGGTGCTGGGTGGCCCGGCCGGCAAGCTGCACCACTTCGCCTTCCAGCTCGACAACTGGAACGACGTGGGTCACGCCGCCGACCTGTTCTCGATGGACGACGTCTCGATCGACATCGGCCCGACCCGCCACGGCATCACCCGCGGCCAGACCGTCTACTTCTTCGATCCCTCGGGCAACCGCAACGAGGTCTTCGCCGGTGGCTACAAGTCCTACCCGGACCGCCCGATGATCAAGTGGACCGCCGATCAGCTCGGCAAGGCCATCTTCTACCACGCCCGCGAACTGAACGAGCGCTTCACCAACGTGCTCACCTAAGCCGCGAGCCCGACTCCGCCGGACGCCCCCGTACGACCCTGTCGTGCGGGGGTGTCCGCGCATCGGCGCCGGTGCCGGAGCATCCCCGCCCCGCAAACCAGGATCATGGTCAGCGCCGCTGCGCTCGTAGTAGCGTCACCCCATCACCTGACTGAAGGAGAATCGTGTCCGAGAACCTGCGCACCGTGAAGACCCTCACCCGAGCAGGCGCCCGCACCGCCATGGACGCCGCGCTGGCGCACGGCGAGAAGCTGGGCAAGAAGTTCCACATCGCCATCGTCGACAACGCGGGCCACCTGATGGCCTACGAGCGGATGGACGGGGCCCAGCTGATTTCGCAGACCATTTCCCAGGACAAGGCCTGGTCGGTGATCGCGGGCAACGGCCTGCCCACCTCCGGTTGGCTCAACGAGCTCGAGGGCGATCCCGCGCTGAAGCTGGGGTTCCCGCACCGGCCGAACCTGGTCGTCTTCGGTGGCGGCGTACCGGTGCTGCTCGAGGGTGAGCTCGTCGGCGCGATCGGGGTCTCCGGCGGTTCGGCCGAAGAGGACGCCGAGGTTGCCACCGCGGGAGCGAATGCGGTCGCCTGAGATGACCAATGTGGAGGACTACTGGCACACCAGTACGCCGAAGAAGCCGAATGAGGGCGAAGGTCTGCGCTCGGTCTCGGCGGCCCTGGACGTGCTGGAGTGCTTCGCGACCGACCGGGAACTCGGGGTCTCCGACGTGGCCCGCCGGATGGGGCTCGCCAAGAGCACCACGCATCGGCTGCTGACCACGCTGCGCTCCCGAGGATTCATCGAGCAGAATCCCGAGAACGGCCGCTATCGCCTGGGCCTGCACCTGCTCGAGCTCGGCCACCTGGCGCAGGTCCGTAATCCGCTGCGCCAGGTGGCCCTGCCGGTCACCCTGGATCTGGTCCGGCGGACCGGCCTGACGGTGAACGTCTCGGTCCCCGACGGTGCGGACATTGTGTTCATCGAACGCACCGAGACCTCCGCGCACGGGCGTACGCTCAGCCAGTCCGGACGCCGGCTCCCGGCCCACGTCTCCTCGGCCGGCAAGGCCGTGGCGGCATTCCTGCCCGAGTTCGCCCAGGCCCGCATCGACGCGGGCTTCCCGCCGCGGGCTCGCCAGACCATTCGGACGCCGGCCGAATGGGAGCATGCGCTGCGCGACGTCCGCCAGCGCGGTTTCGCAATGTCGCGAGACGAATCCTTCGACGGCATCACCACCGTTGCCGTCCCGATCATGTTCACCCGGCAGACCGCCCAGGCGGCGCTGTCCTTCTTCGGTGGTACGCACGATGTCGAATCGCGCTATCCGCTGCTGGTGCAATACCTCCAGCGGGCCGCCGGTCGAATCCAGCACGACGTGGCCCGGTTGCGCCGGGACCTCAGTTCCTGACCTCTTCAACAGCGCCCATTCGTGGGCTGACTGTGGAGGACGTTCCTGGGGTGGGAACACCCTCCCCAAACCACCGACGAGCCGATTAGGCTCTCTTTCAACGAAGCCGTTATCAAGGAGGATCCATGGCCCAGTGGGACGAGAAGAGTGTTGCTGCCGAGCTGCTGGCGTGCGAGGCCGAGCGTCGCGACCGCGAACCCTTCACCGACGAGTGGCCCGAGCTGGACGTCGACACCGGCTACCGCATCCAGGACGCGAACCTGCAGGTTCGCCTGGCCCGCGGTGAGAAGCTGGTCGGCGTGAAGCTGGGCCTGACCAGTGAGGCCAAGCAGAAGCGGATGGGTGTGTACGCCCCGTTCGTGGCGTGGTTGACCGACGCCATGCTGCTCGAGGCCGGCAAGCCGGTGCCCCAGGACAAGCTCATCCACCCGCGCATCGAGCCCGAGATCATCTTCATCATGAAGGACCGGCTGGAGGGCCCCGGAGTCACCCGGGAGTCCGCGATGGCCGCGGTCGACAAGGTCTCCGGCGGCTTCGAGATCATCGACTCCCGGTACAAGAACTTCCGCTTCCGCGCCGGTGATGTCGTCGCCGACAACGCGTCCTCCGGCGCCTGGGTGAACGGCTCGGAGTGGAAGGACATCGCCGACGTCGACGTGGCCGCCGAGAAGGTCGAGGTCTACAGCGACGGCGAACTGCAGCACACCGGTGTGGGCACCGACGTCCAGGGGCACCCGGGCGAGGCACTGGCCCTGGCCGCGAACGACCTGGCCCGCCGCGGCCTGGCGATCGAGGCCGGCTGGATCGTGCTCACCGGCGGCACCACCGACGCCGTCTTCGCTCCCCGCGGCTCCAAGACCGAGGTCAAGTTCAGCACCCTCGGCTCGCTGAGCATCGATGGCGGCGAGTGATGGCACCGCTGATCGAGGTCACCCTGACCGAGGGCCGGAGCCCCGAAAAGATTCGCGCCATGATCTCGGCGCTGACCAACGCGGTCGTGGAGACCGAGGTCGCCAAGAAGCCGGCCATCCGCGTGATTGTGCGCGAGGTGCCGAAGGCCCACTTTGCCGCCGGTGACGAAACCCTCGCCGAGCGCGCCGAGAAGCAGTCCGCCCAGGCCGAGCAGTCGGCCACCAACCAGCCCTCTTGAGCAGTACGAAAGGAACCGACATGCGCAAGGAAATCCAGGCCCGCGACGTTCAGAACTTCATCAACGGGAAGTACGTGAGCACCGCCGAGACCTTCGACGTGCTCTACCCGATCACCGGTGAGGTCACCGCCAAGGTGCACAAGGCCGGCCAGGCCGAGGTCGATGCCGCCGTCGCCGCTGCCCGCGCCGCGCTGAAGGGCCCGTGGGGCACGATGCCGCTGGCCGAGCGCTCGAAGATGGTCAAGGCCATCGCCGACGGCGTGATGAAGCGCTTCGACGACTTCCTCGAGGTCGAGGTGCTCGACACCGGCAAGCCGTACTCGGTCGCCAGCCACGTCGACATCCCCCGCGGTGGCTCGAACTTCGCCGCCTTCGCCGACATCCTCAAGGAACACGCCACCGAGGCGTTCAGCATGGACACCCCCGACGGCCTGGGGGCCCTGAACTACGGGGTGCGCCGCCCGCGTGGCGTCATCGGCGTCATCTCCCCGTGGAACCTGCCGCTGCTGCTGATGACCTGGAAGGTCGGCCCCGCCCTCGCCTGTGGCAACACCGTGGTGGTCAAGCCGTCGGAGGTCACCCCGTCCTCGGCCGCCCTGCTGGGTGAGGTCATGAACGAGGTCGGCGTCCCCGAGGGCGTCTACAACGTGGTCAACGGCTTCGGGGACACCGGCGCGATGATCACCTCCCACCCCGACGTCGACGGCATCACCTTCACCGGTGAGACCGTGACCGGCTCGATCATCCTCAAGGCGGTCGCCCCGACCCTGAAGGCCTCCTCGATGGAGATGGGCGGCAAGAACCCGGGCATCGTGTTCGAGGACGCCGACCTGGACCTGGCCATCAAGGAACTCGGCCGCTCCTGCTTCCTGAACACCGGTCAGGTCTGCCTGGGCACCGAGCGCGTCTACGTGCACGAGTCGATCTTCGACGAGGTCCGCGACCGGCTGAAGGACTACGCCGAGAACGAGCTGAAGTACGGCTTCCCCGACGATGAGGGCGTCAACTTCGGCCCGGTCGTCTCCGATGAGCACCGCGACAAGGTCCTGTCCTACTACAAGCTCGCCGAGGAGGAGGGCGCGACCGTCGTCACCGGTGGCGGCGCCCCGAAGTTCGGCGACGAGCGCGACGGCGGCTCCTGGGTCGAGCCCACCATCTGGACCGGCCTGGCCCAGGACTCCCGCACCGCGACCGAGGAGATCTTCGGCCCGGCCGTGGCCCTGATCCCGTTCTCCGATGAGGACGAGGTGATCAAGCTCGCCAACGACACCAAGTACGGTCTGGCCGCGACCTTCTTCACCCAGGACGTTTCCCGGGTGCACCGGGTGGCGCCGCAGCTGGAGGCCGGCATCATCTGGGTCAACTGCTGGTTCCTGCGTGACCTGCGCACCGCCTTCGGTGGCATGAAGCACTCCGGCATCGGCCGCGAGGGTGGCGTGCACGGTCTGGAGTTCTACACCGAGATCAGCAACGTCTGCGTCAAGATGTGATCTCCCAGCACTGATGCGACGGCCCCGGACCCTGTGGTCCGGGGCCGTCGTTCGTTGTGGGGTGGGTCAGCGGCGGAACCAGCGCTGCCACCAGCGCCGCCGTGGGGCTGCCGCCGGGGGAGCGGGGGTACGCCGCCGCTCGGCCTCGGCGAGCTCGGCCCGGTACGCCCGCCACCGCTCCAGCAGCGGGTCCACGTTGACCAGCGGAATGACGAACAGCCGGCCCTGATCGGGCAGGGGCTGGAAGTACGATTCCCGGATCCGATCGTTCAGATCCTCGAGGATCTCCCGGGCGTCGGCCTCGTAGGTCACGTCCGCGATCTTGGCGAACGCCTCCTGGGCCTCCTTGCGCAGCGCCAATCCGGCCGGCAGGGGCATCTCCAGGCCCTCGTGTTTCAGCTTGCCCTTGATCCACCAGTCCGGGGAGTCATCATCCAGGTTGGTCAGCGGCTGGCCGGCGCCGGGCAGGTTGTCGAACTCGCCCCGCTCGGTCGCCTCCCGGATCTGGCGGTCGATCCACGACTCGTACACCACCGGCTGGTACCGGCGCCGGAGCGTACGCGGTGGGTCCGGCGGCGGCTGGTCCGCGGCGCCGGATCCGGGGTTCTCGGGTGACTCGTTCTCGTCGGGCACGATGAGCGGGGTCGGGCGTACGGCTAGCCGACGCGGCCGGTGACAGTGGTGCGCATGGGGCAAGGCTAACCGAATGGTTTCAGCCCGCCATCGGCGTCGGTGCGCCTATTGACAGCCGATTCCGGGCGCTGGCAGATTTCTCGGTACGCCGGGAAATCTTTTGGCCCGAGCCTGGGGATCGCCCGGCGGTAGGCCGTCGGCGCGAATCGCAACGGGGCAGGGTGCCAGCGGCGGACCACAGTTTCATCGAAAACCCGGCCGGGCAACGCCGCCCGACCCGGATTCTAGGTAGCACCGGGCCGTCGCCCGGGTCGAGGAGCGACACGATGAGCACACCGACACATCCTTCCGGCGAGGCCGGGGGAACCGCCACCGGCACAGTGATTGATATCGCCGACGAGATCGACAAGGCGCCGATTTCCGGACTGCAGATCGGGGTGATCATCGTCGCATCACTGGCGGTGGTCTTCGATGGGTTCGACAGTCAGCTGTTCGGCCTGTCGATCCCGGCGATCGCGGCCGAATACGGGATCCAGCCGGCAGCGCTGTCTGCCCAGCTGGGGTGGGTGCTCTCGCTCACCTTCGTCGGGATGGGCATCGGCGCGGTCAGCGGCGGGTATGTCGCCGACAAGCTGGGTCGCAAGCTGGCCCTGAACATTTCGTTGCTGGTGATCGGGGTCACGACGGTGGCCGCGGCATTGATGCCCAACATTCCGTTGCTCGGCGTGATGCGGGTGTTGACCGGCCTGGGGATTGGCATGGTTCTCCCGGTGGTGGCCTCCTTGGTGGCCGAATACACCCCGGGCCGTCGGCGCAGCTTCACCGTGGCGCTGAGCATTGTGTGCGTGCCGTTGGGCGGATTGCTCGGCGGGATCGTGGCTGCCGGTCTGCTGGATGCGATCGGCTGGCGCGGGATGTGGCTGCTGGGTGGCGGCCTGGCGATCCTGATCACCGTGCTGATCCATTTCGTCGTGCCGGAGTCGCCCCAGTTCCTGGCGGCCCGGCACGCGCCTGGGGACCGGGAGCGGGTGATTGCGACGCTGAGGCGGATGGGGCACAACATTCCGGACGATGCCCAGTTCCTCAACCACCACGACCACGAGAAGCAGCGCGCCTCGGTCGGGGCCCTGCTCAAGCCGGAGCATCGCCGCGACACCCTCGGAATCTGGCTTGCCTTCTTCGGCAGCCTGCTGGGGGTCTACATGATCTTCGGCGCGGCCCCGACGCTGCTGCGCCAGGGCTTCAAGTTCACCAGCGCCGACGCCAGCCTGTCGATCACCTGGTACAACATCGGCGCGATCGCGCTCACCATCATCGGGTCCTGGGCGATGGGCAAGTGGGGATCGAAGCCGGTGCTGATGACCCTGGCGGTCGGCGCCGCGGTCAGTGCGGCGTGGCTGTGGCTGATGCCGCCGGTGGTCGGTGCCGGGGCGACCGGTACGTTCGTGGCCCAGTTCGTCATTCACGGGGGCTTCTTCGCCGGGCTGCAATCGGTGCTGTACTCGCTGTGTGCCCAGTTGTATCCGGTGAGTATCAAGGGCATCGGCGTCGGCATGGCCGGAACCGTCGGCCGGATCGGCGCGATCGTGGCCTCGGTGCTCGGGCTGGCGCTGGTCACCAGCGGCGGCACGTTCTTCCTGGTGATCGCCCTGGCCGCGGTCGCGTGCTTTGTGGCGATGCTGATCGTGAAGAACCACACCCCGCCGGCCGGTCGGGAGACGAAGTATTGACCTGGTGAGCCGTTCCGGGGATTGCGATCCCGGGTTGGGGCAGCGGGCGTCGGCAGTGTGCCGGCGCCCGTTGTCGCGTCCGGGATTCGCCATTCCCATTTGACAGGGGGCCCCGGCGCTGGCGTACATTGCTGATCACGCTGTGAGAGTCATCGGGGTCGCAGAGGCCCGGAATTGTCGCGCGGGCAGAGCAGCCGACCTTGAATCGCAATGGAGCAGGGTCCGATCGGCTGCCCCTTGCCACATTCTTTGACCGCACCAGATCGGCAAAGACGCCCGATCCGGATTTCACGCAGTGCCGGGGCAGTCGCCCCGGCCGAGGAGCGACACCATGCGTACAACACCAACTGACCATTCCGGCATGCCCGGGGGACCAAACCCGAGCACAGCGATTGATATCGCCGACGAGATCGACCGGGCGCCGATTTCCGGCCTGCAGATCGCGGTGATCATCATCGCCTCCCTGGCCGTCGTCTTCGATGGGTTCGACAGTCAATTGTTCGGCCTGTCGATCCCGGCGATCGCGGCGGAGTTCGGCGTACAACCGGCAGCCCTGGCTGCGCAACTGGGGTGGGTGCTCTCGCTCACCTTCGTCGGCACCGGCATCGGCGCGGTCAGCGGCGGCTTCGTCGCCGACAAACTGGGGCGCAAGCTGGCCCTGAACATTTCCTTGCTGGTGATCGGGGTCACGACCGTGGCCGCGGCGCTGATGCCCACCATCCCGCTGCTCGGCGTGATGCGGGTGCTGACCGGCTTCGGGATCGGCATGGTCCTGCCGGTCGTGGCCTCGCTGGTGGCCGAGTACACCCCGAGCCGCCGGCGCAGTTTCACCGTCGCACTGAGTGTCGTGTGCGTCCCGTTGGGCGGCCTGGTCGGCGGGATCGTGGCTGCCGGCCTGCTGGATGCGATCGGCTGGCGCGGCATGTGGCTGCTCGGCGGGGGACTGGCGATCCTGATCACCGTCCTGATCCATTTCGTCATTCCGGAATCGCCCCAGTTCCTGTCGGCCCGCAACGCGCCGGGGGACCGGGAGCGGGTGATTGCCACGCTGAGGCGGATGGGGCACAACATTCCGGCCGATGCCCAGTTCCTCAACCATCACGACCATGAGAAGAAGCGCGCCTCGGTCGGGGCTCTGCTGAAGCCGGAGCATCGCCGCGACACGGTCGGCATCTGGATCGCGTTCTTCGGCAGCCTGCTGGGGGTCTACATGATCTTCGGGGCGGCGCCGACGCTGCTGCGGCAGGGTTTCAGGTTCACCAGCGCCGACGCCAGCTTGTCGATCACTTGGTACAACATCGGCGCGATCGCGCTCACCCTGATCGGGTCGTGGGCGATGGGAAAGTGGGGATCGAAGCCGGTGCTGATGATCCTGGCCGCCGGTTCGGCGGTCAGTGCGGCGTGGCTGTGGCTGATGCCGCCGGTGGTCGGGGGCGGGGCGACCGGTACGTTCGTGGCCCAGTTCGTCATTCACGGGGCCTTTTTCGGTGGCCTCCAGGCCGTGCTGTATTCGCTGTGCGCCCAGCTGTATCCGGTGAGTATCAAGGGCATCGGGGTCGGGATGGCCGGAAGCGTCGGCCGGATCGGTGCGATCGTGGCCTCGGTCGTCGGGCTGGCGCTGGTCACCAGCGGCGGCACGTTCTTCCTGGTGATCGCCCTGGCGGCGGTTGCGTGTTTTGTGGCGATGCTGATCGTGAAGACGCACACTCCGCCGGCCGGCACGGAGACCAAGTACTGACCCCCCATGAGCCGGCCCGGATCCGGGGTTTCGGCTCAACCAGCGGGCGCCGGCAGTGCCGGCGCCCGCTGTCGTGCCCGGCTCAGGCCAGGGTGACCAGCCGGGAGAGATCGTCGACCGGCAGGGAGTCCGCGACCGCGGTGACCGCCATCCGATCGAGCTGGATGATCCCGCGATGGGTGCTCAGGAACGAGGTGTCGGAGGCATCCCGGCCGGTCGCGATGCGTACCAGGGACTGCCGGGGAGCCAATCCGGTCGCATCGACCACGACCCACTCCCCGTCGATCTTCGCCTCCGCGACGGCATGGAAGTCCATCGGATACAGCCCCGGGGCGTACACCGAGACCAGTCGGGCCGGCACATCGCGGGCTCGCAGCAGGGTGACCACGACATGGGCGAAGTCGCGGCACACCCCCTGCCGCAGGAGGAAGGTCTGGACCGCCCCGTCGGTGGGTCGGCTCGACCCGGACACGTACGCCAGGTTGCGTCGGGTCCAGGTGGTGACCGCGTCCAGCAACTCCTTGCCGTGCAGACCCTGGAACAGCGAGTACGCCACCGGGCCCAGCGAGTCGGAGTCGGCGTACCGGGAGGGGCGCAGATAGATGAGGTCCTGGACGGCGTCGTCATCGGCCGGCAGGGTGTTCGGGGTCCCGGTCCCGGTGTCGGTGACCGCGGCGTACTCCACGATCAGCTGGCCCTTCGGCAGGTCGGCCAGCCGATGCAGTCGGGTGTTGTGGTGCAGCAATTCCTGGGCCTCAATCGGGCGCCCGTCGAGGGTGACGCTGAGCTGTTCCTCGATCCGACCGGTCGAGGGTGCGACGGCGACCGACAGCACGGCCAGGTCGGTGGGTTCCACGATCGTGCAGTCCAGTCGAGAGGTCACCGTGCAGCGCATGGCGGTCACTATGTCACGCCCGGGCACGGTAGGGTATTTCGGCCGAGTTACCCTACCCGCCTGCGGCGCCCCGGACCCTACCCGCCTGCGGCGCCCCGGACCCTACCCGCCTGCGGCGCCCCGGCCCCTACCCGCCTGCGGCGCCCCGGACCCTTTCCGCCTGCGGCGCCCTGGCCCGGCCATGGCTACGAAACCTGTTCCGGGCTACTGCTGCGGCAATAGCCCCAGCAGCTTTCGTAGCGTTGCTCCGACGCACCTCGTCCCCCTTCGGCATCGGGGATCGTGGGTCTGTGATCTAGACTTACGCGGTGCGTGTGACCCTCGATGCCCCCGACCGACCCGCGGCCGTACAGACGAATACCCCCGTCGTGCTGGCCCCGATGGCCGGGGTCACCAATGCCGCGTACCGACAGCTGTGCCGCGAGCAGGCCGAATCCTCCGGCGTCGCCGCTCCGGCCGGGCTGTTCGTCTGCGAGATGATCACCAGCCGCGGGCTGGTCGAGCGCGACCGCAAATCCCTGGCGATGCTGGCCTTCGACCCAGGCGAGACGATCAACTCCGTCCAGTTGTACGGGGTCGACCCGGCCACGATGGCGCATGCCACCGAGATTTTGTGCAACGAGTTCGGGGTGCAGCATGTCGACCTCAACTTCGGCTGCCCGGTCCCGAAGGTGACGCGCAAGGGCGGGGGCGGGGTGCTGCCGTGGAAGCGGGACCGGCTGCGAGCGATCCTCAGCGCCACGGTGTCGGCCGCGGCGCCGTACGGGGTTCCGGTCACGATGAAGACCCGCAAGGGGATCGACGCCGACCATCTGACCTACCTGGACGCCGGCCGGATCGCGGCGGATTCCGGGATCGCCGCGATTGCGCTGCACGGGCGAACCGTCGCCGACGCCTACTCCGGCACCGCCGACTGGGACGCCATCGCCGAACTCAAGGCGAGCACCGGCATCCCGGTCCTCGGCAACGGAGACATCTGGGAAGCCTCCGACGCCCTCGAAATGGTCGCCCGGACCGGCGTGGACGGGGTGGTGATCGGCCGTGGCTGCCTCGGCCGCCCCTGGCTGTTCCGCGACCTGGCCACCACCTTCGCCGGGGCCCCGGCCCGCGCCCTGCCCACCCTCGGCGAGGTCGCGGCGACCGTACGCCGGCACGGCGAACTGCTCGCCGAACTGATGGGGGAGACCCGCGGCCTCACCGATCTGCGCAAGCACATTGCCTGGTACTTCAAGGGCTTCCCGGTCGGCGGCGACATCCGGCGCGGACTCGGCCTGGTCTCCACCTTCACCGAACTGGATGCGCTGCTGGCCCAACTCGACCACGACGCCCCGTTCCCGACCGAAACCCTCGGGAATCCGCGCGGCCGGCAGGGCTCCCCGCGCGACAAGGTCGCCATGCCCGAGGGCTGGCTCGACGACACCTGCGGGCTGGATCTGGCGCTGGCCGAGGACAACGTCTCCGGCGGCTGACCCGCCGACTTGGCATGGGGGCTACCGTTGAGCCATGGGTGCCGGTGAGCGTTACCGCGTTGCGATGTGCGGCGCCCTGCTGGTGCTGGCCGGGTGTACGCCCGCCACCCCGAACCCCGCCTCGCCCGCACCACCGGCCACCATCACTGCGACGACTACCGGCGGCGCGAGTCCGGTGACCCCGACGCCCGGCCCGTCCCCGACCGCGCGTCCGTTCGATCGCGCGGCCGCCCTGGCCACCGTCGCGCACCTGGCCGATTACGGCCCGCGCGAAGCCCGCAGCGCGGCGTACCGGAAGGCGGCGGAGTGGGTGCGGACCCGGTTCGAGTCCTACGGATACACCGTCAGCTCCCAGGAGTTCCCGATCCCGGCCGGCAAATCCTGGGGGATCTCGGTCCATGCCGGCTACTCCCACAACGTGATCGCGGACCCGCCCGGCTTCGACCCGGCCGCACCCCACCTGGTGATCGGCGCCCACTTGGACACCGTGCCCCAGTCGCCGGGGGCGGAGGACAATGCTTCCGGAGTCGCGGTGATGCTGGAACTCGCCCGGATGCTCGCCGAGCAACCGGCCGGCCTTCCGGTCCGCTTCATCGCCTTCGGGGCGGAGGAACCACGCGGGTCGGGCGACCGGCTGCACCACTTCGGCTCGCAGTACTACGTCGCCCAGCTCGGGGACACCGCCCGCTCGGTGAAAGCAATGGTCGCCCTGGATCGGGTCGGCGCGCCCGGCCCCGCGGTGCCGATCTCCTTCGGCGGAAAGGGTACCGGCGCCGTCCGGGACCAGTTGGTCGCTGCCGCCGGCACTATCCCGGTGACCGTCAGGGAATCCAACCGGACCAGTGATCACTGGTCGTTCGAGAAGGCCGGGATTCCGGCCGCCCGGCTCGGCAGCATCCCATACGCCGGCTACCACTCCGCCGGCGACGTCCCGTCGGTCGTGGACGGCGCCCAACTCGCGGCGGCCGGGGCGATCACCTGGAACTGGCTCCGCGCTCAGCCGGCATAGGGCCCGGTGCTCGTCCGGCGGACATCGGCCAGGATCTTCGCCGATCGGTCGGCATCGGCCGGCCGCGGGATGTGACCTTCGATCACGTACGGCACCGGCTCGACGGCCTTGACCGCGCCGTCCCACAGCACGATCTCCACGAAGATCCCCTCCTGCACCTCCCGGCTGAACTCCATGTCGAAGATGAAGTTTCCCAGCGAGTGCACCACCGTGGTGTCGCCGCTCACCTCCCAGCCCTGCACCCAGTGCGGGTGCCCGCCGACGACCAGATCGGCCCCGGCCGCGGCGAATCGGGCGGCCACCTCGTGCTGCACCGGTTCGGGCAGATGGGTGTACTGCGTGCCCCAGTGCGGCAGCACGATGACCGTATCGACCCGGCTGCGCAGGGCGCTGATGTCGGCGGCGATCCGGTCCAGCGCGGCGGTATCCAGCGGTCCGGTCCGCGGCGGCATGTTCAGTCGGTTGGTGCCGGGTCGGTCCGCACCGGCGGCGGGGGTTTCGCCGATCGACTCGGTGCCGAGAAACCCGATCCGGACGCCACCCGCCTCCACGATCCAGGGGGCCCGGGCGCGAGAGAGGTCGACTCCGGCACCGAAGTAGGCGATGCCGGCGGCGTCGAAGCGGGTGAACGTCTCCCGCATCGCGGTAATGCCGTAGTCGCCGAGGTGATTGTTGGCCAGGCTGACCCCGTCGATACCCGCCAGCTGCAACCCGGCCAACACGGCCGGATCGGCGGCGAAGGAGTCGCCGCCCTGGGTGGGGGAGCCGTTGCGGGACAGGGTCGATTCGAAGTTGCCGACCGTGACATCGGCGGCGGACAGTCGCGCCGCGAACGGCCGGAACGGGGCGGCCGGGTCAGCGGTGATCCCGCGACCGACCCGGCGTCCGAGCATGATGTCGCCGACCACGGTGATCGTGGTCACTCGGGGCGTCGCCGCGGCGGGCGCCGGTGTGCGCAGGGCGTACTCGTGCGGTTCGCGCAGCGGGTCGACCCCGTCGACGGCCAGCACCCGGACCCGTTCGTCGACCGCCTCGGCCGGCACCAGGGCAAGGGCCGCGGGATCGCCGGTCACCTCGGCGACCGCCGCGGCGGGGGAAGTGGTGTCCGGGATCACCCGGATCTCGGCGCCCGGCTGGCCCAACTCCGCCCAACTACCGGTGCGTCGTTCGACCAGGGCCCGGGCCGTCGCCAGCGGGACGCTGCCGGCCGGTCGGGAGTGATGGACCGCCAGCACCAGCGGAGCAGTCGGGCCGGGCGTCGACGTTGCGACGGCCGAAGGGCTCGTGCTGCCGAGCGGCTCCGGCGCCGTCGGCGGACCGGGATGGGGCGCGCAACCGGCGCAGAGCACCAGCAGCGCGAGCCCCGGCGCACGCAGTCTCATGCACCAACGTTACGCGCCACCGGTACGCCCGGCCGGGACGGGCGGCTCACTGGCTGCTGATGACCGCCACCGCCACCAACACGACCAGGCCGATCACCGGGGCCAGCACCGACATCACGATGGCGCCGACACCGGCTCCGCGGCCGCGACCGGTCGCGGTCGCCATGATCCCCATCACGAAGGCCGCGATCCCGACCGCGGACAACACCCCCAGACCGGTCCAGGCCGAACCAGCCCCGGCCTCGGCGATCGGCCGGGTATTGGGCACGTCGTAGGCGAGCACCAGGGTGGCGCCCCAGTAGCCCAACCAGATCCCGCCGGCGGTCACCAGCAGGGACAGGATCAGCGCGACGATCCCGAGCGTGCCGGGCTTCGGTTCGCGCGGGCTCGGGACCGGCGCCCCTTGGTGCGGCAGCGGGGCCCGGTACATCGGCGGAGTCTGGTACATCGGCGTGGCGGGGTAGGCCGGCTGGGCCGGGTACGCCGGCGGCGGGGTCGGTGCGGCCGCCGGGGTCGGTGCGGCTGCCGGGGTCGGCTGCGACTGATCGGGCTGGCGTCCCCACGGATCGGTGTTGCTGGATCCGCTCCCGGCGGACCACGGATCCTGTCCGGGCGGGCCGCTCCAGGGGTCGGCCGGCGGCGGGGTGGTGCCATAGCTCATGCGGTCAGTGTAGGTCGCGCGGCCGGGACGACCGGATCCTGAGCAGCTGCGGCTGTGCGGATCGTGTTGTTACTTTGTGGTATTCGGTCGTTATGGGTCGATTGAGGGCATCGACACGCAGGATCCGCACAGATCAGCGAACCGACCCGCGACGAGGCACCTGCCGGCGCCACGCCGTGGAACACTGGGCCCGGCGACGGGAGGAGTTCGGATGGCTGAATTGTTGCCGCGGACGGTCAAGTGGGCCGACACGATGGGCGGGCATCGCCACGACGGCGAGGTCGTTCGGGCCCACCGCGACTCCGCCGCCGCCCTGGCGGCCCGCCCGGCGCACACCCGGGAGGCGCGGGAGGAGTTGGAGGCCCGGCTGCTGCGTCCCGGCGCGACCCTGGCCCACGGCGCCGGGAACCGGGCGATCGAGGAGGAACCCGATACCGAGCGCACCTGTTTCGAACGGGATCGCGACCGGATCGTGCACTCGACCGCCTTCCGCCGCCTGGCCGGGAAGACGCAGGTGGTCGTGCATCCCAAGGATCACGAACGCACCCGGCTGACCCACGCCCTCGAAGTTGCCCAGGTGGCCACCTCGATCGCCCGTGGGGTCGGTGCCAATGTCGCGCTGACCGATGCCATCGCGCTGGGGCACGACTGCGGCCACGGGCCGGGCGGGCACGCCTCCGAGGACGCCTTCGACCTGTTTCTGCCCGAGGGTTTCGATCACGGTCCGTGGGGGGCCGACGTGACCCTCCGGTCGCTGAATCTGTGCGCGGAAACCCTCGACGGAATCCGGAACCACTCCTGGTCCCGGCCGGCGCCGGCCACCGTGGAGGGGGAGATCGTGTCCTGGGCCGACCGGATCGCCTACTGCGCCCACGACCTGGAGGACGCCATTCACGCCGGGGTCGTCGACCCCGAGGAACTGCCGGCCGAGATCGTGTCGGTCGCCGGCCGGACCCGCCGGGACCAGTTGCGGACCTTCGTCCATGCGGTGATCGCCGGGGTCGCAGCCTACGGCGAGGTCTGCATGGCGCCGCGGGAGGCCGCCGCGCTCACCGCGATGCGCCGGTTCAACTACGAACACATCTACACCCGGCCGGACTCACTGGCCCAGGCCGAGGCGGTGGTCCGGGTGCTGCGCGCCCTGGTGGATCACTGCGTGGGCCACCCGGACGTGATGCCGGAGGCCTACCGGGCAGCCAAGGGATCGCCGGAGGTGACCCTGAACGCCGTCACCTGGATCGGTGGGATGACCGATCGGTACGCCTTCGACACCGCGGTACGCCTGCTCGACTGGGACATCCGCGATCTGCCCCGGGCGATCGACGAGGACTGAGCCGGCCGCTCAGCTGTAGGAGATTTCTACGCTGCCGGTCCCGGTGGTGGTGGTGATCTTGTTCGGGGACTGGGGCACGGTGGTCACCCGGTTGTCCACGCGACCGCCCTGGGTCTGCACCTGATAGTCCCCGCGCGGCACTCGGATGTCGGTGCTGCCGGTGTTCGCATTCACCGTCACCGATTCCGGTTGACCGCCCTCGGCATTGACGTCGACGGATCCGGTCCCGGAGGTCACCGTGATCGTCTTGGCGTCGGTGGTGTTGATGTCGAGCGAACCGAGTTCGCCTCGGGCGTCCACGTTCCCGTAGCGGCCGCGCAGGTCGATCGAGCCGGTGCCATTGCGTACGGTGACCGACTCGGCCGAGCCCCGAGCATCGATCGAGCCGGTGTTGGCCTCCAGATCGACCTTGCCGTAGTCACCCCGCAGGTCGATCGAACCGGTCTGCGAGACGACCTTGATGTCCGGAGTGGTGCCGGCCATGCTGCGCGGCAACTGGATGGTGACCGATCGGCTGCCCGGGGTGATCTCCAGGTTGCCGTCGGTGATCTTGTACGCCACGTCCCCCCGGCGCGACTTGATCTGGGCCTGGCTGACATTGGCGTACTCGACGTCGACGCTGGCGGTGGACCCGGTGACGGTCAGTCCGGTGAACGCGCCGTCGATCCGGGTGGTGGCCCCCTGGTTTCCGCCGAAGAGCATGGAGCCGACCACGACGCCACCGACGATCAGCGCCACGGGGGCGGCGCGGCGGCGACGACGGAATCCGCGCGGCGGCGCGGCGGGCGGGTACATCGCGGCCGGCGCCATCGCCGCGGGCCGACGAACCCGGTCACCGTAGCCGTCGTCGGCGGCATTGCCGTAGGTGGCCCGGGGGTTGTACTGCGGGAACGCCTGGGTCGGGCGCGGCTGATCGGTGGGCTGCGGCTGATCGGTGGGCTGCGACTGATCGGTGGGCTGCGGCCGGTCAGTGGGGCTGGGCTGATCCATGAGTCGATCACTCCTTCCCCTCAAGGGTACGGCGGGATGCCCGCCAACCACCCGGCAGCGGGATCGATTCCGGGGCCGGGACCGGGTAAACCCGGAGTCAGGGGCGCAGCCGCTCGGCCAGATCCGTGGGCAGTTCCTTGGCCCGACCGATCAGCGCCGCGGTCACCGAGACCGTGACGAAGTTCGCGGCCAGGATCCCGACCAGCACCAGCAACTGGGCCGCGCCGGCCTGCAGCGGACTCCCGCCACCCAGGAGTACGCCGATGAACGCGCCGGGCAGGGTGACCAGGCCGACGGTCCGGGTCGAGTCGAGTTGCGGGACGATCGCATCGGCGCGCACCCGGCCGATGATCTCCGGGATCACCTCGTGGCGCTGCAGCCCGATCGCCAGTCCGGCCTCGTAGGTGCCGATGTTCGCGCGGAGTTCGGCGAACGCGCGGCGGGCCATCAGGGTGTGCCCGCTCATCGTGTTGCCGATGATGATGCCCGCGGTGGGCAGCAGCGAAATGCCGTTCAGCGGCATCGTGCCGGAGCCGAAGATGATCAGCAGCACCGGCGTGATGCCGCAGGCCATGGCCAGTGCCACCCAGCCGCGCTTCCGAATCGGGATCTCACACCGTTTGGCGGTGGTCCAGGTCGCCACGACGAACATCAGCGCCACGAACAGCGCCGATCCCCACAGCACCTGGACCGCGGCGGTGATGATCAGCGACACCACCGCCAACTGGAGCGCGGCGCGAATCACCGCGATCCAGATGGCCTTGGTCAGATGGAGTTTGGCAATCACCGAGGCGGCGGTGGCGACCAGGGTCAGCAGGACCAGGGCAACCGCCAATTGCCACGAAGGTTCGACGCTCACGCCGTCACCTTACGGTGCCCGAAACGTAACCGGAATTTCTGGATCCGGGGCCGGTGAATGCCCCGCCGGTGTGCAACGCTGGTCGGGTTCAGCAAGGCCTCACCAAGGAGAATCACATGTCGAACTACCAGCCGACTGAGCCCGGCGGCTACGGCCAGCAGCCCTACGCCGGTCAGGCCTACGGCGGCGTTCAGACGCAGGAACACCCCCAGGCGCAGACCACTTTCATTCTGGGAATCGTCGGCATTTTCGTCGGTATCTGCGCGTTCATCGCGTGGTACATGGGCGGCAAGGCCAAGAAGGAGATCGCGGCCGGCGCGCCCTACCAGTGGGGTGGCAACCTCAAGACCGGGTACCTGTTGGGCAAGGTCTTCAGCATCATCTACATCGTCTTCCTGGTCATCTACATCATCGCGATGATCGCCACCGTGATCCTCGCCGCCTCCTCCGGCAGCATGTGATCACTCGCCCACGCGCGAACTGAGGGCCGCCGGTTGTTCACCGGCGGCCCTCAGTGGCAAAATCACAATTGTGCCCCGACGCACCGGTCGTGGGAACCCCACAACTCTGACGTGCGTCAGACCACCGACAAGCGTCGCCGATTCCAGGAGCAACATGTCCTACCAGCAGCCGTACAACCCCGCCGAGCCCGGCGGCTATGGGCAGGGCGACCCGTACGCCCCCCAGGATCCGTACGCGCAGCCCTACCCGACGCAGGATCCGTACGCGCAGCCCTACCAGGCGCAGGATCCGTACGCTCAGCAGGTCACTCCCTATGTGGCCGGCGCCTACGGGCAGCAGCCGGAACACCCGCAGTCCCAGACGGTTCTCATCCTCGGGATCGTGGGTATCTTCACCGGCGTCTGCGCCTTCGTCGCGTGGTACATGGGCGGTCAGGCCAAGAAGGAGATCGAGGCCGGCGCTCCCTATCAGTGGGGTGGCAACCTCAAGACCGGCTATCTGTTGGGCAAGGTCTTCAGCATCATCACCATCGTTGTGGTGGTGCTGTACGTGCTGATCTACGCCATCATCTTTGCGGCCATTCTGGCTTCCTGAAACTACCTTCGGCAGGAGACGACATGTCGTACCAGCAGAATCCGAATGACCCGCAGGGCTACCAGGGCGGTCAGTCCTACGGCTCGGCGCCGGACCAGTACGGCCAGCAGGGTTACGGCCAGCAGGGTTACGGCCAGCAGGGCTATGGTCAGCAGGGCTACCCGCAGCAGCCCTACCAGCAGCAGCCCTACCAGGCGTACGGGGCCACCGCGACCCAGGAGCACCCGCAGTCCCAGATGGTTTTCATCCTCGGCATCGTGGGCATCTTCACCGGCGTCTGCTCGTTCATCGCGTGGTACATGGGCGGTCAGGCCAAGAAGGAGATCGAGGCCGGCGCCCCCTACGCCTTCGACGGCAATCTGAAGACCGGCTACATGTTGGGCAAGATCTTCAGCATTATCTACATCGTGTTCATCGCGCTGTATGTGGTGTTTTTCGTCGTGTATTTCATCTTTATCGCCGCGGTCATCGGCGCTAGTTCTCGGTACTGACGCGCACTGACCCCCGCCGTCCGGTGGCCCCACCCGTATGGGTGGGGCCATTTTTTGTCGGGACTGGTGGGTCCGGGGTGATTCTCGCGACGACCGGCACCCGTCGGCGTGGCGGGTACTATGCCCACGTGGCCGGGAGAATCAGGGATGAAGATGTCGCAGAGGTCCGCGCCCGGGCCCGCATCGATGAGGTCGTCTCCGGCTACCTGACCCTGAAGAACGCCGGCGGCGGGTCGCTGAAGGGGCTGTGCCCGTTCCACTCGGAGAAGACCCCCAGCTTCCAGGTCACCCCGTCGCGGGGGCTGTACTACTGCTTCGGGTGCGGCGAGGGCGGGGACGTGATCACCTTCCTGCAAAAGGTCGACAATCTCTCCTTCGCCGAGGCCGTCGAGCAGTTGGCCGACCGGGTCGGCGTCCAGTTGCGGTACGCCGACGGGTCCGGTCCGGGCACCGAACCGGGGCTGCGTACCCAGATTCTGGAGGCGAACGCCGCGGCCGCGGAGTACTTCGCCGAACAACTGACCGGCGCCGACGCGTTGCCCGGGCGACAGTTCCTCGACCAACGCGGATTCGATCGGTCCGCCGCCGAACATTTCTCGATCGGCTGGGCGCCCCAGGGCGGCAAGCAGCTCGGGAAAGTGCTTCGGGAGCGTGGCTTCCGGCCCGAGGTGTTGGTCCGGGCCGGCCTGGTCCGGGAGAACGGCTGGGACTTCTTCCAGGGCCGACTGCTGTGGCCGATCCGCGATTCCGGACGCCACGTGTTGGGCTTCGGGGCCCGACGGATCCTGGACGAGGATCGGATTCCCGCGAAGTACATCAACACCCCCGAGACCCCGGTGTACAAGAAATCCCACGTCCTCTACGGCCTCGATCTCGCCCGGCAGCAGATCGGCAAGAAGGCCCAGGCCGTCGTGGTCGAGGGCTACACCGATGTGATGGCGGCCCATCTGTCCGGAGTGGACACCGCGGTCGCCTCCTGCGGGACCGCGTTCGGCGCCGATCACGCCAAGCTGCTGCAGCGCCTGATGGGCAACCATGACGCCTTCCACGGCGAGGTCATCTTCACCTTCGACGGGGACGCCGCCGGTCAGGCCGCCGCGATCAAGGTGTTCAACCTGGACCGGACCTTCATCACCCAGACCTATGTCGCGGTCGAGCCGACCGGCCTGGATCCGTGCGATCTGCGACTGCAGAGCGGGCCGGAGGCGGTCCGGGAACTGGTCGGGCGGCGGGTCCCGCTGTACCGCTTCGTGATGCGCAATGTGCTGGACTCCTACGACCTGGATCGTGCCGACGGCCGGTTGGCTGCGCTGCGGGCGGCCGCGCCCCTGGTCGGCAGCATTCGGGATGCCTCGCTGGTGGATGCGTACGTGCGCGAACTCAGCGGCATGCTCGGGATGGACCTGGATACCGTGCGCGCCGCGGTGCACCGGGCCCGGAGTTCGCGGCCCGGTGAGGATGCGGCCGTGGTGGTCGAGCCGAAACCGGACCGGACGCAACTGCCCGATCCCGATGATCGGGAGCTCGAGGTGGAGCGGGACACCCTGAAGCTGCTGCTGCAACGCCCGCAGTTGTTCGGGGCCGACTGGGAGATCAGCGCCGAGGACTTCACCCACCCCGGCTACCGCGCCCTGTACGCCGCCACCGAGCAGGCCCGCGACGCCGAGGGGGACTGGACCCAGCGCGTCCTGGCGATCTGCGGGCACGGCCTGCTCGGCCAGTTGGCGATGGAGCTGTCGGTCGAGCCGCTGCTGCACGAGCCGGATGCGGCGTACGTGGATGCCTATCGCGCCAAACTGCAGTTGTTGACCTGCGTACGCCGGATCGGCGACCTCAAATCGAAGCTGCAGCGTACGAACCCGGTGGAGAACCAGAGCGACTACAACCGGCAGTTCGGCGAACTGCTGTCGCTGGAGCGGACCCGCAAGCAGCTGCAGGCCCGCAGCCTGGGCGGAATCACGCTCTGACCGGGCCCGATCCGGGGCTGTGAGGGCGTCCACACCACCGGTGTTGTCCGTGTGCGGACCGCCGGCGCTGTCCACAGCCGGGCGCGATCCCGGCTCGAGCAGCCCTGCGGTGGCCACGCTTGGGACATGGACGTCATCGATCAGATCTGCCGCCGTTCCCCGGACCTGCTCACTGCCACCGACGAGGCCCGCCTCGCCGCCGCCATCGAGGCCGGGCTGTACGCCGCGGAGTGCCTCGACCACGGGCACTACCCGCAGCGGGCCACCCCCGCCGAACTGCACGAACTGGTACGCCGGGGCGAACGCGCCCGGGACCGACTCGTGCTGGCCAACGTACGCCTGGTCGCCCGCCTGGCCCGCCGGGAGGCCACCCGCTCGGCGGAGGAGGCATCGGAGTTGTTCGCCGAGGGGCTGCTCGGGCTGTTCGAAGCGGTCCAGCGGTTCGACCACCGGCGCAACCTGCGGTTCTCCACCTACGCGGTGCCCTGGATCCGCACCCATGTGCGGGCGGCGGCGCGCAGTCCGCACCTGACTCGGTACTGGGCCGGCCGGCTGGCCGAGGTCCGGGCGGCGAGTGCGGCGCTGACCCAGCAACTCGGCCGGATGCCGACCGATGAGGAGGTGGCCCAGCGCGTCGGCCGGCCCCGGGCCTGGGTGGAGGAGCTGCTGAACCGGAGCATGCCGGCCGAGTTGGACCGCCCCGACGGTGGCGAGGTCCAACTGCGGGACGACACTGCCCAGCGCGAGTTCGACCGGGTGCTGGAATCCGGGGCCCGGGTCGATCTGTTGGCGGAGTTGAGCGGCCTGGACCGGGTGGTGATCGAGCTGCGGTACGGCTTCGGCGGCCCGGTCTGTTCCCAGGCCGAGGCGGCCCGCCGCCTGGGCATCAGCGCGGGTCGGGTCCGCCGCGCTGAGGAGCGCGCCCTGGACCGGCTGCGCGGGGTGTGCACCCGTCCGGAACCGATCGCGGCGTGAGCGCCGGCTCCCGATTCGGGCGGGCGCTCGACCGGTTGGCCGGCTGGGCAGAATGGGGCCATGGCACTCTTTGGCACGGCCGGTCCGGATTCGCAGACGCTGGCGGCGGTGGCCCGGCTGATCGAGCAGAAGCCGCGGGTCCTGGTCGCGGTGCCCACCGAGGACGGCTGGTGTCTGGGGCTGCCCGATCGGCTGGTCTGGTCCGACCCGATCGTCCCCGGCGGGTGGCGCCAACTCGGCTGGCACGAGATCGAGCGGGGCCAGTACAACGCCGAGACCGGGACGCTGCGCTGGACCACCGTCGAGGGCCGGGCGGGCAGCGTACGCCTGCCGAAGCCGGGGAACCTGCCGGGACTGTTCCGGGATCGGGTGAACGCCTCGATCGTGGTTCGTCAGCAGGTGGAGGTGGAAGGGACCCTCAACGGTGCCCAGCTGAGCGGGCGCCGCAACCTGGGGGACAACTCCCTGACCTGGCACATCAGTCGGGGCAAGGGCACCCCGAACACGCCCGAGCTGACCGCGGAACTGGAGGGCAAGCTGGCCGACCTGCGGCGCGAGTTCGGGTGACCTGAGCGCCGGGTACGATCACCGGCGACTTCGGTATCGGATCACAGGGGGAGTGCCATGCCGAATCTTGCTGTCGTGCTGCTGGTCGCCGGTGCGGTCCTGGTCCTGCTCATCGTGCTCGACCTGGCCCGGCGGGTGCCGCTGATCAATCCGGTGGTGGTGGGGATCTGCGTACCGCTGGTGCTGAACGCGCCGCTGCTGGGCCGACTCGGCTACCGGGAGCTGGGCCCGGACGGGCTGTGGATCCTGGCCGTCTTCGGGCTGCTGCTGCTCTGGTTCTGGATCCGGCTCACGGTGGCCCCGGTGCGCGACGGAGTACCCACCGGCCTGCGGCTCAAGGCACTCGGCGGGGCCGCCCCGATCCTGTGGGCCCTGTGCTGGGCGACGATCGTGGAGGCGGTGGTGCTGCCGCTGTCGTTCGTGCTGGAGGAGTCGGTGGTGCCGTTGTGGCTGCTGGTGACCAACACCGGGTTCGCGCTGGGCTGTTGCCTGTTGCTGTATCTCGACGGGGCACTGCGGGCGATCCTGCTGTCGCGCAGTCTGAGCCCGGCCGGGAAGGTGTTCCTGCTGGCGACACTGTGGATCCCGGTGATCGGCTGGGTGGCCGGCGTCGGGGTCGGGCGTACGGTCCGCAAGGAGTATCTGGCGGCGGTCGACCGGGTGCAGTGGGAGTCGACGATGCCCGAGGACCAGCGCTGCGCGACCCGGTTTCCGATCATCCTGGTGCACGGGGTGGGGTGGCGCGACTACCGGCTGTTCAACGCCTGGGGCCGGATTCCGACGTATCTGAAGCGGCACGGTGCCACCATCTTCCACGGGGAACAGCAGGGCTGGGGCAGCATCGAGGCCAACGGCACCCAGGTCGCCGCCCGGATCGACCAGGTGCTCGAGGAGACCGGGGCCGGCAAGGTGAACCTCATCGCCCACAGCCGTGGTGGCATTGATTCCCGGTACGCCATCTCGGCGCTCGGCATCGGGGACAAGGTGGCGAGCCTGACCACCATGAACAGCCCGCACCATGGGGTCCGGTTCGCCGACACGGCCACCAAACTCAAGGAGCCGCTCTACCGCCGGCTCGCGGCAGCGGTGGACTACACCTTCGGGGTGGCCGGGGACGAGTCGCCCGACTTCTTCGCCTCGACGATGGCGTTCCGGACCCGGACGGCGCGGGAGTTCAATCGGGCCCACCCCGACGACCCGCGGGTCTACTACCAGAGCTACACCTCGGTGATGAGTTCCCCGGCCGGTGACCGGTTGCTGGGGCCCTCGTACCGGGTGATCAAGGCCCTCGGCGAGGAGAATGACGGCCTGGTCTCGGTCGACTCGGCCAAATGGGGCGAGTTCCGCGGGGTGATCCGCAGCAGTACTCGGCGCGGGGTCTCCCACGGAGATCTGGTCGACATGCACCGGGAGGATTTCGCCGGGTTCAATGTGCTGGATGCCTACATCGGCATCGTCGCGGACCTGAAGCAGCGCGGCTTCTGACCATCGGCCGGTCCGCATGGCCGGTCCGGCCCGCGACAGGACTGGTGGCGTTGGGGCTTCGTGCGATAGGAAGTTCGCCGTCGGGGCTTCGTGCGATAGGAAGTTCGCCGTCGGGGCTTCGTGCGATAGGAAGTTCGCCGTCGGGGTTTCCCGCGACAGCCCGGACCATCCGGCGACAGTAACCATGTTCTCGCGGGCGCTGCAGCAGATGCGGGAAGCGTTCCGGATCGCTGGATGTCGGGAACCGACGCGGGACCTTGACCCGAGCTGCCGATTCGAGTGCGCGGCGGGTGGTCAAGTCCTGTTGGGTGGGTCTTTGGGGTGGTTCATGGGGGCGCTGCTCGCGGGCCCAGGCAGGCCCCGCGGGTCCAAATACGGCCCGCGGTTGCTCAGGGCTGCTCGCTGGTCCAAATCCGGCCCGCGGCCCCTGCAGGGCCCGCGCACCCGAACCCGACCCGCGCACCCGAACCCGACCCGCGCACCCGAACCCGACCCGCGCACCCGACAGGCAGATCGCGGGCTTCATGACGGTACGCGGTTCCTCATGCCTGCTCGCTGGCCCAAATCCGGCCCGCGGCCCCTGCAGCGCCCGCGCACCCGAACCCGACCCGCGCACCCGAACCCAACCCAGCGGATACCAGATCGGCATCGTTGTCCGTCCGGGGATCCACCCCGCGGGCATCCAGGAGGAGTCAACGCGTCGATTTGCCTCGCTCCCGGGTTCGTTGCTAATGTTTCTTCTCGCGCCCACGGTGGTGGGAGCACGGTCCCCCGTAGCTCAATTGGCAGAGCATTCGACTGTTAATCGAAGGGTTACTGGTTCGAGTCCAGTCGGGGGAGCCACACGCAACAGGCCTCTGACTAGGTGAAACACCACCAGTCAGGGGCCTTTCCAATTCCAGCGTGCAGGTTGCGTGCAGGATGGTCGGCCCCGCTTCCACAGGGAGAGCAGCAGCCATGACCGTCACCACCGAATCGTTCACACCTCCGCCGACGTCGTGCCCGTCCTGGTGCACGCTGCCGGCCGGCCATCCGTGGGAGCACTACTACGGCCTGGGCGCGACCCGGTACCACTCCCGCAAGGTCTGGACCGGTGCGGCTCAGCGGGTCGAAGTCCTCACCCAGGAGGTCGCCTACTCCGCTACCGACGTTCGCACGCTCGGGCCACATCTGAGCCTCGGGGATGACCACGGCTATGTTCCGTTGACCGCGCTCGAGGCGCGCGAGCTCGCGGCCGCCCTGGTCGAAGCTGCTGCCGAGCTCGAGGGAATCGAGGGGACGCTGTGACGGCCGTTAGTGAGGGCTTCGTGAGCATCTCTCCGGAGGTGGCGCGCTACATCCAATCGGGCCCGGTCGGCTTCGAGGTCAGCTACCAGCATGATCGGGAGACGCACTCTGTCTGTCACAGCCTCACCCGTCACGGGGTCCGGGTTGAGCTCTGGTACTCCGTCGATGTGCACGGGGAACTGATGGAAGATCCGGCGGTGTGGGTCGAGCGTGTGGACCTGGGTGAGGCGGGCGGATCGCTCACCGTCGCACAGGCCAAGTTCCTCGGTGACACGCTCGCGGAAGTGGCGCGGGTCGCGTCCGGGTGGCCCCTGGTCGGGGACACCGATTGACGCGATGGGGTGTGCCAGACACACCAGATCGATCCCGATGCCCTAACTACTAGTGAGGTCATCGATTCGATTGCCCGCCCAGGGCATGTCAGACGCACACCCTACGCGAATCGCCCCCGGCACCTTACTCGGTGCCGGGGGCTTGCATATGCCCTATGCCAGACATACCCCACCGGCATAACTTTCCCCGATCCGCTCAACTTCCGGAAGACGGATGTTGAGGGGTACGCGCCAGTGCGTACCCACAGGAATTGCCGTGCTGGGCGCTGTGAGGCTCGCAGGGGTACCCGTCGGAGACTTCGAGGCCGTCAGAGCGGCGTACAGGGCCGGGGCGGATGGGGTTAGTCCGAGTAACCCCATCCGGGGCCCAGGTCGACGGTGAACGCTTTCCCCTCGCGGCCGGTCGGCTCCTTGCAGAGCTCCTGCAGGGCCTTGATGTCGGAGGGCCACAGCTTCCATCCGGCCCTGGTCCGGGTGTCGACGGTGGTCGTGTTGGCGAACGGTCCGGCGGTCATCTGTTGGGTCTGGAGTCCGCCAGAACCGGCTTTGCCCCACCGTTCGAGCGTGGCGAGCATGATCAGCTTGGCCTCGGCTAGCTTCCCCGTGTCCGGGGCATCGGTGAGGCAGGGCGCTACCCGTGACACCTGCGAGTTGAGCGCTGCAATCATCAGGTCCAGCAGGATGCTGTCCCCGATGGTCGCCGCGATCCCGGCAGGCACCTCTGCGGGTTCCAGGATCATCACGGGCAGCGTCCCTAGCGGTCGGCGTGGAACAGGGCCTGTGCGACCGAAGCGCCGCCGTTCTGGTTCTTCGGTTGCTTGCCCTCGGTGGGCACGTAGTTCCCGCCGGCCAGCTGTGCGGCATCGCGGGCGGCGTCACGGGCTAGGAGCGCGTCGGCCTGGGCGGCCAGCTGTTCCTCGTCGGTGCTGGTCAGGAACAGGTCCGCATCGGCGCGACTGATACCCCGGTCAAGGGCGACCCGGTACCGGGCCGCTGCCTGGTTGGCTGCGGCCCGGGCCTGGTCGATGTCGGCCTGGGTAAAGACCGGTTCGGCGTGCTGGTCGCTCACGGGGTCGGGACCTTGACGGTGAACTTGACCACCCGCTCACCGTTCATCACCTTCGCACCGAAGCGGAACGTTCCCCGGATCGCGTAGGAATCGGCGGTGAAGTAGGCGTGCTCGCTGGTCGCGTACTCCACCGGCGACGCTGCGGCCGCAATGGAACGCCGGTCGAGCACCAGGCCCTCGGTGTCTTCCAGAGCGAAGGTGACCAGCACCGGAATCCCGAGCAGGGTCGAGGCTGCATCCCCCGAGCCGGCCCCGAGCAGGGACTGTGCCGAGCCGGTGGTGACCTTCAGCTTGCGGAGCTCGGCCCAGGCCAGCGGGGACAGCAGAATGTGCGACGGGGTCCCGCCGGATGCCTGGATCCAGGAGACCGCATCAATCAGGGTGTCGAGGTTGCCACTGACCTCCCCGGCATCGCTGATGCTCGAGGCGAGCACGCCGGTCGGGGGGATCACCGCCGGCGGGACAGGGGCAGTCTGGTTGAGGAACGCGACATCGGCCGACTTGATGATCTGCTTGGCCATCTCGTGAACGATGAGCTCCTGGGCGTTCGCCTGCTCGAGCTGTTCGCGGGAGATCCGCAGCAGGCACGACACCTTGCCGGTGGATACGGCGACCTCGGACAGGTCCGGCTCCGACAGGGTGATGTTGGTGCCCTCGGGAGTGAAGCCGGCCACCAGGGACGTGTCATCGACGTACGGCACCCGGACCACGGGCGCATCCCCGTCGGCGGATCCGAGCACGGTGGCGCATTGCATGACCAGGGCGTCGGGGATTGCGTCCTGCGGGGGCAGCGCAACAACGTCGGGGCTCCAGCTGATCGCGCTGGTAGTGGTGGTAACAGTCATGGGCTGTTGTCCTCTCTGATGATTCGGTTCGGCTGCTGGGGTCCGGCCGGCGGTGCTTGCTCTGGTCTGGCAGCAGACCCGGGCCGGGGAAGAATTCCATCCGTCAGGCGGAGGGAATTCCTGGAACTACCCCGGCCCGGTGCAGCAACCGACCGGAAGAGAGGCCCACCGGCAAAAAAATTCTCTCACGCGTCGGTTAGCCGTGACTCACCGAACACGCGGGGATCCCCTGGGCGGAGGGGCCGGTTAGCGGCGGTTCACCAAAAAATGTTGGACACACACACGCGCCTATCCGGGAAAGGCGGATTTTCGGGCCCCCCGGGGGGTCCCTCCCCACCCCGGCGGGCCCGCTGCGGCTACTGCTGTTCGGCTTCCATCGCGGAAATCGTTGCGTCGATGTCGGCCAGGATCTGCCGCTGGATTGTGGTGAGGACTGTTCCGGGTTGACCGAGTTGGCCGGCGAGCCCTCGGCAGATGTCGGCCAGGACCAGGACCAGGACCGCGAACGATCCATCTTCGGCAGTCCCTCGGATGAGTCGGAGTGTGCCGTCCTGGTCGCCCCGGCCCGTGGCGTGGAGCAGGGCGAATGCGTCAGCGACTGCGGCGCGATTGAGTCGAGCGTCTTCGAGGTGGGTCATTGCGTTGCCTCTCGGTTGTGGTTGGGCGTGGTGTGGTCGATGGCTCCCCAGACGCCTGCTGTCTCGTACTGGCCGGCCTCGGCGCATGGGTCGAGTACCGGGCAGGAGAGGCAGAGCGTTGCGGCGTGAGCGCGTTGCTTGGGATCGGGTGAGGTGAATGCTTCGGCGGTTCCGAACGTGCCGCAGGGAACTTGTTGGTTGAGCTCGGCGGCTGCGACCAGGGCGAGCTCGAAGCGAACTCGGGCGGTCACTGACATGGCAGAACGTTCCTCGGTGCCTGTTCGGTGTTGCTGTCTCGGCGGGGCCGGCGTCGGGTCTCGGCTGTGCAGTGGGGGCAGCCATAGCCGCGATGGTTGACCGGCCATAGGTGGGCGCGGCAGACCCAGCCAGTGAAGGGCACCCAGGCCGGAACGCGGGGGTACTCGAGGGGGGGGGGCTGGTCGAACGGGTCGAGGGGGGCCTGGTCATATCGGTTGGTCACAGGTGCGCTCCTGGTCGGAGTGGTTGGGTGCGAGCTCGAAGGGGGCCGGTAGTAGCGGACGCCCTTCGTGGGTAGCCGGCTCGGGTGCCGGTCATCGGGTCACCCTCATTTCAAGTGAGGGTCGCGAGCTCGAGGGGGTCACTACTGCTGACCCCCTTTTGTGGGCTCGGGTGCCGGTCATCGGGTCACCCTGCTTTCGGGTGGCCGGTCGCGTACTTGGCCCGGCACGAACTCGTGCCCGGGGTTGGCGTGCTTGCGGTGCTGCTCTCGGGTCATGCCGCAGTCACAACGGCTGGGCGTGTAGTGCCAGCCGTCGCGGGGTGCGGGGAGCCAGGGCCACTCCTGGCAGAGGGGGCAGGTGTCGGCGTTGCGGCGGTGCAGGCAGAGGGTTGCCCGTGGGTAGCCGGGGCGCGGGTCGGTGCCGGGCGTGAGTCCGTCCCCGCTCACGCTGCGCCGCCCTGGTCCTCGGTCTGCCGCCAGCGGGTGTGATGCCGTGCACAGGTGGCAGCGCCCGGGGTTGCAGCGGTATTCCGGCCGCAGTCGGGGCAGGTGTTGCGCTCGGTTGCCGGGCGGACCCTGGGCTCGGTGGGGGCGCGGTGGGCGCGATCACCTAAGAACTGACCGTCAATGCCGTCAACAGTGTCAAAGCCCTTAGGACTCCCCTTGTCTAAGGACTGACCGTCAATGGTGTCAACAGTGTCAAAGTCCTTAGGGTCTACCGTCTGGTCTATTACAGGTTTGACACCTTTGACGGTAGGACCGTAGAGGCCGGTGCTGATTTTGGTGATTCGCTCACTGTCGGAAAGCCGCTTGAGGTAGCCGCCGGCATTCCTGGTGGCGTTGTCTCCGGTGAAGCCGGGGACGGCTGCGACCACTTGACCCGCTCGAACGCCTTCGGGGTGCTGGTTGACGTAGCGCAGTACTGCGGCCTGCAGGTCTCCCAGGTTGCTGGTTGCCTGCCGTTCCTCGGCTGCTGCGGCCGCGTCGGCCAGGTCGTCACCGGTGAGGGCCCAGTGACCGCCGGCGGCTGTGACTGCGTACTGACCATCGCTCACGTCCCGGCCGGTGATGTTGATCAGCCCTTCGTCCTCGCCACGCTTGCGGCTGAGGTTCAGGGTGAAGTCGGCAGCACCGTTGAGGCCGTTCGTTCCTGAGGTGGACTCCATCCAGTCCTCTGTCTGGGCCTTGCGGACGTGGTGCACGACCAGGACGGTCGAGCCGGGGTGATCGTCAGCTAGCCGCTTGAGCTGGGCACCGATCCGGTAATCCCGGTCGTACGGGGATTCGCCGGGCAACTTCTGCGGCATGACTCGCCCTAGGGTGTCTAGGACTGCTACCGGGCTAGCGTCGTCGCCCTGGGCGTCGAGCCATGCGGCCATAAGGTCGAACGCCTGATTGGGTCCGGTGACCTCGGTCCGGTACTGGAAGTTTCGCGGGATTGGTGCATCCTCTCCCAGTAGCTGCCGGCACCGGGCCTGTAGTCGCCGCTCCCCATCTTCGAGAGCCAGGTAGAGCACTGGGCGGGGCCGGCCTACAGGGAGCTTCCCCAGGGCGCTCCCGCCGGTGGCGAGGGCCAGCGCAGTCCCCAGGACCAGCCATGACTTGCCGATCTTGGGCGCTCCGGTGAGCAGTCCGAGCCCTTCGGGGACCAATCCGGGGATTGCCCACTGCAGCGGAGGGAACACCTTCGCGTCGAGCTGGTCACCGGTGCGCACCAGGTCGAGAATGCTGGTCTCGATCATGCAGCATCACCGATCCCCAGGACGGCGCGCATGTCGTCATCCCACAGCGACGGGTCAGCCATGATCACGGCCTTGGCTCGGCAGGCCTCGGCCAGGTCGGCCAGCTCGGCATCCTTGGCCGCTCGGGATTCCGGTGTGGTGTTGCGGCCGATGAAATCACCGGGCCGGCGTCGGCAGTCCTCGAACACCTGGGCGCGACGTAGCCAGTAGTCAGCGGTCGCCTCAGCCAGGGCATCCTGTAGCGCGCGACGGGTGAACTGGTCGGCCCAGTCCGTTAGACTGACTTCAGCGCCTGCGAACGCTTTCCCAGTCCCCTCGGTTGCCCGACCGGGGGGATTACTTTGTCCCTCGGTCATCCGGCCACCGCCGGAATCGGACGGAAGGCTGCGTCAACTTCGTCCAGGTCGACGCGTATGACTCGCCGGTTGAGCCGGTAGCCGGTGATCTTTCCGGACGCGATCAGTCGGCGGATGGTGTCAACGGATACGTCCCAGCGCTCTGCTGCGACTTCTTGGCGCACATACTTCGCGTGCGCGGGGAGATCCTGGGGTTTCTTCGGATAGGGCACGATTGCCTCCAGGGCAGGGGGAACCTACCCGGGGCTGGCCCGGCGAAACGTAGTGGAACTGTAGCGCGACTTGTGCCGACTTCTACAGAAGAACACTCCGGAGGTGGGCAAGGTCGATGGTGGTGACCCCGGCGACCCGCAGGCGCTCCAGTACCGGCTCGAGCCGGGCCCCGCGGCTCTGCAGTGTGTGACCGCAGTCGGAGCACCGAAACCGCCACCAGGTGCCGCCCATCTTGCGCCCGGTCCGGCGGTCGGTCAGGAGCTTGGCGCGCGCGGCGGGGTCTCGCAGGACCTGGCCTCTCTCGGTGGTCGTGAGCTCGGCCAGGACGCCCCACTGAGTCCGGAGGGCGTTGCCGCCGTCGCGCCACTCGAGGAATCCGAAGGTCTCACCCTCGGTCGGCGGGGTGTGGTGAGTGATCACCGTGACGGTTCGGGTGTCGGCGGTGACGTCCGGCCGGCCCTGGTGGGAGCACGTCACGGTCAGTCGGTAGCTGTCAGGCATGCTCGGCCATCCTCGAGAGTGCTTCGGCAATCTGGGCGTCACGGTCCTTCGCGGCGTGCTGGTAGCGCATCGCAGCTGCTGGGGTCGAGTGCCCCAATCGCGCCATGAGCTCGGCCAGGGTCGCGCCGGTCTGCGCGGCCAGGACGGCGCCGGAGTGGCGTAGGTCGTGTAGTCGCAGGTCGGGCCGGCCGGCAGCCTCGGCGGCTCCCTTGAATCCGCTCGCGGACTCGTTCACTACTCGGCCCTTGATCAGCCGCGTACGGCCGGGTTTCCCGTTCAGCGTGGATTGCGCCAGGTGCCCACCGTTGCGGCCGGTGAACAGGAGCGCGTCCGGCCTGCGCTCCACATAGGTATCGAGGTGTTCGCGGACCACGGGCACCAGGTGTGGCGGGATGGTCACCCAGCGGATCCCGGCCTCAGACTTGGGCGTTGTCACCTGCCGTTCACCGTCGACCAGGACAACACCGCGCTGTACGTGGATTCGGTTCTTGCGTCGCACGTCGATATCGGAGCGGCGTAGCTCGGTGACCTCACCGAAGCGGAGCGCACACCAGGCCATCAACAGGATGGCCAGCCGGTACTGGGGTTTCATGTGCGACACGATCACCTCGAGCTCGGCGACCGTGGCCGGCTCCACCTTGTGCGCGGGCTTGGTCCTGGTCGCGCCGCTGATCGTGCACGGGTTCTTCTTGATCAGCTGGTCGGCCTCGGCGGCCCGCAGGATCGAGCCCAGGAGCGCGTAGGCGTGTGCGGTGTAGGTCGGGGTCTCGTCGGCTTCGAGGGTGCGAAGCCAGACCTTCACCATTGACTCACTGACGTGCTTGAGCTCCAGGTCTCCGAGCTCGGGCAGGATCCGGGTGTCGAGCAGCTTCCTGTAGTGAGCGAGGGTCCGGGCCTTGAGCGGCTTCCCGTCGCTGCGTCGGTGGGAGTCGAGCCACTGGCCGGCGTACTCGGCCAGGGTGATCCCTCTGGCGTGCCGTGACTTCTGCCGCTCGGCCGGGGGAGTCCATTCGTCAAGAGAGATCAGGCGACGCTCTGCGGCCAGCCATGCCTCGGCGTCTTCGAAGGTGTCGAAGGTGGCGGGTGCGTAGTGAAGTCCGGTGTCCGGACCGGTGTAGAACGCCTGGACCCGCTTCGACGGTAGGCGTCGGAGCTGACCGAATCCGCGCTTGCGTTTCGTCATGTGTGGGGACCTTCCGTGCAGGATACGTGCAGGATTAAAGCCATTTTAAGCCCACATCTGCCTACTTGTGCCTATCCGACATTCCCACTACTGTATTGCGTAACACCTAGTGAGAAGCATGTCTGATGCGTCCCAGCTCAGTTAGGGAAGGTTCACCGTGTTACTGGTTCGAGTCCAGTCGGGGGAGCCAATGGCAACAGGCCTCTGCACCGGGAACACTACTCCGGGGCGGAGGCTTTTGTTGTTCGGGGCCGACCCGGTGCGCGGTCGGCTGAACGAAGGGGATGTCGGTGAGTGAACCGGTGGCGGTGGCGCAGGTCAATGAACTCGAACCGGAGTCGGCCATCCGGATCCCGGCGGACCGCTGCGGGGCCACGGAGGACATCGCCCTGGTCCGGGCCGAGGACGGCACCTTCTACGCCATCTCCGACCTGTGTACGCACGCGGAGGTCTCCCTGTCGGAGGGGTTCGTCGAGGGCAGCCTGATCGAGTGCCCCGGACACGGCTCCCAGTTCTGCCTGCGCAACGGTCACCCGCAGATGCCGCCGGCCAACGTCCCCGTGCGGACCTATCCGGTCGAGGTTCGCGGCGACCAGGTGTGGCTCACCCCGGTCCCGAACCCGGTCGAGCCGTGACCGGACCGGCCTTCGCCGCCGCCGACTCGGTGCTGCGCCGGCCCGGCGTACGCACGCTCGGCTCGCGCGCCGACCTGGCCGACGCGCTCGCCCAGATGGCCCCCGGCCTGCGGTTGGTGGTGGCCGGCGGCGGCGTACTCGGCTCCGAACTGGTCGCCGCCGCGGTCGAGGCCGGCGCCGTCGCGGCCCTGGTCGACCCCGACCCGGCTCCGCTGACCCCGCTGCTGGGTCGCGAACTCGCCGAGGTGGTGATGGCCCGGCACCGCGCCCACGGGGTCGCCACGATCCTCGGGGCGATCACCGGCGTACGCCCGGACCCGGAGCATCCGGGCCGGCTGGTGGTCGAGGTCGGACCGAAGTTTCTGCCGGCAGATCTGGTCGCCGTCAGCGCGGCCGACCCGGCCGACGCCCCGACCCGCCACCTGGCGCTGTACCGCTCGCGGATCGAGCGCCTCGGCGACCCGGGCGCGGACGGGGAGACCCTGCTGCGCATCATCGCTGGCGAGCCCCGGTACGCCTTCCGCATCCGGGGGCACCGGCTGCTCGGGGCGGTCGCCATCGACCCGGCTCCGAGCGAAGTTGCGGCGCTGACCCGGCTGATCGAATCCGGGGCGGAGGTGGACCGGGACCGGCTGTGTCGTCCGGAGATAGGACTCGAAGACGTGGCCAGGTGAGTCCCGCAGTGCCTAGGCTTGCCCCCAACGGGGTTGGGGGATCCCGCTACGGGGGGAGAGCATGCACAGCGAGATCGTCGGCCCGGTGCCGACCGGTGCGCCGCGATGAGTCCGGGGTACGTCCTCCCGCAGGGGCCGACGCCCCCGTCTCGGTCGCCGGTGGCGACCCGACCGCCGGGCGCCGCACCACCACCCGGAGCCCAACCACCACCCGGAGCCCCGCCGCCGCACCGGAGGCGCCGGATCGCACTTGTCGCCGCGGTCGTGGTCACCACGTTGGCCGTGCTGGCCTCGGTGCTGATGGCGGTCACCGCGCGGCCCCCGACCGAGCCACCGGTCGCCCGCTGGGTCGGCTCGACCGGCATCCGCACCGGCTATGCACCGGGATCGGTCCCGCTGCTGCTGGAAGTTGCCGCGCTGCCGGTCCGCTCCATCCCGATGGCGTCGCCGTGGATGGACGGCGCCCAGGACTTCACCGCCCTGGCCGAGGCAAGGTGGGTGCTGGAGACCACCCATCCCGACGGTGCGCAGCGCTTCTCCGAGATGGGGGAGCAGGGCCTGCTGGAGCACGCGGTGGAATCCGGCGACCAGTGGCAGGCCTACAGTCCGGCGCGGATGGTGCTGCCCACCGATCCGCGGGCCGGGCAGACCTTCGAGTCCAGCGGTACGCTGCGCCGCAACGACGGAACCGCGGTCGCGTACCGTACCCGCGGCGAGATCGCCGGCGACGGGGACTGCCTGGTGATCCGGTTGACCGACAGCGTCGACGGGACCGACACCACCACCCAGCAGACCCGGTGCCCGGACCGCGGACTGGTGGCCTTCGAGGACGCACGCGGCGCCTGGCGGGCCGGTGACCTGCGACCACCCACCCTGGTCGGGCTGACCGCCGGCACCGGGCAGGGTCGGCTCACCGGAACTCCGCGTCTGGTGGCCGGCATGCTGCACCGCGGCACGCTGTCCATCGGCGTCAACGCGGTCAGTCCGGTGGCCCACTTCACCTCCGGCGGGCACGTGATCGCCGGGCAGTCCGAGGGCGCGCTGATCGCCTTCGACGACGACCTCAACATCCGGTGGCAGCGCGTCCCGGGCGGCTACATCACCTCGGTGGCCGCGTTCGGAGACCTGATCGTGGCCACCACGAGTTGGGCCCGCGTGGTGACCTACGACCGCAACGGGACGTATGTGTGGGAACAGACCCTGCCGGAGGCGGCCGTCGGCGAACCGGCCGCCCTGGACGATGGCGCCCTGGTGGTCCGCAGCCGGGACGGCAGCGTGACCAGCCTCGACCTGCGTACCGGAGCCCAGGGCTGGCAGACGCGCGCGCCCGACCCGGCCAGCGGGATCCGGGTCGCCGACGGACAGGTGGTCCTGCGCGGCCTGAAAGGTGTCCGGGCCCTGTCGGCGGCGGACGGGCGCGAGTTGTGGTCGGTCGATACCGGCTCGGACGTGGTCGCCATGCTGGCCACCGAGGCGGGCTGGTGGGTCGCCGACTCCTTCAGCGGGCTGCGGCTGATCTCCCCGGACGGGACGGTGCGCTATCGCGGTTCACTGCCAGGACTTCCGCGCGAGATCTGGCCGACCGCCGAGGGCCTCATCGTGGTCACCGACACCGTGGTCCTGGGGCTGACCCCCGACGGATCGGAGCGCTGGCGTGTGGCCACCGAGCCCTTGGTGACCAGCGCCCCGCTGCAGGACAAGGTTCTGCTGCTCAGCGGTCAACACGCCTTCACGATCGACGACCGCGGAGAGCTGACGGCCCTGCCCGACGAACTCGAGAACAACAACCAGTGGAAGCTGTCGGTGGATCCGCAGGGCCGGATCTGGATCACCGGAGCGGTCCGGCTGCTGGGGAGGTGGCAGTGAACATCATCGTGGACATCGCCCGCCAGGTTCTGTGGCTGCCGATCCGGCAGGGGTCGCCGGACCCCCGCCAGTGGCCGACCGCGGTGCGCCTGGCCATGGTCCTCGCCGCGGCGGCGATCGTGGTCGGAGCGACCACCGCGATCAGTGACATCTGGCTCCCCGGCGGTCGACTGATTGCGATGTCGAACGGCACCCTGCTGCCGGATTGGTCGATCCCGGTGCTGTTGTGGCTGGCCGCGGTCATCTGGGCGCTGGCGATCACCGGAATTCTGCACGTGCACTGGCTGCCGAAAACGGTGCTGACGCTGTTTGCCGTGATGAGCCTGGCGATGATGGGGCTCAGTCCCTATCCGGTGTCGCTGGCGGTGACGCTGCTGGCCCTGGTGGCGCTCATCGTGGTCATCGTGGTGCGCTCGTTCTTCAAGCAGCACTGGCTGGAGTTCCCGATCGTCCTGATGCTGGTGAGCGCGGTCGTCTTCGGGCCCGACCTGGTCGCCCCGCTGCGGGCCGGCGAGGAGCTGCGGCTGCTCGGGCTCTCCGGGATGTTGAGCGCCACCCAGGTGCTGACCGTGCCCATCCTGATCGGGGCCGGGCTGGCGTACGCCCAGATCTCGGTGACCCTGGTCCAGGCGGTGGTCCAGCGCAGCTACCGGATCTCGCGCCGTATCCCCGCCCTGTGGTACGCCCTGTTCGCCGTCCTGATCGCGGTGATTGTCGTCCAGAGCATCGAGGGGGTCCGGGGCGGCTCGGATGCGTGGCAGCCGAGCACATTTGTGTGGTCGTTGGGGCTGGTGCTGATCGCCGCCACGGTCTACGCCCTGGTCTGCCGGCGCCGCCCGGTGCTGGATGTGGAGTCGTGGAGTGCGCTGACCGTACCGATCACCGCCTGGATGATGGTTCCGATGATCGTCATCGTCGCGGTGATCCAGTCCTCGGCCGTCGTGCTGCTGTTCAGCGTTTCCGCCACCCAGCAATTCCTCGGCGTGGCCGGGGATATTCCGGTCAACCTGGTCCAGCAGGTCGGTCGCGGACTGCTCGGGGTGGCGCTGCTGGTGCTGTTCGTCCGGCGCAGCCGGCGCGGCGAGCACAATACGACCTTCGTGGTGCTGGTCGCCGCGCTGTTTCTGGTCCTCGGGGCGGTGCCGTCGTTGTCCGGGAGGCGGGTGAGCGGGGGACTCAGCCCGGAGGCCATCGGGCTGATCGCCGCGGTCGCCGGCCTGGCCCTGTTCGCGTGGCAACTGATTCGCCGTCGGGCCGAGCGCAACCAGGGGCTCGGGCTGCTCCTGGTCCTGGGGCTGGTTGCGCTCTACCCGTTCCGCCAGGCGCTCGGGGAACCGATGGAAGTCATCTCCGGGGTCGCCACCCTCGGCCTGCTGCTGCCGCTGCTGTGGCGCATCCTGACCGAGGGGGAGTGGACCCGGGCCGGTTCCCGGGTTTTCCCGCTCGGCTCCCGGGTGCTGCTCTATGCCGCGTACACGCTGCTGGCCGTCACGCTGGTGGCGTACAACGCGCTGGCCTCGACCTCGAGCATGCTGGACCCGAACACCCTGCAGGAACTCGGTGACTTCCTGCTCGGAACGCCCCTGTTCGTGACCGCGCTCGCCTTCGGCCTGACCCAGATCGCCACCAGTGGGACCGGGACGGCGGCGCGGCAGCCGGTGCCGACCCCGGTCGGGTCAGCGCCCCAGGTCCGTCAGAAAGTCTGAGGCCCAGCGGTCGATGTCGTAGGTGAACACCTGCTTGCGCATGGAGCGCATCCGGCGGGTGCGCTCCTTGGGCGAATCGTTGACCGCCTCCAGCATCCGGGCCTTCATGCCGTTGATGTCGTAGGGATTGATCAGGTAGCTCTGCTTGAGCTCCTGGGCCGCCCCGGCGAATTCGCTGAGGATCAACGCGCCGTCGTTGTTGCTGCGGCAGGCGATGAACTCCTTGGCGACCAGGTTCATCCCGTCGCGCAGCGGGGTGACGACCATGATGTCGGCAGCGGTGTACATCGCGGCCATCTCCTCGCGCGGATACGACGAGTGCAGATAGGTCAACGGCTGGACCCCGATCTTGCCCAGGTCGCCGTTGATCCGCCCGACCAGTCGATCGATCTCGTCGCGCAGCAGGCGGTACTCCTCGACCCGCTCCCGCGACGGGGTGGCCACCTGCAGGAAGACCACCTCGTCGGAATCGAGCTCACCCTCGGCGACCAATTCGCCGAAGGCGCGCAGCCGCTGCTTGATGCCCTTGGTGTAGTCCAGCCGGTCGATCCCCAGGAAGATCCAGCGGGGGTTCCCGAGCTCGGCGCGGATCTCGGCGGCCCGCTGCTGCACGTCCGGCTGCTGGGCCAGGGCCTGGAAGCCGGCCGCGTCGATCGAGATCGGGTACGCCTTCGCCAGCGCCCGCCGGCCGTCGGGCAGGCCGATCCAGCCGGCCTTGGACTCATACCGCAGCCGGAGCCGGACCGCTTGGCGGAAGTTCGCCGCACCGGCCGGGGTCTGGAAGCCGACGATGTCGGCGCCCAGCAGGCCCTGCAGGATCTGATCGCGCCACGGCAACTGGTTGAACAGTTCCACCGGCGGGAACGGGATGTGATTGAAGAACCCGATGCGCAGGTCGGGGCGCAGCGCGCGCAGCAGCGACGGCACCAATTGCAACTGGTAGTCCTGCACCCACACGGTCGCCCCCTCGGCGGCGATGTCGGCGATCTGCTTGGTGAAGCGCTGGTTCACATCCACATAGGAGTCCCACCACTCGCGATGGAACTCGGGGAAGGCAACCCCGTCGTGGTACAGCGGCCACAGGGTCGCGTTCGACATGCCCTCGTAGTACTCGGCGAGTTCCTGGGTGGACAACGGCACCGGGACCAGCTGGAGCCCGTCCTCGACGAACGGCTCCAGGGTCTCGTCCGGGGCACCGTGCCAGCCGACCCAGGCGCCCTGCTGGGCCCGCATCACCGGGATCAGTGCGGTCACCAGTCCGCCGGGCGAAGTACGCCACGCGACGGTGTCGTCGGGCAGGGTCACCCGATCCACGGGCAGCCGGTTGGCCGCCACGACGAAGTTGGCGAGACCGGACGCGGCGCCGTCGGCGGCCTGGTCGCGATCGGCGGAATCGGTACTGGACGGGTTCATGAGGGCCTCCTGGGGTCAGTCTAGGGGGCCGGTTCCGGTGCCGTGCGGCGCATGGTTGGCTGGGGGCATGACCGCCGAGGAGCAGTTGTTCAGTGACGTCACCACCCCGCAGGGCCGCGCCGGGTGGGCGGCGATCATCGCCGATCCGGCCGCCGCCCTGATCGCGCTCGACTTCGACGGGGTGCTGTCCCCGATCGTGGCCGATCCGGAACAGGCGTACGTCCTGCCCGCCGCGGTCGACGCGATGGCCGAGCTCGGCGGACGGATCGGCACGCTGGCGGTGATCACCGGGCGACCGGTCCAGGCGGCGCTGCGGCTGGGCGGCTTCGCCGGACGGGCCGGGCTGGAGAAGTTGATCATCCTGGGTCAGTACGGGGTGGAGCGGTGGGACGCCGCGACCGGAGAACTCACCACCCCCGAACCGCCCGCGGAGATCCAGCAGGTGCGGGACCGCCTGCCCGCTCTGCTGGCCGAGTGCGGGCAGCCCGATCTGTACGTGGAGGACAAGGGCCGCGCGATCGGCGTACACACCCGGCGCGCGTCGGATCCGCAGGCGGCGCTGGACGCCATCACCGGCCCCCTGCTGGACCTGGCCGACGAGCTGGGGTTGCAGGCCGAGCCCGGACGCAATGTGGTGGAGATCCGCGCGGCCGGGTTCGACAAGGGGTCGGCGCTGCAGGGGCTGGTCGCCGAGCGGACCGCCGGGGCGGTGGCGTACGCCGGGGACGATCTGGGCGACCTCGCGGCCTTCGACACCGTCGACCGGTTGCGCGCCGCGGGCACGCCGGGGCTGCTGCTGTGCTCGGCCTCCGACGAGCAGGACGCGCTACGACCCCGCGCCGATGTCGTCTGTGCCGGACCGGCCGGGATCGCGGCCTTCCTGACCCACCTGGCCGGCGCCCTCTGAGCCGACCGCCGCGGGGGCCGGGCGGGTCGCGGCGCTCCCGTCGACCGGGGTGCGGCGGCGTACCCGCCACTCGAACCAGGCCGCGATCAGCAGCATCGCCAGTGACAGGAAGAAGCCCCCGGCGGCGAACAGGTTCTGCTTGATCGTGTAGTGCCGCTCGGGCCCGATCAGGAACTTGTAGGGCAACGCCCAATAGGGATTGACCATGTACCACACGGTGGTGGCCAACATCGCCACGCGCAACAGCATCGGGGTGGTACGCCGGAACGCGGCCACCGCCAGGGGCAGCAGCCAGGTCATGTGGTGTACCCAGCCGACCGGATTGACGATCACGGTGATGAACCCGAGCAGGCTGAGCGACAGCAGCAGGTCCCCCCGCCGGGCGATCAGCACGCACACCACCATCGTGGCCAGCAGCACCAGGCCGCTGATCGCCAGGCCGACCAGCTCGCTGCTGGGGTGCCACTTCATCATCCGGATCGTGTGCGACACGATCGACTGATTGTTCAACCACCCCATCAGGGCCGGGTTGGCCCCGGAGTCGCCGCCGGCCAGCCGGGTCCAATAGCCGAGCGAGGCGCTGGGGGCCAGCAGAAACCCGACCACGACGGTGCCGAGGAAGGACCCCACCGCGACCAGACCGGCCCGGCGCCGCCGGATCAGGAACAGCAGCAGGATGAAGGCCAACGGGGTGAGTTTCAGCCCGGCGGCGATCCCGGTCAACAGACCGGTGGGCAGCGGCCGCCAGCGCGGGAAGATCCGCTGGGTGATGCCCTCCCCGGGGTAGAGGTCGAGGAAGACCAGGAACAGCACCAGAATCCCCAACTGGCCGAACTTGAGCACGTCGGTGAACGGATACATCCACAGGATGACCGCGCCCGACAGCACCGAGACGTGCCAACCCCGGAAGCCGAGCCGGTAGACCACCGCCATCACCATGAGGGCATTCACCGCCGCCCAGATCGTCTGGGACACGGTGAAGTCCAGCGGGAGCAGCAGCAGCGACGGCAGCAGCGCGAACGGCGGGTAGATGAACGGGGATTCCTTCACCCGGTAGAAGTCGACACCCTTGGCCCAGTCGATCGCCGCCTCGCGATAGACACGCAGGTCGGCCATGTTCGGCTCCCACGGCAGCAGGTGGGCGTCGACCTGGGTGGAGGTGGCGTACCAGGCCGCCAGGATCGGAAAAATGGCGCCGAGGGCCAGCCACAGCATCTGCGACCAGTCCACCAGCGGCTTGTGCACCTTGGCGGTGGCCGCGCTGGCGGTGCTGCCCATCTGCTCTCCTTCGCTCACCGGGTGACCCGGTTGTCGGGCCACGGTGGTACGGCGAGTGGGGCTCGAACCCACGACCCAAGGATTATGAGTCCTCTGCTCTGACCGGCTGAGCTATCGCCGCGTACGCCGGGATCCCCGGCTGGCCAAGCTTAACCGCAGTCCGCGCCCGGACGGGTTCTCCGCTACGCCAGCCAGCTCAGAATGGTCCGGCCCACCCCGGAGTCGGCATTGCTGCCGATGCGTACGCCGACGCTGTCCAGCGACTCGTGGGCCTGGGCCATCACATGCGGGCGGCCGGCCCAGTCCAGCATGCTGCGGTCGTTCGGCATGTCCCCGAAGGCGGCCACATCGGCCGGGTCGATGCCCTTCTCGGCGGCGTACCGGGCCAGCATGGAGGCCTTGGAGATGCCCGGCGCGCTGAGTTCGACCAGCCCGACCGAGGTGGTCATCGAATGGGTCACCGTCACCGTGTCGCCGACCGCGGCGTGCACCGCGGCGGCGAGGTCGTCCCCGTTGTGATGCAGGTTCTGCACCAGCAGCTTGACGATCGGTCGGGCCACCAGCTCCTCCGCGGGGGCCTCCAGAAAGCGTGGATCCCGCCGCTCCTGGGTACTCATCAGGGTGTGGAAGGTCGGCTCGTAGCCGAACTCGATGCCGCACTCCACCGCGAAGGCGGAGCCCGGAACCAGGCGGCGTACCTCGGTGATCACCTCGCGGGCGACCCCCGCGTCGACCGGCTCGGCATGCACCTGGGAGTCGGTGGTCAGATCCCACAGCAGGGCGCCGTTGCTGGCGATCACCTCGGTGTGGGAGGTGGCCAGCGGATGGTCCGGGGCAATCGGCAGTTCGTTGATCACATTCAGCCAGCGCGGCGGGCGGCCGGTGGCGAAGACCACCGCGATCCCGGCTTCGGCCGCGGCGAGGACGGCACGCAGATTCAACTCGCTCACCGTCCCGTCGGGGGACAGGAACGTCCCGTCCAGGTCGGTGGCGATCAGCTTGGGCAGGTCGGTGTTCACAGGCGGGAATCCGGGGTCGGGGAGCCCTTGCCGGACTCACTGGGGGAGGCGGTGGCATTGCTCGGGCTCGGCGAGGCGCTGGAATCGCTCGGGCTCGGCGAGGCCGAAGAACTGCTGGAGGAGGACGGACTCTGCTGCGGCGGCGGCGGGGACTGCGGCGGCTCATTGTGGAACAGCAGGATCGCGATCAGCACTGCGATCGCGGCCAGCACCAGCATCAGCAGCCAGGACGCCAGGATGGTCACCCAGCCGCCCCGGTCGAAGCGGCCCGGCCACGGCAGCGGCCAGATCCGGTTGCGTCCCGGCGCGGTCTGCTCGGCCCAGTAGTGCCGGTAGTCCGGTCCGCTCTCGCGGCCCTTGGGCGGCAGATCCTCCAGGGTGACATCGGCCAGCAGGGCCTCCGCGATCCGCGGGGTCGCCGGGTCGGCCAGCGACAACGCGACCCAGGGGGCGAGCCGGTCGGCATGCGGATCGGCGATCGAATCGGAGGACGCCTCGGCGTCCACATGTTCCTGCGGGTGATACCGGCGGCCGAGCCGACCGGAATCCTGCTCGTAGCCACCGCGGGCGATCACGGTGTCGATGTGCTGCTTGTTCACCAGGCCGGAGAAACGGTCCCGGGCCGCCTTGTCGGCCGCCGCGCCCTCGGAGAGTTGGACCACCACGACCGGGTCCCGGTCGGGATCCTCGGGGGCCGGATGGGCCAGGTAGGCGGTGCCGGAGGCGAACCGGAACAGGGCAGCGTCCAGCCAGTAGCCGCCGATCTCGGGTTGATCGTCGGGAAGCAGGGGCGACAGTGGGAACTCCGCCGACAGTTCATTCCTGGTCATCGCCACCTATCTCATCACACGTGCGGTAGCGATCGTGGTTTCGCCGAGGTGCGTACGCCTGACCCACCCTCTGACAGACCCACCCGCTGACTGACCCACCCTCTGACAGACTTGGGCCGGTGTCCAGGGTGCGCGCTAGGGTGCAAGGTGTTGAATCCTGCCCGGCGCCGGACCAGTTTCAGGAGAAGTGCGTGACCAATTCCGAGAACATCAGCAATGCCGAGGCAGCCCGTCTGCTGGGCGACTCGATTGCCCAGGTCCAGCGGGTGATCGTCGGCCAGGAACATATGGTCGAACAGCTGATGGTCGGTCTGCTCGCCAAGGGGCACGTGCTGCTCGAAGGTGTTCCCGGCGTCGCCAAGACCCTCGCGGTCCGCAGCTTCGCGACCGTGGTCGGCGGTGATTTCGCCCGGATCCAGTTCACCCCGGACCTGGTGCCCTCCGACATCATCGGCACCCGGATCTATTCCGCGAGCCAGGAGCGGTTCGACATCGAACTCGGTCCGGTCTTCGTGAACTTCGTTCTCGCCGACGAGATCAACCGGGCCCCGGCCAAGGTGCAGTCGGCGATGCTGGAGCTGATGGCGGAGAAGCAGGTCTCCATCGGCGGGCGGACCTACCCCGCACCCCAGCCGTTCATCGTGATCGCGACCCAGAACCCGGTCGAGTCCGAGGGCGTCTACCCGCTGCCGGAGGCGCAGCGCGACCGCTTCCTGCTCAAGGTCGACGTGCCCTATCCGCACGGCAACGAGGAATTCGAGATCCTGCGCCGGATGAGCGTCAGCACCCCCGAGCCGGATCCGGTGCTCAACCCCGACCTGGTCCGCGCGCTGCAGGACAAGGCCTCGGAGGTCTTCGTGCACAACCTGGTCGCCGAGTACATCGTCCGGCTGGTGTTGGCCACGCGTACCCCGCACGAGTTCAACATGCCCGACCTGACCTCGGTGATCCAGATCGGCTGCTCCCCGCGCGCGACGCTGGGCCTGGTCGCCGCGGCCCGGGCGCTGGCGCTGATCCACGGCCGCGACTACGTGCTGCCGACCGATGTCCAGGCCGTGGCCCGCGACGTGATGGCGCACCGGCTCGTGCTCGGCTTCGATGCCGTCGCCGACGACATCAATCCGGTGCAGGTGATCGAGCGGATCGTGGCGATGGTGCCGCCGCCCACCCCGGTGTGGAACACCGAACAGCGTCAGGCCAGCCACGACCAGCACCACCAGCCGGACTTCCGGCAGCAGCAGATCCAGCCCGAGTACGCCCAGCAGGGCTATCCGCAACAGTCCGGCTATCCGCAGCAGCCACAACCGCAGCAGCCGCAGCCGGGCTCCTACCCCTCCGCCCAGCCGCAGTACCCGGGTAACTGAGGCCGCCGGTGGCACGACACACTGATCAGCCGATCGGGGGACCGAACGCCGCTGCCGCCTCCGTGCTGGCCGAGCCCACCGGGGCCACGCTGCCGTTGTACCAGCTGGCGCCGGAGGCGGCTCTGCGTCGCCTGGAACTGGCGATCGTCCGCCGGCTGGAGGGCTATCTGCAGGGCGATCACCTCGGCCTGCTGCCCGGTCCGGGCACCGACGCCAACGACGCCCGCGCGTACGTGATCGGGCAGGACGATGTGCGCAAGATGGACTGGGCGGTGACCGCCCGGACCACGGTTCCGCACGTACGCGACACCATGGCCGACCGGGAACTCGAGGTCTGGGCCCTGCTCGATGTGACCCCCTCGATGAACTGGGGGACCGGCGGGGTGACCAAACGGGACCTCGGCATCGCCGCCATCGCCACTATCGGCTTCCTGTCCCAGCGGATGGGGGACCGCTTCGGTGGGCTGATCATGCGCCCCGACCGGATCAAGCGGTCCCCGGCCCGGTCCGGTCGCACCGCTCTGTACGGGCTGCTGCGGAGCATGCTCACCGAGCCGGTGGTGCCCGACCACGCCACCGGACCGTTCGATCTGCCGCAGGGGATCGAACAGTTGAACCGGACCGAGCGCCGGCGCGGCCTGCGGGTGATCGTCTCGGACTTCCTCACCCCCGGGGACCACGAACTCGACCCGGACATCCCGCCGCCGTGGGAACGGCCGCTGCGCCGGATGTCGGTCCGCAACCAGGTGCTGGCGGTCGAGGTGGTCGACCGGCGGGAGCTGGAATTCCCCCGGGTCGGGGAGATCCTGATCCGCGATCCGGAAACCGACTTTGAACGGTATGTCAATACTGGTGATGTGAAGGCCCGGGAACGCATGAATGCTGCCGCCGCGGCGCAGCGCGAGCGGATCCGGCTCGCGTTGCGGCGGGCCGGCTGCGGGCACATCCAATTGCGCACCGACCGGGACTGGGTCCAGGACATCGCCCGCTTCGTGCTGGCCTACCGCCGCGTGGCGAGCATGCTGCACGCTCCGCCGCAGGGGGTGTCCCGCTGATGCTGGACTGGTTCCCGAGCGAGTTCAATGAACCCTGGCGGTTGCTGCTGCTGGTGCTGATCCCGCTGATCGTGCTGGCGTACATCCTCGCCTCGCGGCGCAAGGGCCGCCGTGGCATGCGCTACACCAACACCTCGATGCTCGCGCAGGTGATGCCGAAGCAGTCCCAGTGGCGCCGGCACCTCGCGTTCGCGCTGTCGTTGCTGTCCCTGGTCACCCTGACCATTGCCTTCGCCGAACCGGTGCAGCTGACCAAGGTGCCCCGGGAGCGGGCCACGATCGTGCTGGTGCTGGATGTCTCCCGCTCGATGGAGGCCAAGGACGTCTCCCCGGACCGGATCACGGTCGCCAAACAGGCCGCGAGCACCTTCGTGGACCAGTTGCCCAAGCAGTTCAACATCGCCTTCATCGCGATGTCGGGCAATCCCCAGGCCGCGGTCGACCCGACCCAGGATCACCAGGTCGTCCAGAACGCGATCCGGGCCGCCCAACTGCGGGACTCCACCGCGATCGGCGACTCGATCACCCTCGCGCTCAACTCGTTGCAGAAGGCACCCAAGAGCGACAACGGGAAGGACCCCGCCCCGGGCGCGATCGTGCTGCTCTCCGACGGGCAGAACACCACCGGGATCCCGGCGGTGCAGGGGGCGCAGCAGGCCAAGGACGCCAAGGTGCCGGTCTACACGATCGCGTACGGCACCGAGAACGGCTACGTCGACCTCGACGGGCAGCGGCTGCAGGCGCCGGTGGATCGCCAGGAGCTCGCGCAGGTCGCCAAGGTCGCCGGCGGGAAGGCGTACCAGGCCAAGGACGCCGGCCAGCTCAGCGAGGTCTACCAGAACATCGGTTCCGACGTCGGGTACGAGGACAAGCGGACCGTCAGCAGCGCGCAGTGGGCCGGGTACGGTCTGGCATTCGCGGTGGGAGCGGCGCTGGCAGCGATTTCGCTGGCAGCGAGGTGGCCGTGATCGCCCTGCTGCTGCCGGAGTTCGCCGAACCCGGCCGACTGACCGCCCTGCTGCTGATTCCGCTGCTGGGCGTCGGCTATCTCGTGCTGCACCTGCGCCGCCGGGCCGGGCGCGGCTCCGATGCTGCCGAACTGGGGATGGTCCAGCGGGACCGGGCCTGGCTGCGGCACCTGGTGGTGGGCCTGGCGCTGTTGAGTCTGGCCACGCTCACCATGGCCTGGGCCAAGCCGCAGGGCGATGTGCTGGTGCCGCGGCAACGGGCGACGGTGGTGATCGCGATGGACGTGTCCTACTCGATGCAGGCCGATGACGTGAAACCGACCCGGCTGGCCGCCGCGAAGCTGGCCGCGCGCAAGTTCGTCACCGACATGCCGGCCACCTACAACGTCGCCCTGGTCAAGTTCGCCCGCAACGCCTCCCTGGTGGTGCCGCCGACGCAGGACCACCATCAGGTCACCGACGCGATCGACGGCCTGGAACTGGCTCCGGCGACCGCGATCGGGGAAGGCATCTACACCTCGCTGGACGCGCTGAACCTGCTCCCACCGGCCGCCGACACCAATGAGCCGGTGCCGGCCCGGATCGTGCTGCTCTCCGACGGGAAGAACACCGTCGGGCGATCGGCGTTCGACGCGGCCGCGGAGGCCCGGGCCCGGCAGACTCCGGTGGACACCATTGCGTACGGGACGCAGACCGGAATCGCGGTGATCAACGGCGAGAAGGTGGCCGTGCCGGTCGATGAGCTCGAACTGCGTGACATCGCGGTCGCCGGGGGCGGCAAGGCGTACGCGGCGAAGTCGGCGGGGCAGCTGCAAGAGGTGTACCGCGATATCGGGAACTCCCTGGGGTACATGCAGAAGAAGGAAGAAGTATCGGCCCAGTACGCGGGGTTCGGGCTGGTCTGTGCGGTGCTCGCGTGTCTCGGAATCGGATCCCTAGCAGCGAGGTGGCCCTAACAGTCATGGTTGGATTGCCCGAGTCGTTCGCCGCCCCGGTGCGGTTGTGGTGGCTGATCGCCGTGCCGGTGCTGGCCCTGCTGTACCTCGTGCTGCTGTATGTGCGCAACTCCGATCGGGACGTCTCCGACCTGCAGGTGATCAAGACCGATTCGCCGTGGAAGCGGCACCTGTCGGTGGGGTTGGCGCTGCTGAGCCTGACCACCCTGACCGTCGCCTGGGCCGGGCCGCAGGGCACCGAGGAGGTCCCGCGGGAGCGGGCCACGATCGTGCTGGTGATGGACGTGTCGTTGTCGATGGAATCCGATGACATCGCCCCGTCGCGGCTGGAGGCCGCCAAGAAGCAGGCGGTCGTCTTCGTGAACTCGCTGCCGCGGGGGTTCAATGTCGCCCTGATCGACTTTGCCCGGCGGGCCAGCATGGTCGAGGCCCCCACCCAGGATCGGCAGAAGGTGATCAACTCCATTCACGGCCTCAGCCTGCGGGAGTCGACCGCGGCCGGGGAGGGGATTCTGACCGGCCTGGATTCCCTGGCGTACGTGCCGCCGGATCCCGACCACGCAAACCAGCCCCCGCCGGCGGCCATGGTCGTGCTCTCCGACGGGGAGTCGGTCACCGGGCCCGACCCGGTCCGGGCGGCCCGCACCGCCAAGGATGCCGGCGTACCGGTGAGCACCATCGCCTACGGCACCGCGCGCGGGGTGATCCGGGACCGGTACGGGCGGACCCAGGACGTGCCGGTGAATGTCACGCAGTTGGCCCGGATGGCCGAGGCCGGCGGCGGTAAGGCATACACCGCCGAGAGTGAGGATCAGCTGGCCGGAGTGTACGCCGACATCCGTCGCTCGGTCGGCACCGACACCGTGAGCACCGACATCTCCGGGACCTATGCCGGCTACGGTCTGGTGCTGGCCGTCCTGGCCGCGCTGGGGGTTGCCTCGCTCGCGGCCCGCTGGCCGTAGGCACCGCCCGGGGTGGGGGAATCCCGGCGACCGGCTGCGGCCCACCGGTGTCCCGCGACGGCTCGGGCGCGTCCGGGACTTCCCGCGATGGCTCGTGTTTGCCCGGGGCTTCCTGCGACGGGTTTGTCGACGCACTCCTCTCCTGCATATCCCCCCTCCAGCCGGCGACGGATCCTCGCGCCCCGCGACGGCTGCAGTAGGCGCAGGAAAAGGAGTCCGTCGCCGGTCGACAGCTCCAGTCGCTGACTCCCGTGACCGCGGGGCAGCAGCACGTCCCGCACCCGGAATTGACCTGTGGATAACCCCGTTCCGGGGCAGCGGTGGGATATCGGACTGCGCTGGACTGAACCCATGGATCTCGAGATTTTCAGCACCGCGTCCCTGCTCGGTCAGGGCTTCACCACCGCTTCCCTGCGCCGGGCGTGCGCCCACGGGGAATTCGTCCGGCTGCGCCGCGGCAAGTACCGCCGGGCCCGGCCGAGCGACCGCCAGCCGGTGACCCAATGGCCGCCGGGGGAGGCCGAACTCCGCCACTGCTTCCTGATGGCCGCCGCGCTGCCGATGGCCGACGGGACGGTCTTCAGCCATCACAGCGCAGGGGTCCTGCACGGGCTCCCGGTCCCGTTCGGCGACCTGGCGGTCATCGCCACGCTGCGGGACGGATCCGGTCAGGGAACATCGAGCCGGAGCCGGAAGCTGCGGCGGGCCGCGTTGCCCGACAGCGATGTCATCACCGAGCACGGCGTACCGGTGACCACGCTGGTCCGCACCGTGGTCGATCTCACTCGGACGCTCGCCTTCCCCGACGGCGTCGCCGCGGCCGATGCGGCGCTGCGGGCCGACCCGGCCGGCGGCGAGGAACTGCGCGCCCAGTGTCTGGCGGCACTGCGGGCCCGGCAGACGGGCAACACCATGGCGCGGCGGGCGCTGACCTTCGCCGATCGTCGGTCGGAGTCACCCGGGGAGTCCCGGTGCCGGGCGACCTTCGCGCTGGCCGGCGTACCTGAACCCACGCTGCAGTTCGAGGTACGCGACGGTCGGCGCGAGCTGATCGGCCGGGCCGACTTCTGCTGGGAGCGCTATCGGGTCCTGGGGGAGTACGACGGCACGGTCAAGTACGGGCGTGACCTGGCTCCGGGGCTCAGCATCGAGGACATCGTGTTCCGGGAGAAGGCGCGGGAGAACCGACTGCGCGAACAGGGGTGGCAGGTGCTCCGGTTCGTGGCCGCCGACCTGAGGGACCCGGCGCAGGTGCGGGCACGGCTGGAACGGGCCTTCACCCGGGGCAGTGCCGGCGTACCCGCGACGGGTTCGACGTCCTCGCGATGGCACCTGTCTCCCGCGGGTGTGGCAGCACCCGCCAGGTGAGCCTCCCCGTAGCGGGCCCGACCGGGCCGTCGCAGGAAGGGAGGTGAGCGAAAGACCCGTCGCAGGAGCAGACTCGGCGGCAGAACCCATCGCCGGATCGGGGCCGCAGGGCAATCCGAGCGGCACAGCCGCCCGGGGCGCCCTAGAGTGGCGCCATGTCCACCATCGCAGAGAACCTCCGAGACATCCAGGGACGCATCGCCGCTGCCTGTGCGCAGGCCGGCCGCAACCCGGAGGAGGTACGCCTGCTGCCGGTCTCCAAGACGCACGGGGTGGACAAGATCCTTGAGGCCCACGCCGCCGGGATGACGCTGTTCGGGGAGAATCGCGTCCAGGAGGCCGCCGACAAGGCGCGCCACCTGGCTGACACCGACATCCGGTGGGCGCTGATCGGCCATCTGCAGACCAACAAGGCCCGCGACGTGGTGACCTTCGCCAGTGAGTTCCATGCCCTGGATTCGCTGAAGATCGCCGTGGAGCTGGACAAGCGGTTGCAGGCGGCGGGCCGTGGCCTGGATGTGTTCGTCCAGGTGAACTCCTCCGACGAACCGCAGAAGTTCGGCATTCCGGTCGATGAGGTGCCCGACTTCTGTTCCCGGCTGGGGGCGTACGCCTCGCTGCGGGTCCGCGGTCTGATGACGCTGGCGGTGTTCTCCGACGACCGGCACGAGGTCGGGGCCTGCTTCGAACGGATGCAGCAGTTGCAGGAGCGGCTGCGCCACGACGACCGGGCGGTCGGTACTTACGACGAACTGTCCATGGGCATGTCGGGCGACTTCGAACTGGCCATCGGTTACGGTGCCACTACGGTCCGCGTCGGCCAGGCGATCTTTGGAGCACGCCTGGATCCGAACGCCTATTGGAGCTGACCACCCGGCTGTTCGGGCTCCCGGCCGGCGCCTGTGAGCGCCCGCACACCGGCGTACAATCTGGTTCGTCTGGTGCAGAAGTGACTTGTGGTGCATGATGGTCTCGTTGGTTCCGCCCGTGTGGTGAGGCTGCTGGGGAAGGCAAACCTCGACCGTGGGAGAAACCGATGAGCACAACCTGTGGAGTCCTGTTCATTCACTCGACGCCGTCTGCGCTGTGCCCGCATATCGAGTGGGCAGTGGGCGGCGTGCTCGGCATGCCCGTCTCCTTCGACTGGCAGGCCCAGCCCGCCGAGCGAGGCAGCTACCGCACCGAATATTCCTGGCAGGCTCCGATCGGGACCGCTGCCACGCTGAGCAGCGCCCTGAAACGGTGGGGCCGGATGCGCTTCGAGGTGACCGAGGACCGCACCGCCACCAGTGACGGCGAGCGCTACTCCTTCACCCCGACCCTGGGCATTTTCCACGCCACAACCGGTCTGCACGGCGACATCCAGATCTCCGAGGACCGGATCAAGTCCGCCTTCGCCCAGGACGCCCTTGGCCGGCAGGGTTTCGCCGAGACGATGGCCGAACTGATCGGCGCCCCCTGGGACGGTGAACTCGAAGCCTTCCGGCACGCCGGGGACGGTACGCCGGTGCGGTGGCTGCACCAGGTCGGGTGACGGGTTCTGCGGGACGCGCCTTCCGGCGCTGCCGGGCAGCGACGCGGCGCCTTTCCAAGCCTTGGGTACGCAGCGGTCAGTCCTCAGAACTCATGTTCCAAAAGATAGCGCCGCTTTTCGCTTCCCGGCAGCGCCGGCAGTCCCGTCCGGTTCAGCGTCTGGGTGTCCCCCGGTAGCCCCCGAAGCCGGGTCCACTACCGACGACAACAGCAACGAGCCCGCCGAATCTCCCCGGCGGGCTCGTGTGCTGTCTGAGGTCTGAGGTCAGAGCGGGATGTTGGTGTGCGTCCCGCGGTTGCCCTCGTCATTGGCCCGGATCGCCTCGGCGATCGCCGAACGGCTGTCCCCGGGCTGGACCATCTCGTCGACCACGCCGATCTCGATAGCACGATCCACCCCACCGGCGATCCGCTCGTGCTCGGCGGCGAGTTCGGCCTCGACCTGGGGCCGGATGTCCTCCGGGGTCGCGGCCAGCTTGCGCCGGTGCAGGATCCGGACGGCGGCGACCGGCCCCATCACGGCGATCTCGGCACCCGGCCACGCCATCACCTTGGTGGCGCCCAGGGAGCGGGAGTTCATCGCGATGTAGGCGCCGCCGTAGGACTTGCGGGTGACCAGGGTGACCCGGGGGACACTGGCTTCGGCGAAGGCGTGCAGCAGCTTCGCGCCACGCCGGACGACCCCGTCCCATTCCTGGCCGACGCCGGGCAGGTAGCCCGGGACGTCCACCAGGACCACCAGGGGGATCCCGAAGGCATCGCACAGCCGCACGAACCGGGCGGCCTTCTCCGCGCTCAGCGAGTCCAGGCAGCCGCCCAGGCGCAGCGGGTTGTTCGCGATCACGCCGACGCTGCGGCCACCCAGGCGGCCGAAGGCGGTGACGATGTTCGGCGCCCACCGGGCGTGCAGTTCGAGGGTGCTGCCCTCATCGAGCACACCGTTGATCAGCGGGTGTACGTCGTAGGCGCGCTTGGGCGACTCGGGCAGCAGGGCGGCCAGGTCGCGGTCCTCGACGTCGTCGGCGACCACACCCTGGTCGGCGAAGAACTGGACCAGTTGCTGGGCCTGGGCCAGCGCGTGCGGCTCGTCGTCGGCGACCAGGTGCACCACGCCGGAGCGCCGGCCGTGGGTGTCGGGGCCACCGAGGCGGAGCATGTCGACGTCCTCACCGGTGACCGAGCGGACCACGTCCGGCCCGGTCACGAAGATGCGGCCCTCCGGCGCCAGGATCACCACGTCGGTCAGCGCCGGACCGTACGCCGCACCACCGGCGGCCGCACCGAGCACGATCGAGATCTGCGGGATCTTGCCCGAGGCCCGGGTCATCTCCTTGAAGATCCAGCCGACGCTGTCCAGCGAGGAGACGCCCTCGGCCAGCCGCGCGCCGCCGGAGTGCCAGATGCCGAGCACCGGGATCCGGTCGGTCATCGCGCGCTGGTACGCCGCCACGACCACGCGACAGCCGTCGACGCCCATGGCGCCGCCCATCACGGTCGGGTCGGAGCAGAACACCACGACCCGGCGGCCGCCGATCGACCCGGTTGCCGCGAGCATGCCGGAGCCGTCATCGGGGGTGATCAGTTCGACCGAGCCCTCGTCCAGCAGTGCGGCGAGCCGGTGATTCGGGTTGCGCGGATCCTCCTCGCGGGGGATCTTGACCTTCTTCTTCGGCGCGGCCGCGGCCTGCTCGGCGGACTCGTTCTTGGTATCGGTTGCGCTCATCAGGCGCTCACATTCTGGTTGGTGACCAGCACGGCGATGTTCGGCCCACCGAAGCCGAAGGAGTTGCTGATCGCGGCGAGGTCGCCCTGGCCGAGGGGACGGGTGGTGTTGGCGGCGATGTCGATGCCCAGGCCCGCTTCGGGGTGCTCCAGGTTGATCGTCGGCGGGACGACCCGGTCGCGCAGCGCGAGGACGGTCGCCATGGATTCCAGGGCGCCGGCGGCACCGAGCAGGTGGCCGGTCATCGACTTGGTGCCGGTGACCACGGCCTGCTCGCCGATCGCGGCCCGGATCGAGCCGGCCTCGGTGGTGTCCCCGGCCGGAGTGGAGGTGGCATGCGCATTCACATGCACGATGTCGGAGCCGGTGAGGTCGGCGTCGGCCAGCGCGCGCCGCATCGCCGAGGCCTGACCGGCGCCGGAGGGATCGGGCTGCACCATGTCGAAGGAGTCGGCGGAGTGGCCGACCCCGGCCAGGGTGCCGTAGATCTTCGCGCCCCGGGCGGTGGCATGTTCCAGGGTCTCCAGGACCAGCGAGACCGCGCCTTCGCCGAGTACGAACCCGTCGCGATCGACGTCCCACGGGCGGGAGGCGCGCTGCGGCTCGTCGTTGCGGCGCGACAGCGCCTGCATCTGGGAGAAGCCGGCCATCGGGAAGGGGTGGATGCAGGCTTCGGAGCCGCCGGCGAGGACCACGTCGGCGCGGCCCGAGCGCAGGATGGTCAGCGCCTGGCCCAGCGACTCGTTGGAGGAGGCGCAGGCCGAGACCGCGGTGTGCACCCCGGCCTTGGCGCCCAGCCGCAGGCCCACGTTGGATGCGGCGGCGTTGGCCATCAGCATCGGCACGGTGAACGGGGAGACCCGGCGTACGCCGCGCTCCTTCTGGATGTCCCAGTTGCCCAGCAGCGAGTTCATCCCGCCGATGCCGGTGCCGATGGCCACCGCGAGGCGGTCCCCGTCGACCTGGTTGTCCTCGCCGAGGCCGAAGCCGGCATCGGCCCAGGCCTCGAGGGAGGCGACCAGGGCGATCTGGCTGACCCGGTCCATCCGGCGGGCCTGCACCCGGGGGACCTGCTCCTCGGTCGGTTCGACCTTCAGGGTGGCGGCGATCCGGCTGGGCAGGTCGGCGGCCCAATCGGTCTCCAGCGCGCTGACGCCGGACTCACCGGCGAGCAGGGCGGCCCAGGTGGAGGCAACATCTCCGCCGAGCGGGGTGGTGGCTCCCAAGCCGGTGATGACAACGGTCTGTTCGGGGCGGGTCATGGACGGCTCCTAGAAGGTCGGTGGGTCGCGACGGGTGGCCGCGATGGCGGTTCGCTGAACTCGAGCCCGGCGCGCCTGCGTTGCGCTGCCGAGCGAGGCGAAGGTTCGGGGGTGCGGGCTGCTGAGGGATGGGGGCGCAGCTGCACCGAAGTGGATCCGGGGCCCCGAGCGGGCGGGCCCGAGGCCCCGGAGGATCGGCGCGTCGGGGACGCGTCAGTTCATCGCACGCTCGATGTGGGCGACGGCGTCACCCACGGTCTTCAGGTTCTTGGCCTCCTCGTCGGGGATCGAGACGCCGAACTTGTCCTCCGAGGCGTAGATGATCTCGTTCATCGCCAGCGAGTCGGCATCCAGGTCGTCGATGAACGACTTGTCCAGCTGGACGTCCTCGACGGGGATGTTGCAGACCTCGTGCACGATCTCGGCGACGCCGGCCAGGATCTCTTCAGTGGTAGCCATGTGGTTCTCCTTCGTTGTGGATTGGGTGAGACGGTCTGGATTGGGTGAGACGGGCGCAGCCGGTGGTCCCGACTGCGGTTCCGGAGATTACGGCAACCGGATGATCTGCCCGGCGTACACCAGGCCGGCGCCGAAGCCGACGATCAGCGCGAGCTGACCGGACTTCACCTCGCCGCGTTCGAACATCGCCTCGATCGCCAGCGGGATGGAGGCGGCCGAGGTGTTGCCCATGTGCGAGATGTCCCGGGCGACGGTGACGTGCTCGGGCATCTTCAGCGTACGGATCATCGCATCGATGATCCGGTCGTTGGCCTGGTGCGGAATGAAGACATCGAGATCGTCGACGGTCAGTCCGGCGCGCGCCAGCATCTCCAGGGTCTTCTTCGCGACCGTGGTGGAGGCCCAGCGGAACACCGGCTGGCCGTCCATGTGGATGTAGGGCGGCTCGTCGCCGGGTTCGTCCCAGTGCCGGGTGAGCCGGATGACGTCCTTGGCGGCGCCGTCGGACCCCCACACGACCGGGCCGATGCCGGGCTCGTCGCTGGGGCCGACCACGGCGGCGCCGGCGCCGTCACCGAACAGGAAGGCGGTGGTGCGGTCGGTCTTGTCGAGCTGCTCGCTGAGCTTCTCCGCGCCGATCACCAGGACCCGCGTCGCCGACCCGTTGCGGATCAGCCCGTCGGCCTGGGCCAGGCCGTAGCAGAAGCCCGCGCAGGCCGCCAGGATGTCGTACGCCGCGGCGTCGGTCGCGCCGAGCTCGGTCGCGATCTGCGGCGCGATCGCCGGGAACTGGGTCAGGTGCGACACGGTCGACACGATCACCGCGTCCAGGTCCGAACCCTGCAGGCCGGCATGGTCGAGCGCCTTGCGGGCCGCGCCCAGGGCCATCACCATCAGGGTCTCGTCATCGGTGGCCCAGCGGCGCTCGATGATGCCGGTGCGCTGGCGGATCCACTCGTCGGAGGAGTCGATCATGGTGCACATCTCGGCGTTGTCGACCACCCGGGAAGGGCGGTACGAGCCGATGCCCAGGATCGCACTGTGGGGTCCGTCGACGACGGTAATCTGCTTGCTCATCGGTCCACCTCGGTCGCGTAATCGTTTTCAGGGGCGGGGTGCAGCCGCAGCAGCGGCTGCCCCGGGCTGACGGGATCGTCCTCCTCGACCAGCCATTCGGTCACCAGGCCGCCGTGCTCGGTGACCACGGGGGTTTCCTCCCGCAGGTTGCGTACGCCGCCGACGGCACTGCCGGGGGCGAGCACCTGACCGGGTTCGACCCCGGGGGCCCGGGTGAAGTGGCCCTTACCGGGGGAGACCACCATCCGCCAGCTGGGGGTGTTGCTGATCTGGGAGGGCACCGCGCCGCGGGAGTGCTTCTCGACGAAGGCGCGCGCCTCGTCCAACTGATCGGGATCGTTGAGCGCGAACACCTCGACGTCCTTCAGGTTTCGCTTCGCGATCCCGGTCAGGGTGCCCGACGGCGGCAGCTCCAGCAGGCCGGTGACGCCCAGGTCGGCCATGGTCTCCATGCACAGGTCCCAGCGGACCGGGTTGGACACCTGGTTGATCAGGCGGCGCAGGTACTCCGCGCCGGACTGCACGATCTGGCCGTCGCGGTTCGACAGCAGCCGGACGCGCGGGTCGTGGGTGGAGACCGCCGCGGACAGCCGTTCCAGGCGGGCCACCGCGGGCTGCATGTGCTCGGTGTGGAAGGCGCCGGCCACACTCAGCGGGACCATCCGGACCCGGTCGGGCAGGTCCTTCGACAGTGCCTCCAACTGCTCCACGGTGCCGGCGGCCACGATCTGGCCGACGCCGTTGTAGTTGGCCGGGGTGAGCCCGTGCTTGCGGAGCCGCTCGACGACCTCGTCGGTGTCGCCGCGCAGGACCGCAGCCATCGAGGTCGGACGGACCGCGGACGCCTCGGCCATGCCGCGGCCGCGCTCGCGGACGAACACCATCGCCTGCTCGGCCGACAGCACCCCGGACGCGGCGGCGGCGGTGATCTCGCCCACGGAGTGGCCCCCACCGACGCCGATCTTGCCGAAGGCGTCGGCCGGGTGCGGGAACAGCGCCAGCGCGGTCACCAGTCCGGCGGCCACCAGCAGCGGCTGGGCCACCGCGGTGTCCTTGATGGTCTCCTCATCGGCCTCGGTGCCGTAGTGGATCAGGTCCAGACCGGAGACGGCCGACAACCACACCAGGCGGTTCTCGAGTTTCGGATCGGCCAGCCAGGGCTTCAGGAAACCGGGTTTCTGGGCGCCCTGTCCGGGCGCAACGATTGCGAGCACCCCTTAACCTTCTCCGGTTTTGCCCGGAACGTCGCGCGTTGCGGGCACAGAATCCACCCTGAGTGTTTTGTAGTGAACCTACAAAAGACTGTCGAGCGGGAGTGTCGCCGGTCACGTTGGCCAGCCTCTGTGCCGTGGCTCGGAACGCGCTCACCGTGCGGCGTAGAGCCGCCCGAGGGTGATCGCGATCCGCAGGACATAGGAATCGCGGGCATTCGACGGGTTGTAGCCGGTCACTTCGGCGATCCGTTTCAACCGGTAGCGCACGGTGTTCGCGTGCACGAACAGGACGCGCGCGGTGCCCTCGATCGACTGCCCCTGGTCCAGGAAGGTGACCAGGGTTTCCAGGAGTCCGGAGCCGGCGCCGAGCAGGGTTTCATAGACCTCCTGGCCCAGGGCCCGGCGGGCGTGCCCGTCCCCGGCCAGCGCCCGCTCGGGCAGTAGATCGGCCGAGGCGACCGGGCGCGGTGCCTCCGGCCAGGCGACCGAGGCCCGCAACCCGGAGGTTGCCGCGCGCGCCGAGACGGCGGCCTCCACGACGTGGTCGACCAGCGGGCCGACCACGATCGGGCCGGGGCCGAAAGCATCGCTGAACTGCTCCAGCACCCGGACCGGGCCGCCGTCGGCCTCCAGCGGCTCACCGCCGGCGATGATCACCAGGCGCTCGCCCTGCACCGCCGACAACAGGTCGATGCCCAGCTTCTGCCCGGCCCGACGCAGGTCCTCCCCGAGGTTCAGGTTCTCGGTGACCGGGGCGGTGCCGACCGCGACGACCACCCCGTGCGCGGTTCGCCAGCCCAGGGTGGACGCGCGGGAGAGGACGGCCTCATCGGTCTCCCCGCGCAGTACGGCGTCGACCACCAGTGCCTCCAGCCGGGCGTCCCAGGCGCCACGGGATTCGGCGGCGCGGGCGTACACCTCGGCGCTGGCGAACGCGACCTCGCGGGAATAGCGCAGCATCGCGGCCTGGACGATCGGGCGGTCGCCGCGGGGGAGCAACTCCTGGGTCTTGGCCTCGACCACCTCGATCGTGGTGCGGACCAGTTCGACGGTCTGGTGCAGGCTGATCCGGCGGGCCAGGGCGCGCGGGGCGGAGCCGAAGACCTCCAGGCCGGTCGCCGACGCGTCCGCCTCGGAGAACCAGTGGGTGAAGGAGTCGATCCCGGCGCGGGCGACCACCCCGATCCAGGAGCGGGTGCTGGCGTCCAGCCCGGCGAACCAGCCGTGCCGGCGCTCCATCTCCGCCAGCGTCGCGGTCGCGATGTCGGGCGCCAGGGCCACCAGGCGGCGGGTGATCGCGGCTCGGCTGCGCGGCGCCAGCTGGGGGGATCGGGCCCCACGTCCCTCGGTACTGCGCTGATCGCCGCTCATGAGCGACGAGCGTACCGGGGTAATCTGACGCCGTGGACCCGATCAGAATTCAGACCCCGCCCAACACCATCGCCGGCCGCCGCATGATCGTGGCGGCCATGGGGATCGGGAGCGTGGTCCTGATCGTGTGGGCCATCGTGCAACTCACCACCGCACGCACCCCGATGAACATCGGCGCCCTGGTGCTCGGCATCCTGCTGGTGGGTGGGGTGTACGGGATCGCGAAGGATCGGCTGTGCAACGCGTACGTGGACGGGAAGGTGCTGCGCTTCGAGGTGGGCAAGCACACCTATGAGTACACCTGGGACCAGGTGCGGGCGCTGAACGTCGACCGGGCGGCGTCGCTGCGCTCGATCACCCTGGATACCGACACCGGCAGGCACGTCTTCTGGGTGCCCAACGGCGAGGACGACCTGCTCACCCGGCTGCAGCGCCGCGGCCCGAAGGGGCTGCCCCGAACGCTGGAGGGCTGATGGACCCGGTCGCGGCCCTGCGGGAGATCGGCTACTGGCTGGAACGCGCGCGCGCCGACACGCACCGGATCAAGGCGTACCGGCGGGCCGCGGAGACGCTGACCGAGCTGAGCGGGGAGCAGCGGGCCGCGCACGAGCGGGCCGGGGACTGGGGCACCCTGGCCGGGATCGGCCCGAAGACCGCGACGATCATCGGCCAGTCCCTCGCCGGCGACGTGCCGCCCTATCTGGCCGAGCTGCGCGAGGCCGGCGCCGTCCCGCTGGCCACCGGCGGGGAACAGGTACTGGCGGCCCGACGCGGCGAACTGCACATGCATTCCACCTGGTCCGACGGCGGCTCGTCGCTGGAGGAGATGGCGGTCACCGCGGCCGGGCTGGGCCTGGAGTACGCCGCGATCACCGATCACTCCCCGCGGCTCAAGGTCGCCCGGGGCCTGAGCGCCGCACGGCTGCGCGAGCAGGTGGCGTACGTGGACGATCTGAATGCGGCGCTGGGGGACTCGTTCCGGTTGTTGCGCGGGATCGAGGTGGACATCCTCGATGACGGCGCCCTGGACCAGGCCGCGGACCTGCTCGCCGAACTGGAGGTGGTGGTCGCCAGCGTGCACTCCAAGCTGCGGATGGATTCGGAGTCGATGACCCATCGGATGGTCGGGGCGATCGCGAATCCGCGGGTGAACGTGTTGGGGCACTGCACCGGACGGCTGGTGGAGGGGGAGCGGGGCACCCGACCGCAGTCGGTGTTCGACGCGTCGGTGGTCTTCGAGGCCTGCCGGCAGTTCGAGGTGGCCGTCGAGATCAATGCCCGTCCCGAGCGCTGCGACCCGCCCGACGACCTGCTCGAACTCGCGATCGACACCGGCTGCCTGTTCGCGTTGAACACCGACGCCCACGCCCCCGGGCAGCTGGATTTCGCCCAGTACGGCGCCACTCGGGCGCAGCGGCTGGGGCTGGACCCGGACCGGATCATCAACACCTGGCCGGTACAGGAGTTACTGGATTGGTGCCGGGTTTCCTAGGCCCCCACCCGGAAACCGATGGCACTGATTAGTGTGTACCCCATGACCACCGCGAAGACCGGGGCTGGGGGTGTGGGGGACCGATGAAGTTCTTTCGCCAGATCAACAATGGCGTCCCTACTGCCATCAACGACGTTCCCCGCTATGACTCGATCGAGAATCAGCTCAAGCGGCTGCTGAATCTGCTCAACGGGACCAAGCGGTGGGCGTTCTCCCTGTCGCCGGTGCCGTTCGGGCTGGATCTGGCCCATGCGCCCCAGGCCAAGCTGCTCGCCGCGCCCTATCTGCGGGCCGCCGGGACCGCGCACGCGATGACGCTGGAGTACGCGCACTACGAGGACTCCACCCGGGTCCGGGACGCGCTGGGTCGCGCGACCCCGGAGCTGGCCACGCCGACGGTGCCGATCACCTTCTCCCTGCACCGCCACATCGCCTTCGCCGAGGAGGTCTTCACCGCCGAGCAGGCGCTGCCGATCTTCATGCACTTCTTCCGCAAGCAGGCCGTCGTGCCGGCGGAGTATCACCTGCGCCGACTCCCGGCCAAGTCCTCCCAGTTCGCCTGAGCCACCGGCTCGCAACGCCACAGCCCCCGCCGGGATGATCCCGGCGGGGGCTGTCGTACGCGGTGGACCTGTCGAACGCGGCGAACCTGTCGAACGCGGGGCCACCGGCGTCAGGCGCCGGCGCCCTCCTGCTGGATCGAGGCGACCGCAGTCGGATCATCGATCCGGTAGCGGCGGAACGCCTCGCCCGGCGCCTCGCGGCGGTACTTGCCCTCCCGGGCCAGGGCGTCCAGCGTCGCCACGACGATCGACTCGGCATCGACCCGGAAGTAGCGCCGGGCCGCGGCCCGGGTGTCGGCGAAGCCGAACCCGTCGGTGCCCAGCGAGCGCCAGGTGTGCTCCACGTACGGCCGGATCTGGTCCTGGACCGCGCGCTGGTAGTCGCTGACCGCGATCACCGGACCCTCGGCACCGGCGAGCTTCTCGGTGATGTAGGGCACCTTGTTCGGCTCGTCGGGGTGCAGCAGGTTGCGGTCCTCGACCTGCATGGCCTCGCGGGCCAGCTCGTTCCAGGAGGTCACCGACCACACCGAGGCGTCGACGTTCCATTCCTCGAGCAGGATCTGCTGGGCCTTCAGCGCCCACGGGACGCCGACCCCGGACGCGAGCAGCTGCGCCTTGGCGAAGCCGTGATCCTTGCTCGGGGAGACCAGGTGGATGCCCTTGAGGATGCCCTCGATGTCGACGTCGTCGGGCTGTCCCGGTTGCTCGATCGGCTCGTTGTACATGGTGAGGTAGTACATGACGTCCTCACCGAAGGGGTGCTCCTCGTTCAGCCCGTAGCCGTACATCCGGCGCAGGCCGTCGCGGACGATGTGGGCGATCTCGTAGGAGTACGCCGGGTCGTAGTGCACCACCGCGGGGTTGCTGGCCGCCAGCAGCGGCGAATGGCCGTCGGCGTGCTGCAGGCCCTCGCCGGTCAGGGTGGTCCGGCCCGCGGTCGCCCCGCACAGGAAGCCACGGGTGAGTTCATCGGCGGCCGCCCAGATGAAGTCGCCGACGCGCTGGAACCCGAACATCGAGTAGAACATGAACACCGGGATCATCGGCTCGCCATGGGTGGCGTACGCCGTCCCGGCCGCGGTGAACGAACACAGCCCGCCGGCCTCGGAGATGCCCTCGTGGAGCAACTGGCCGGTCTTGGACTCCGACCACTTCAGCAGCAGCTTGCGGTCCACCGACTCGTAGGTCTGCCCGTTCGGGTTGTAGATCTTGTTCGTCGGGAACATCGAGTCCATGCCGAAGGTGCGGTACTCGTCGGGGGCGATCGGGACGATCCGGTGCCCGATCTCGGGGTCGCGCATCAGTTCGCGCAGCAGCCGGACGAAGGCCTGGGTGGTGGCCACCTTCGGCACCTTGTGCCCCTCGGCGGGGCGGGCCAGCAGCGGGGCGTACGGCTTGTCGCCGGGCAGGGTGAGGATCTTCGGTTTGACCCTGCGGATCGGGGCGTAGCCGCCCAGGCTCATCCGGCGCTCGATCATGTACTGGATCACCTCGGAGTCCTTGCCCGGGTGGTAGTACGGCGGGTTGTAGGCGTCCTCGAGGTCCTTGTCCGGGATCGGCAGATGGATCCGGTCGCGGAAGACCTTGAGATCCTCCGAGGTCAGCTTCTTCATCTGGTGGGTGGCGTTCTTGGCCTCCAGCGCATCGATGGTCCAGCCCTTGACCGTCTGGGCCAGGATCACCGTCGGCTGCCCGACATGGTTGGCCGCCGCCTGGAAGGCCGCGTACACCTTGCGGTAGTCGTGCCCACCCCGGGGGAGGTTCGACTCCAGGTCGTGGTCGGTCAGGTGCTCGACCAGCTTCTGCAGCCGCGGATCGTCGAACAGGGTTTTGCGGATGTAGGCCCCGGACTCGGTCGCCAGCGTCTGGAAGGTGCCGTCGGGGGTGGTGTTCAGCTTGTTCAGCAGGACGCCGTCGGTGTCGGCGGCCAACAGCGGATCCCACTGCCGGCCCCACAGCACCTTGATGACGTTCCAGCCGGCGCCGCGGAAGATCGACTCCAGCTCCTGGATGATCTTGCCGTTGCCGCGGACCGGGCCGTCCAACTGCTGCAGGTTGCAGTTGATCACGAAGGTCAGATTGTCCAGGCCCTCGCGGGTGGCGACGTTGATCGCACCGAGCGACTCGGGTTCGCCCATCTCGCCGTCGCCGAGGAACGCCCAAACGTGCTGGTCGGAGGTGTCCTTGATGCCGCGGTTGGCCATGTACCGGTTCATCCGGGCCTGGTAGATCGCGTTCATCGGGCCGATGCCCATCGACACCGTCGGGAACTCCCAGAAGGTCGGCATCGAGCGGGGGTGCGGATAGGAGGACAGGCCGGCGTGCGGGCCCCGGGAATGCTCCTGGCGGAACCCGTCGAGGTCCTGGGCGGACAACCGGCCGAGCAGGTACGAGCGGGCGTAGATGCCGGGGGCCGCGTGCCCCTGGACGAAGATGTGGTCGCCGCCGCCGGGGTGGTCCTTGCCGCGGAAGAAGTGGTTGTAGCCGACCTCGTAGAGGCTGGCCGCCGAGGCGTAGGTGGCGATGTGCCCGCCGACCTCCAGGCCCTTGCGGTTGGCCTTGGACACCATGATCGCGGCGTTCCAGCGGATCGCCCGGCGGATCTTGCGCTCGATCTCCTCATCGCCGGGGAACCAGGGCTCGTCCTCGGGCGCGATGGTGTTGATGTAGTCGCTGGAGCGCAACGAGGGGAGTCCCACCTGCCGCTGCCGCGCCCGGTCCAACAGCTTCAGCATCACGAAGCGGGCCCGGTTCTGACCGCTGCTGTCCAGCAGGCCGTCGAAGGACTCCAGCCATTCCTGGGTCTCCGCAGGATCAATATCGGGCAGTTGGAAGGCCGTGCCCTCAGCAGTGATTGCCGGTCGGTCGCCGTTGGCCATCAAGACTCCTTCACACGTTTTGAGCCCCCATCCTTTCACTTTGCCCCGTGCCCCGATCAGTGGGGGCTCGGGCGTGGTACGGCGCGCCGTCGGATTCCAATCCGGGGGCGTCCCCCCGAACCGGGGCGGAGTCTGGCACGATTTGGTACATATGCCGCCGACAGCGAACCGAACGGAGGAGTCGTGGGAAGCACAGCGGGGCCGAGCAGGGCCAGTGCGGCCGAGAAGCTGGGCCTGTCCAAGGGCAACGTGGTCCAGGAGTTCGGATGGGATGAGGACTGCGACGACGAGTTGCGGTTCGCGATCGAGGATGCGATCGATTCCGAACTCATCGAGGATGCCGTGGAGGCGGTCGATGCGGTGCTGCAATGGTTCCGCGATGACGACGGGGACCTGACCGATGTGTTGGTGGACGCGCTGGCGGATCTTGCCCCCAATGGGCAGATCTGGCTGCTGACGCCGAAGGTCGGTCGCGAGGGCACTGTCGATCCGGCCGACATCTCCGAGGCGGCGCTGACCGCCGGCCTCTCGCTGACCGGGGGTGCGTCGGTCTCCGCGGACTGGACCGCCAACAAGCTCGTCCGACCCAAGGGTGGACGGAAGTAGCGCGCGATGACCCATCCGGAGATCGGTGAGCGGATCGAGCCCTTCGACGCCACCAATCAACTGGGCCAGACCGTGCGCCTGCCCGGCGATTCCTGGTGGCTGCTGGTCTTCTACCCGTACGCCTTCACCGGCATCGGATCCGGGGAACTGCGGGTGCTCAAGGCGTTGCGCCCGCAGTTCGACGCGCTCGGCTGCCGGATTGCGGCGATCTCGTGCGACTCGCCCTTCGCGCTGCGGGTGTTCGCCGACAGCGAGGGGTTCTGGTGGTCGATGATCTCCGACCACTGGCCGCACGGGAAGATCGCCAAGCGGTTCGGGGTGTTCGACGAGAAGCTCGGGATTGCGCAGCGGGCCTCGTTTCTGTTCGATCCGCAGTCGCGGTTGCGGTGGCTGGCGGCGTACGACCCCTCGCGGCCGCGGGACCTGCAGGCGCACCTGGATGCGTTGCGGCGGTTGCGCGCGGAGTAGCAGGCCGGGACTCTCGGGGTGGGACGTTGGGATCGCGCCGCGGGTCCGGGGGCGCGGGCTTCCCGCGATGGGTTCGGCTTCGCGCGATGGGAGCGTCGGTCGGGGTGGTTCCCGCGGTGGCAAGGGTAGTTCCGCGATAGAAGATTCGTCGTGCACCCGTTGCAACACCCCGCGGGAAGCGTTTGGCGTCGCGGCACGCTCAGAGCTGTCGCGGGAAGCCGCGCCCCTGTGGTAGCTATCGCGGGAAGGGGCCGGCCCGGGGGTCGGGGTGGTGGCCATGGTGCCGCCGGGCCTGGTCTCGGTGGGGTGCGAGCGGGTGAGTGTTCCGATCCTGCCGCCAGACAGCGGAATTGGGCGGGTTCAGGTCGATTCGGGGCTGCTGGTGGCAGGATCGGCCCACGTTCGGCTGGGTACCAGGTCTCGCGATGGGTTGGGCTTCGCGCGATGGGTTGGGCTTCCGGCGATGGGTTGGGCTTCCGGCGATGGGAGCGCCGGCCGGGGTGGTTGCTGCGATGGTAGGGGTCGCTCCGCGATAGAAGATTCGTGGCGCACCCGTTGCAACACACCGCGGGAAGCGTTTGGCGTCGCGGCACTCGCGGAAGGATCGCGGGAAGGCCCTGCGCTGCACGATCCGTCGCGGGAAGGCCCCGTCGGGACGGAAGCGTCGCCCGAAGCAGTCCGTCCGGGAGTGGTCGCGGGTCTGGCGGCCGATCGCCGACCGTACGCGGGCGAAATCGGTAGCTCGGACAAAGTGCTGCTAGTGTTTACCGCTGCGGGCGCATAGCTCAGTTGGTTAGAGCACCTGCCTTACAAGCAGGGAGTCGGGGGTTCGAGTCCCTCTGCGCCCACCCCGTCTGACTAGGCGAAACGTTTTTGGCCTTCCTGGTCGGTTTCGCCAGGAGGCCCCTTTGCCTGACGAAACACTTCCGGCGCTGGTGCCCAAATGTGGGAAGACCAGGTCCATCGCGCCCGCGCCGGCCTGGAGTACCGGGCGCAGTTCGTGGCGATAGACCAGTTCGGTGACAGCTGTTCCGGCGTGCCCCATCAGCCGCGAGATCTCTTCGATGGGTACGCCGCTCTGCGACAGGATCGAGACGAACGAATGCCGCAGGTCTCTCGGCGTCCAGTCCTCCGGATCCACGCCGGGGTTACACACCTTGGCCGGGACAAGCGGGAATCGTCAAGTTGGGGTCGCAGAATAAGTGGAACTCTCGGCATGAATATTCCAACGACCTGAAGCGAATGCTGGCTGATTAATCACTGATTGCCGATGCTGACCGTAGACCAAATTGGACCACGAGATGCGGTTTCTGGGACAGAAGCGTACTCAGTCGGGCCTCGGGCCACATGTCGATCCTTGGCCTTCCTCCGTCATGGTTGTGCTTCTCGATCCACGCAACTGCGTCTGGCGAGAAATGACCACTGGTTGCTACGATGTAGACGTCTATTGGTGGCGGCTCCCAAAGACGGATCCTTGTCAGGCCACTGTGAATCTCTTCGGGTGGGACGGATTTCGATCGCCAGTGCTTGTCCTGCACGATGACTCGGTCAGTTCTAGTGCCCCCGGCACCGTCATCGTAGGCGTACTCCGCCGATAGATCGCGCCCACGGTCCGCGGCCCTCGTCTTCATAAGTAGCTGAACGTTCTGATACCCCGGCAGGCCTAGTAGCAATTCGTAGAGAAGTCGTTCGAATCCGGTGTCGTCGAGCAGATCCCAATTGAGCGCTGTGGAAGCAGGTCCTTTGGGCTTGCTCGCGGCCAAGTGTGCCAAATCGACCCCTGGAGGGATAGGCAGCGGATCAACCTCGGAAAAGCATGCAGCTTCAATGTCTACCTTGACGCTTGGCCAATCCAATTCGTGGATGTCGTGCCAATCGTGTCCTTCGCTGAAGCGAATATGGCGGTGCAGGTGTCCCCAGCGACCGACTCTGGCAGCCGTGTCGCCCATAAGCCGCTCAATTTCAGTGATCGAACGAGTTATCTCTTCGATACGGGAATCATTTACCGGGGTCGAATCATCAGGCGCCCCATCAAGAATTTGGGGAAGTAGCGTGTCAACTATTCCCACAAGATCCTGAAGACGATCTCGGATCACCACTCTGCGTGCCTTCGCGAGCCTAAAACGATACTCGTCGAGATCCTTCTGCGGTCCCTGGGCGATATGCTCAAATACGGAATACGCTGGTTGGTCTTCCTCGGCGTCGGCCGAGTAGAGAATTCTCATCTCATCCATTGATGGAGGAGTCTGCGTTATGGTCCATCCTTCAATCGGAGGCAAGCCAGAGATCAACGTGCCCCATGCCCGCATCAGGTCATCATACTCGGGATCGGAGCCCCGAGCGGGCGCCGTCGGCAGCATACGTGACGCGCGCTCCCACACCTTCTGGAGCCGGTCGAGGTTGGCTGAGGCTGCGTCCATAACCGCTAGCACGCCATCTAGGTCCACTGGGAAGGTGGAGGCCAAATGATCCTGTTCCGGTGCATACAGTTCTCCGTGAAGAAGTGGCTCGTGCTCTGCCAGCCACTGTGGGAGATTCAGCATTTCCTCCAGGACGGGTAGTTGCGTTGGTGTCACAACGGACCCGTTGAACGGAATGAAATTAGTCTTCAGGCCGAGCAACGAGCCAACAAAGTCACGAACGGCTGCGTCATACTCGTCATCTTGCCACTCCATTCGATCAACAATGACATCAAGAAACGTCTCGTCCGTGTGGACGGATTTGATCAGTTGATCCGTGCCTGTTGCTTGGGCGATATCGCGCCACTTCGAGGTACTATCCATCTGTGCGCGAAGCGCTTTTGTGACCGCCAGTTTTAGGCGGTACAGGCTTGCGTCTGACCGCAACGCGCTACCAGCAGGCACCTTCAGGACAGGCTCGCTCATGGACGTGGAGTCTAACTGCCTCCGCATCGAGTAGGTGCTGACCACTCCGGGCTTGTACGTCGATTCCGGGGGTCCCCAGGCTAGGTCGACCCCCGGAGCACGCCTAGGCGGGCAGCTGGGACTTCTGACCCGCGATAATCACGGACGCATAGTCAAAGCCGCAGGACCGATGCTGGCGCGAAACCTGTCAAGCCGATCGTGATGCGAGAGCGTCTCAAGCTGGTGTCGACACAGGACAGGTTGTGCCAGGTCGATTGGGTGAGCAGTTTCCTCGCGTGGCTCGAGGCGCCTTCGGCGCCGCTGCCCTGGCGCCGGCGGCCGGCCGCACCCCGGGGCCCCGGCTCGCTGGCGCTCGCCACCCCGGGGACCCCGCGACCTCACCACCGGCCCAGGGCAGCAAGAAGGGGACGCAACCGGCTGTGGTTACGTCCCCAGAACTTCTCACCAACGGACCGTCGCCCCGCTACCCGACGATCTTGCTACCCCGTACCGCGTCAAGGGCGCTTCGCGTCCTTCGGATCTTCGACCCTTGACCCGGCACGACTCCGCAAGACAAACGGGCAGCTATCGGGGCGGCGGCCCTCCCCTGGGCAGTGCACCGAAAGGCCCTGACGGGACGGCCTTTGAAACCGTGTCGTCAGGCAGTTCGTCAGGCAGCCGAGTGAGGTCAGGCAGGTGCCCACCCGCAAAAGGCTGGCCAAACGCGACTCAGGGGTCACTTACAAGCAAGGAGTCGGGGGTTCGAGTCCCTCTGCGCCCACCCAGCCCGACCAGGCAAAACGCTCCTGGCCCTGCCGCCGGCCGTCCCGGCGTGCCGCCACCGCCGCGAGACCTGTCGCTTGGTACCCCGCTGTGCCAGCCCATTCCTCGCACACGCCGTCCACCCTATTTCTCAGTACGGCGCGCTCGGCGATGCGGGGGATCCAGAGCGTCCAGCGTTCCGGTAGGCATTTGCATATCGAGAACCGGCTCGCTGGTGGGTGGTTTGGGCCAAAGAACGAACGTGTCCCAGTACACGATGTAGGACCCGGACAGTTCGCGCGCCACTTCCCGGGCAAGGACCCACGCGTCGAGGTAGCTTCGACGCCGAATCTCGGGGTCGCTTTCCAGTTCGTTGTAGGAGCCCCGTTTTGCTCTTATTTTCGCTCGGAGCATTTCGGTCAGCGGTAAATCACTGGGCTCCACGTACCAGGACTCTCTACCATCACGGTCATAGATCCTCAGATCGAAGGCCTCAGACATATGGACTTCCCTGGCGTTATCTCGTGACATGCGTTCCACTTCCAAGATTTGAACAGCGATATGCGCGAGCCGGAATCGCACCCTACCCCAGCCAATTGGGCTCCTACCTGGCTGCGAGCGAGCACGCCACCTACTACGGTGGAGCCATGCGCCCCATCCTTGCGGCCAGTACCGTCATCACCGACCACCGGGGTCGCGTGTTGCTCGTACGCCGGGGCCGCGAGCCGGGCAAAGGGCTCTGGTCAGTGCCGGGCGGCAAGGCCGAACCCGGTGAGACTGCGGCCGAGGCAGCCGGCCGGGAAACCCTGGAGGAGACCGGACTGCGGGTCCGGGTGGGCGCGCAGTTGTGGGTGGTCGAGATCCCGACCGGCGACGGTGGAGTCTACGAAGTCCACGACTTCGCCGCCGAAGTGCTCGGCGGCGACCTCCGCGCCGGCGACGACGCCGATGACGCGCGCTGGGTCACCCCCGAGGAGCTCGAGACGCTCCCGCTGACCGACGGTCTGGCCGGCTACCTGCGTCGAGCCGGGATCATCCCCGCCGCGACCTGAGCTCCGGCAGGAGGGTTCTTTCAACCATTCAACAGTTCCCGCGCCAGGACCGCACCGAGCCAGACAGTGAAGCGCGAAATGTCCCAGCCGGCGTCCCGCACCAGCGAGTTATACGTTCCGGCGCTTCCGTACATCAGCATCAGATCCAGAGCCTCGGCCATATCCAGCCCCGGCCGGAGCCAGCCACGCTGCTCCACCACGGCCAGGATCTCGGCATACCCACGTCGGCGAAGTTCCTCGTTGAACTCCCACACCTGGTTGGCCTCCGGCTCGTGCCGGGCTGCCCGGACAACGTCGGCGAGCCCCGCAATCCGCGCCTGAATCGCGGTGTTCCCCTCCGCAAAATGCCGAAAGAACTCTTCCCCCGTCGGTGCGGCCAGCATTGCGGAATAGAAGGGCTGCTCTTGCGGAGGCCGCGGATCGTCCTGGCCCTTCACGGCGTCGACATAGCAGGCCTGAAGCAACTCGGGTTTGGAGTGAAACACGAAGTACACCGTCTGCACCGCAAAACCGGATTCACGTGCGACGTCGGCCATTCGGGTGCCGGCGTACCCGCGTTCGCAGAACAGGCGGTGGGCCGCCGCCGCGATGGTACGCCGAGTTTGGGCGGCCTTGTCGCGCCGACTCAATGAGCCGGAATTCCCCTCATCGGACATCTTGACGCACCTCTTTCCACAGTCGCAGAATGATGGTAACGCTCACTAGAGACAATCTCTAGTGAGTCTCTCCAGAATCAGGTGAGTCCCATGGCAGTTGTGCTGGTTTCGTACGTCCCTTCCCGGACGGTTTACGACTCGGTGCCGGTCAGTCTGGATCCCCGGCCTGCCGGTTTGATCGTCCATGCCGCCGGCGAAATGCCCGACGGCCGGATCCAGATCGTTGATGTGTGGGAGAGCAGTGAGGATGCCCGGTCCTTCGAGGCCGGCCCGCTGCAGGCAGGCTTCGCCGAAGTCGGCATGGCACATCTCATCACCGACGCTGATCGCCCGCAGTTCATCGAGACCTTCGATCTCGTTCGCTGAGCCCGTAGTGCCCTCCCGCCGCGAGGGCGGGAGGGCACCCGGACAGCGTCACAGGCCGCGGGAGAACGACGAGATCAGCGACGGTACGCCGGCATCGAAGCCCGCCACATCCAGCATTCCCGGATCATCCGGATCGGCGATCGAGCACTGCGTCGCGGTCATTCCGACCACGATCATCCGCGCATCGATGCCCATCTTCTCCCGGTACTCCCGCAGCGCCTGGTGCGGATGCGTACGCCCGGCCCACGTCTCGTTGTCGGTGTAGACCACGAACGTGTCCACCGGGGTCCGCGACGCCAGCGCCTCCTGGACGGGGAGGGCACAGTCGGTCGCCCCGAACGGCAGGTCCGACACCGCCCGGACCGCATCCGCCAGCCGCTGCCGCGGGCTGATCGTCAAGCGCTGCAGTCCGGACTCCCGAAACGAGCCCTGGGCGGTGAACCCGACCACGTCGCACTGCGGCTCGGTCGCCACCTGGACCAGGGCCAGCGCCGCCGAGGCCTCCCGGCACGACAGCGGCAGACCGGAGACCTGCTGCGTCATCGAACCCGACACGTCCAGCGCCAGCATCGTCCGCTTCCCGGCCGGCTCGACCGCCCCGAACGCGGCATAGAACGCCGCATCCAGCGCGTCCACGATCTGCCGGGTCGGCCGCCAGGTGGACTCCCCGCGCAGCGAGGCCCCCGAGGCGTACGTCCGCTGGGCGATCAGCACATTCACCGGGTGGACCCGCGCCGACCGCAACCGGTCGGAATCGGCCAACCGGGCCGCGACCTCCGCGGTCCGCCCGCCGAGCGCGGGCAGCAGACCCAACCGGGTCAACCGCGGCAGTTGACGCAGCAACGCCGTCTGCGGCATCCCACGATCGAGCAACGCCTCCCACACCGCCGGATCAGCCAGCGCAGAGTCCGGCAGCATCTCCCACGACAGACCCGACTCACCGACGAGGGCGGGCACATCCGCACCCGGCTCCTGGGTCCGAACGAACGCCCCGATCAGGGCCGGAGTGTCCGCCCCGACCGTCTCGTGGCAGATCCAGTCGAACACCGCCCGCGTGGCCGGGGAAACCGCCTGCGGGTGACTCAGGCGGAGCAGATCGCGGTGCGACCAGCCCTCGCGCTGCCGGTACTTCGCCGCCTGGTACGCCAACGCGGCGGCGTCCCGCTCGGTGTACCACGCGGCCACCGCGCGACGCAGCCCACGGCCCCAGCCACGGAACTGCTCGATGTAGCGCGCGAACAGGAACAGGTGGGTTCCGGTCCGGCACACCCGCGGCAGCACCGACAGGGCGTACGCCCGCGCGTCGGCATCACCATGGGCGGCGGCCACCGCCAGCGCGAAGATCGCCGGATTCTGCCGCGGCGCCAGGCCACCCTCGGAGACCTCGACGATCTGGTCCACCAGGGTCCGGTGATCGGTCTCGGCGAGACGGAACAGCACCGCCGCGTTGTCGCGGGTCAGTTCCACATCACGGGTGTAGTAGGTGCCACCCTCCGAACCGAGCGTCAGGAACCGGCGCAGCCGGGCCGCATCATCGACGCGGAAGGTGTACCCACCCGCGGCGTTACGGACCTGCTTGGGCGAGGCCGGCAGCAGCTGAGGGGTCTGCCGAAGGTTGAAAAGGGTGTAGCTGTCCACGTCGGTTCCTCTCTGTGCTCGGGGGGCCGAAGGCGGGTGCGAACGTGTGTGCTGCGACCGAAAGTTGGCAGAGTTAACCGATCGCATCCGGCTCGCACCCGCCCGCGGTGAGGGCGCAGCCAGCGGGGCGGTCATGTAGTGACGACCGGCAGTAGTGCTCTGCCATGAGCTACCGACGGTGACCGCCGACCCGGAATCGAACCGGGAACCTCTCCATCAAATTGGTAACCGACCGTCTCCGGCCCGCCCCTGTGCTGCATGGTGCTGGGGTCAACTCTAGGCGACCGAGTGGTTCGGCCGCAGGGAATATTCGACCCGCCGGGCGCCGGCTGATCGCACTGGCCGAATCTTTCCGGCCGGTTTAGAATCGACAACAGGCAGGTCTGCAGTCGCGAAGATCGCCATGTTTGCCAAGGCGCCGATCGGCGCCAGATTCTGCTGTCCGGTCGCCCGGGCGGCGAGGTCCTGGATCACCGTCGTCCCGGAGGAACCGTGGCGAATTCCAAGGCAACAGACATTCAGCGGGCGACCCCGACCCGCCGCCGGCAGGGCCGACTGCGATTGATCGTCGGCTACCTCGCCATCGCCGCGATCCTGCCCTACTTCCTGGTCAAGCTCGCCTGGGTCGCCGGGTCGAGCGTGGGCATCAACGCAACCTCGGCGGTGGACCAGTCGGTGGTGCGGGGCGGCAACCTGATCACGATGGCGATGGAGGTGATCGCAGCCTTCATCATCCTGGCGTTCACCCACTCCTGGGGCCTGCGGGCCCCGGCCTGGCTGGTTCTTGCGCCGGCCTGGGTGGGAACCGGTCTGCTGGCGCCCTTCGTGATCACCGGGCCGGTAGTGGCCGGGTCGGTGGCCAGTGGGACCTCCTCTGTCGGCGACGGGTCCCTCGCGGCCTGGGTCGGCCCCCTGGTCTACCTCGGCTTCGGCGCACAGGCCGTGGGCATCGGCCTCTCCTTCATTCTGTACGTCCGGGCGCGCTGGCCCGGGGTACTGAGCGGTCGGCTCGCCGATCATCCGGTAGGCCCGTACCAGCCGGCGTACGTGTTCCTGCTGGGGGTGATTCTGGTCCTGCTGACCGTGGTGTTCGCGGCCCGACTGCCCTGGGCGTTGGGTTCGACCGCGGGGCTGTCGGAACACCTGGTGCGCAGTCGGGGGATCGCCGATCAGGTGGCCGACGCGGGTACTGCCCTGTTCGTGGTGGCAGCCGCGGTCGGCATGGTGTTGCTGGTGCAACGTCGACGGCAGGTGCGTACCTGGATCCCGCTTGCCCTCGCCTGGATCGGCGGGGGCGCGGTGTTCGGCACCGGCCTGTACCCCTTGGTGCTGCTGCTGGTCGCGGTGGCCGGGCTGGGCGGTGACCTCGACCGCGGGCTGGTCCCGTTCATCGACCTCACCCAGACCATCGTCGGCACCGTGATCGCGGTCACCGGGATCTTCCTGATCCTCGAGCTGACCCTGCCGAAGGTCCCCACCGGCCGCAGTCACACCGTGACGCCGGATCTCACGCCTTCAGGGTGAGCATCTGCTCATCCATCAAGGAGGAAATCATGCCCAGTGCAGCCCGCTCGACCACCCCGGTCGGGATTGACCTGCCCATCATCGAGGGCCGGTACGCCGAACTCGCCGATTACACCGTCGCCTTCGAGACCTACCCCGAGGACGTGAACCCCGCGCCCTATTTCGTCGGTTTGCCCGGCGACGCGTGCGTCTGCGAACACCTCGGTTACGTCACCGCCGGACAGATCACGTTCCGGTGGCCCGACCATGCGGAGACCTACGTGGCCGGCGATGCCTATGTGGCCCCGCCGGGACACCTTCCGTTGATCGCGGCCGGCACCTCGATCGTGGAGTTCAGCCGCACCGCCGACCTGCAGCAGGTGATGGCGGTCATCGGTGGACACCTCGAGGAGCCGGACCCGGACGTCGCCGAAACCGGGGCTCGGTCATGACCGGTGTCGAGTCCCCGACGGACACGACGGCCCGAGTCGGTGAACTCGCCGACGCCCTGATCGGCTGGTTCGAGACCGGGGCGCGTACCCCGGGCCTGTTCAGCGCCGAGGTGCTGACCGACCTCACCGTCCCGCAGTGGCGGTTGCAGACCACCGGCGAGGAGGGCACCTACCGGCTGCGCGAGCGGCATCATCCATACCCGGGCACGGTCCGGGTGGAGCGACTCGAGAGCACCGAGCACGGTCTGCTGCTCCAGTTCGAGGAGCGCTGGACCGACGGTGGCCAGCACTGGTACTGCCGGGAACTGCTGTACGCGAGGATCACCGGGGGAGCGATCAGCGAACTCGTCGTCTATTGCACCGGTGACTGGGACGAGGTCCAGCAGCAACGCCACGCCCGGGAGGTGACCCTGGTGAAGCCGTGAGCGGTACTGTCGAGGCATGAACGGCGAGCCGTCGGCGGAGTCGCTGCTGGCCCGCGCGGAGCAGGCCTGGACCGGTGGCGACGGCGCCGCGGCCCACCTTCTCTACGAGCAGGCGTACGCCGCGGCCGAAGCTGCCGCGGACCTGCCGCTGCGCGCCCGGGCCGTGCTCGGCCTGGCTCGGGGCCAGGAGTACAACCTGGTCCCCGGGACGCTCCCGGTCCGACTGCACGCGGTCTATCAGTCGGTTCAGGAGCCGGCGCTGCGGGCCCGCCTGGCCGCGGCCCTCGGTCGCTGCTGGGCGTACGCCAACGAACCGCGGCGGGCCGGCCCGTTCGCGCTGGAGGCCCTGGACCTGGCGGCCCGGACCGATGATCCGACACTGGTGGCCGACGCCCTCGACGCTGCCCTCGCCTCGCACTGGGGCCCGGACGATCTGGCCCGACGGCGCGACTGGGCGGTCCGGCTCGGCGACACCGCTGCGCACCTGCCCGATCCCGACGCCCGGCTCCAGGCCCAGTTGTGGGCGCTGTCGGTGGCCTGGGAGGTGTTGGACCTGCCCGCCATGCATCGCGCGCTCGGCGCAATCGAAGGGCTGGCTGCGGAGTCGGTGCGGGCGGAGTTCTTTGCCGCCAGTCGTCGGCTGCCGGTGGAACTGCTGCGCGGGCGCCCCGACCGCGCACCCGACCTGATCCGACGGGCCACCGCCGCGGCGGCAGCGGTGGCAATCCCGGACAGCTTCGCGGTGCTGCATTCGATGGCCGGCTATGCCGCCCTCTTCGGCGATGACCCGGCCGGCTGTGCCGCCCGGGCGCCGGAGTTCGAGGCGTACGCCATCGAGTTCGGCGTGGCGGTGGTGCAGGCGGAGGCGGCGCTGATCTGGCTCGGCGCCGGACGACCGGACAAGGTCGCGGAGATGATCGGCCCCTTCAGCGCCGAGGTACTCGCCGGGCTGCCCCGGGACTCGGACTGGCTGCTGACCCTGCAGTGTCTGCTCGAGGGCGCCCTGTTCGTCGGTGATCGTCCGGTGGTCGAGGCAGTCGTGGCGCTGCTGGGGCCCTACGCCGGCCGGTCGGTGGTCAACGCCGGAGCCGTGATGTGGCACGGCGTGACCGATGACACCCTGGCCCGGGCCCACGCCCTGCTCGGCGACCCGGCAGCGGCGCAGCGGCATCGAGCGGCGGCCCTGGCGACCTATCGGCGGATCGGGGCGACGTGGTGGCGGGACCGCCTCCTCCGCCAGCTCCCGGCCGAGACGGGGGAGAGTGTTGCCGGCGGCGATTCGCGGGTGACCACAGTTCATTTGCACCAACAGCCCGGGGGACTGTGGCTGGTCGGGCGGGAGGGCGCGACCTTCGTGCTGCCGGCAATGCGCGGGCTCACCCACCTGCACACGCTGCTCGAACACCCCGAGGCCGACGTGCCCGCCCAGACCCTCGCCGGCGCCCTGGTGGAGCAGGGCGACCTGGAAGTGCTCGATGAGGAGAGCCGACACTTCCTGCAATCGCGGCTGGCCCGGCTCGAGACCGAACCGGACCTCGCTGAGCGGGAAGATCTGCGGGAGGAGCGCGAGGCGATCCTGACCTATCTGGGCCACGGCACCGGCCTCGGCGGCCGACGCCGGGTCACCGGATCGGCCGCCGAACGGGCCCGGGTTGCGGTCCGCAAGGCCGTGGTCGCCGCACTCGCCCGGATTGCCGACACTGACCCCTGGCTGGCCCGACACCTGCGCGACCACGTGCACACCGGCTTCGGCTGCAGCTACCGAGCCGATCCGGATCATCCCGTGCGCTGGATTCTTACCTCGGCGCCCGGTCCACTCCCGGAGCACGCGGAGACTCGGTGAGACCATGGAACGGTGAGTGAGCCGACAACGCGCACCGACGTTCTAGTGGTCGGTGCCGGTCCCAGCGGCCTGATGGCCGCGGTGTGTCTGGCCCGGCTGGGGGTCGAGGTGACGGTGGTCGACGCCAAGTCCGGGCCCACCCGGGAGTCGCGCGCCCTGGCCCTGCAGGCCCGCTCGATGGAGATCTACGACCAACTCGGGCTCGTCGATCGGGTCCTTGCCGAAGCTGATCGGGCCCCGCGCATCGTCACCGGGTACCGCGCGCGGACCTTCGCGCCGATCAGCTTCGACCGCTTCGGCCGCACCCTCACCCCGTATCCGGGGATCTACATCCTGGAGCAGTCCCGCAACGAGCGCATCCTCAGCGACGCCTATCTCGCCGGCGGCGGCGACCTGCGCTGGCAGCACCGAGTGACCGACCTGCGGACCGACGGGCCGCAGCCACGACCGGTCCGGGCCACTCTCGAATCCCCGCAGGGCACCAGCAGCATCGAGGCCCGGTGGTGCATCGCCGCGGACGGGGCCTCCTCGTGGATCCGCGAGCACCTCGGCCTCGCCTTCGAGGGATCGACCAACCCCCTGCGGTTCTACGTCGTCGACGCGGTGGGCACCACCGGCCTGGTCGAGGGGAGTGTGAACCTGCGGGTCAGCCCGAGCCGGTTCCTGCTCGCCTTCCCGATGGGAGCGCCGGGACATCACCGACTGATCGGGGTGGCCGCCGACGACCCCGATGACCGGCGCCTCGAAGCCACCGTCCGCGCCGGCCTGGCCGCCGACTTCGCCGTGGCGTACGACCGATCGGACTGGTTCTCCAGCTACCGGGTCCATCACCGGCTGGCCGACCGGTTCCGCGAGGGCCCGGTGTTCCTGATCGGCGACGCAGCCCACGTGCATTCCCCGGTCGGGGGCCAGGGGATGAACACCGGACTCCAGGATGCCCACAACCTCGCCTGCAAGCTGGCCGATGTCCGCGCCGGTCGCGCCGACCCGGCCTTACTCGACCGCTACGAGGCCGAACGCCGACCGGTGGCGCAGCGGCTGGTGGGCACCACCGACGAGGTGTTCGCCCGGGTCACCTCCGCGAGCCGGATCGCCGGGTTCGTCCGCGGCCGGGTCGTCCCCTGGCTGGGCCCGGCAGCCGTACGCCTGGTCCCGGCACTGATCGGCACCGGGCGGATCTACGGCTACCTCGGCCAACTGCGGATCCACTACTGGAGCGACCCGGGGGAGCGGGCCCGGCGGCAGGGCCATCGCGACCCGGTGGTGGGGCGCCGGCTGCCCTGGTCGGGGGACAACTTCGCCGCGCTGCAGTCGATGAGCTGGCAGGTGCACGGCTACGGCGTCCCGGCTCCCGCCCTCGACCGGGTCGCGCGCAGTCTCGGCCTGGAGCGGCATCGCTTTCCGCCCGACCGCTACCGCCGACTCTCACCCGACCTGCTGTACCTGGTCCGCCCGGACGGATTCGTCGCCGCCGCGGCGGCACCCGATCGGGCCGCCGACGAATTCGCCGCCCGGCTCGGGTAGCGCCGCCGGCACGTAGCGGCCGTCCCGATGAGGTGGCGGCTGTTCGGTGAGCCCCCTCTTGGGTGAGCCACGCGGTACCTCGGATCCGCCGGACTGCAGCAGCGCCTGCTTCTACACCCGCCCGCAGTTGGTTCTCGACCAAATCTTCCCTACTATCTAAGCATGGGTGAAGATACTAAGAAATGCACATTCGGGCCCGAGAGCCAGTACGCCGACTTCGCCGCCGAGGTGTTCACACTGCTGTCCGACGCGACCCGCGTACGCATCATCCTCGCCCTGCGCGAGGGGGAACTGTCGGTCAACGAACTGGCCGAACGGGTCGGCAAATCACCCACCGTGGCTTCCCAACATCTGGCCAAACTGCGCTGGGGCAAGATCGTCGCCTCCCGGCAGGCCGGTAACCGGGCCTACTACAGCCTGATCGACGAGCACGCCCGGGAGCTGGTCACCCATGCCGTCTTCCAGGCCCAGCACGTCGTCGACACCGCACCGGTCCACCACCGCACCACGGACGGCCGGATCACCACCGAGGAGACCGATCATGACCCTGCAGACTGACCCCACCGGGACCGCACCGGTTTCCGGGCCGAGCGTGTGGCGCCGGATCGACCGCGCCGATCTGGCTCGGACCCTGTTCGTCGCGGCCTGCGCCATTGCGGTGGCGCTCGGGCTCACCGGTCCCTGGCCGCGAGTTCCGGTACTGGCCGTGGTCGGCCTGGTCGTGGGCTGCTGGCCGATCCTGACCGAGGCGTTCGCCGACCTGCGCCGGCGCCGGATGAGCATGGAACTGTCGATGCTCATCGCGATCATCGCCGCCGCCGCGATCGGCGAATGGGTCACCGCGCTGGTGATCACCGCCTTCGTCCTGGCCGCCGAGATCCTCGAAGACCTGTCGATGAGCCGCGGGCGGGATGCCCTTACCGACCTGATGTCCTTCCTGCCGCAGACCGTCCGGATCCGCCGCGGCACCGACCTGATCGACCGCCCCCTGGCCGACGTCGTGCCCGGGGACATCGTCGTCATCGCCCCCGGCGGCCGGACCCCGGTCGACGGCACCGTCGTCGCCGGCTCGTCCGCGGTGGATCAGTCCCGGATCACCGGGGAATCCATGCCCGTGGAGATCGGCGTCGGCGACCAGGTGTACGCCGGGTCGACCAACCAGGTCGGCGCGGTCGAGGTGCGCGCCGAGCGGGTCGGTACCGAGTCCTCCTACGGGCAGATCATGGCTGCGGTCGCCCGGGCCCAGGACTCCGAACCGCCGGTGCAACGGCTGGCCGATCGGCTGGCCGCCTGGCTGATCTATCTGGCCATCATCGGTGCGGTGATCACCTTCGTCCTCACCCGCGATCTGACCGCGACGATCGCCGTGATCGTGGTCGCCGGTGCCTGTGGGATCGCCGCCGGTACGCCGCTGGCCGCCCTCGGCGCGATCGCCCGGATCGCCCGCAATGGCGCCTTCGTCAAGGACGGCGCGCACCTGGAGGCGCTGTCCACGATCGACACCGTCGTGTTCGACAAGACCGGCACGCTCACCACCGGGACCCCCACCGTGATGTCGGTCCGCGGCGTCGGTGGCATCACCCCGGCTCGGCTGCTGACCCTGGCCGCCTCGGTGGAGGCGTACTCGGAGCATCCGCTCGGCGAGGCCGTGGTCGCCCATGCGCGGGATCGGGAGTGTCCGATCGCGCCGGTGGCGGAGTTCGGCTACCGGCCGGGGCTCGGGGTGACCGGGCTGGTCGACGGGATCCGGGTCACCGCGGGCAGCCGCGGGTTGGTGCCCGATGCCCCGGCCGACGCCGAGGCGACCGGCAGCGCGACCGCGATCCATGTCGCCCTCGACGGGAAGTACGCCGGCACGATCCTGCTCGCCGACGCGGTCCGCGACGGCGCCCGGGCGGCGGTGGCCGAACTGCACCGGCTCGGACTGCGCACGATGATCATCACCGGCGACCGGGAGGTGACCGCCCGCGCCGTCGCCGACGAACTCGGCATCGACGACGTACGGGCCGGTCTGCTGCCGGAGGAGAAACTGGCGGCCATCGACGCCGAACGGGCGGCCGGGCACCGGTTGGCGATGGTCGGCGACGGCGTCAACGATGCCCCCGCCCTGGCGCGGGCCGACGTCGGTATTGCGATGGGGTCGGGGACCGAGATCGCTCGGGAGAGCGCCGATGTGGTGCTGATCAGTTCCGATCTCGGCGACCTGGTGCACACGGTGCAGGTGGCCCGCCGGGCCCGTCGGATCGTCCTGGTCAACTTCGTCGGCACGATCGTGGTGGACCTGGTCGGTATCGCGCTGGCGGCGTACGGGCTGCTCTCGCCGATCCTGGCGGCCTTCATCCACGTGGGCAGCGAGACCGCGTTCATCCTGAACTCCGCCCGGCTCATTCCGGTGTCCCGGACGTCGGCCGCGCGGCGTACGCCCACCCCGCGCGGAACCGTCAGGCAGCGGTCAGCAGGCGACCGGCGATCGTGACCCCCGACCACGGCCGCAGCGAGACCACGGCGCAGCTGCGCGTGTCTCGCTGCGGGCGAGGGAGTCTCTGCTCGCAGCGGTAGGCAAGGTTCTTGATCGGGCCGCTCACCCCGGATCGTAACTATACCGGACGTAAGGTATAGTTATCCGGGTTGAATCGACCGAAGGAACGTGGAATGACGACGATGGTGCAGCCGACGGGACTGTCCGTGCGCCGCCGGTGGGCCCTGCTGGCCACCGTCGGCACGGGCCTGCTGCTGATTACCCTGGACAACTCGATCCTCTACACGGCCCTGCCGACCCTCACCACCGAGCTCGACGCCTCCGCGGCGGAGAGCCTGTGGATCATCAACGCCTACCCGCTGGTCATGGCCGGTCTGCTGCTCGGCAGCGGCACCCTGGGGGACCGGATCGGGCATGCCCGGATGTTCCTGGCGGGCCTGGCCATCTTCGGCCTCGCCTCCCTGCTGGCCGCCTTCGCGCCGAATCCCGAGGTGCTGATCGCGGCCCGGGCGGTGCTGGCGATCGGTGCCGCGGCGATGATGCCGGCCACCCTCGCGCTGATCCGGACCCACTTCACCGTCGAACGCGAACGCAATTTCGCGATCGCGGTCTGGGGCAGCATCGCGGTCATCGGAGCAGCGGTCGGCCCGATCCTCGGGGGACTGCTGCTGGAGTTCTTCTGGTGGGGCTCGGTCTTCCTGGTCAATGTTCCGGTGGTCGTCGTCGCCTTCGTGGTGACCGTGGTGATCGCCCCCAAGGACGTGCCGGACCGGTCGAAGCGCTGGGATGCGATCTCCTCGGCGCAGATCATGGTCGGCCTGGTCGGGACGACCGTGGCTATCAAGCAGTTCGGCCACCTGCCGCCCTCCCCGTGGATCCTCGGCGGCGCCCTGCTGGCGGCGGTGGCCGGGTTCACCCTGTTCGCCCGGCGGCAGCGACGCCTGGCCGACCCGCTGTTGGAACTTTCGGTGTTCCGCAACCCGGCATTCACCGCGGGCGTCCTGGCGGCGGTGATCTCGATGTTCGCCATCGCCGGGATCGAACTGTCCACCACCCAGCGCTACCAGCTCGTGGCCGGCTTCACGCCGATCCAGGCCGGGCTGCTGGTCGCCATGGTCGCGATCGGGTCGCTGCCCACCGCGCTGCTCGGTGGCGCGTTCCTGCATCGCGTCGGTCTGCGTACGCTGATCGCCGGGGGCTTCGGCCTCAGTGTGCTCGGCATCGTGATCACCGTGGCCGGCTTCGGATCGAACTTCGCCGTCCTGGTCGGCGGACTGCTGATCACCGGTGCCGGCCTGGGCGCGGTGATGTCGGTGGCCTCGACGGCCATCCTCGGGAATGTCCCGGTCCGTCGGGCCGGGATGGCCTCCGGGGTCGAGGAGGTCTCCTACGAGTTCGGCAGCCTCAGCGCGGTGGCGATTCTGGGCAGCCTGCTCACCCTGGTCTACAGCGCCACCGTCGTCCTGCCGCCGGGGGCGCCGGCGGCGGCGGGGGAGAGCCTGTCGGCCGCCGTCCACGCCACCGCGGATCCGGCCACGCTGGCCGCGGCCGCGACTGCTTTCGACGGCGCCTATCTGATCGTGCTGGGGGTCATCGGCGCAGTCCTGGCCATCGGCACGGTGACCACCGGGATCCTGCTGCGCCACTACGGCCCGGGGACCCGCTCCCAGCTGTACTCCGACCACTGACGGGAACCCCATGCGCTCCAGCAAACGTGACCACATCCTCGATTCCGCGCTGCGCGTGGTCGAGGAGCAGGGGGTGACCGCCCTCACCTTCGAGTCGGTGGCGGCCGCCGCCGGGCTGACCAAGGGCGGCCTGCTCTACCACTTCCCGACCAAGGAGGCGATGCTGCGCGGGCTGCACGAGCACGTCGCCCAGCGGTGGGACGCCGAACTGTGCGAGGCCCTTGGCGGTGACCCGGAGCAGGCCACCCCCGAGGAGTTGGTGGCCGCGTACGCCCGGGTCAGCGTACGCGGCGCGACCGGTCCGGAACTGCTGCTGATGCTCGAGGCCCGCACCGACCCCGAGCTCAGCCGGATCTGGTCGACGGCGATGGCCCGCTGGACCCCCGATCCGGCCACCCTGTCCCCGGACGATCCGGACACGCTGCGGCGCCTGGTCGCCTACTTCGCCGCCGACGGGCTGTGGCTCAGCGACTCGCTGGGATCCTTCGCCCTCCCGGCCGGGATGCGCCGGGCGGTGGCCGAACAGATCGTCAACTCGGTCCGGGATCAGCCGAGCGACTGAGGCGTCCGGGTCCGGGCCGCGCGCAGCCCGTTCAGGATGACCACCACCTCGGCGATCTCGTGGATCAGCACCACGGCCGCGAGCCCCAGGACTCCGAAGATCGCCAGGGGCAGCAGGATGGCGATGATCAGCACCGACAGCACCACGTTCTGGTTCATGATGCCGCGGGCCCGGCGGGCGTGATCCAGGGCCAGCGGGATCAGCCGGAGGTCGTGGCCGGTGAACGCGATGTCGGCGGACTCGATCGCGACATCGGAGCCGGTGGCCCCCATGGCGATCCCGACATCGGCGCGGGCCAGTGCCGGGGCGTCATTGATCCCGTCCCCGATCATCGCGGTCGGTGAGGTCCGGGCCAGTTCGGCGACGGCCCGGGCCTTGTCCTCGGGCAGGAGTTCGGCGCGGACGTCGGTGATCCCGGCCTGGGCGCCCAGCGCCGCGGCGGTCCGGGCATTGTCGCCGGTGAGCATGGTGACCCCGACGCCCCGGTCCTGCAGGCCGGCCACGACCTCGGGCACTTCCGGCCGCAACTCGTCGCGGACGCCGATCGCGCCGACCGGCTCGTCGTCGACCCGGACGATCACCGCGGTCATGCCGTCGCCCTCGAGTTCGGTGACCTGCGTACGCAGCGCCCCGGCGTCCAGCCAGCGCGGGCTGCCGACGGTGACCTGTCGGCCCGCCACTTGACCTTGTACGCCGTGCCCGGCGGTCTCGGTCACCGTGTCGGCGTCGGGGGCCTGCGGGCGGGCGGCCGAGATGGCGGCCGCGAGCGGGTGGGTACTGTGCCGCTCGACCGCGGCAGCCAGATCCAGCACCTGCTCGGTGCTCACCCCCGCAGCGGTCAGCACCCGACTGACCTCGGGCCGGTTGCGGGTCAGCGTGCCGGTCTTGTCGACGGCGAACCGGCGTACGCCCCCGAAACGTTCCAGCGCGGCACCGGATTTGATCACGATCCCGAACCGACTGGCCGCCCCGATCGCGGAGACCACGGTCACCGGGACCCCGATCGCCAGGGCACAGGGGGAGGCGGCGACCAGCACCACCAGGGCCCGGGTGATCCACACCGCCGGGTCGCCGAACACCGAGCCGAGCACGCCGACCAGGACCGCGAGAATCAACACTCCGGGCACCAGGGGTCGGGCGATCCGGTCGGCCAACCGGGCCCGGGCGCCCTTGTCGGCCTGGGCCTGCTCGACCAGCGCGACGATGGTGGTCAGCGAGTTGTCGGTGCCGGCGGCGGTGGCGGTCAGCTCCAGGACGCCGGAGACGTTGATCGACCCGGCCGACACCGCATCCCCGGGGCCGACCTCGACCGGAATCGATTCCCCGGTGATCGCGGAGGTGTCCAGGCTGCTGCGGCCGACCCGCACCGTCGCGTCAGTGGCCACGCGTTCCCCGACCGCCACCAGCAAGACATCGCCGACGGCGAGCTCGGGGACCGGAATCGTCTGGTCCTGCCCGTCCCGGCGTACGGTCGCGGTCTGCGGCACCAGCCGCAACAGCGCGCGCAACCCGGACCGGGCCCGGTCCATCGCCTTGTCCTCCAGGGCCTCGGCGATCGAGTAGAGGAAAGCCAGCGCGGCCGCCTCCTCGACATACCCGAGAATCACCGCCCCGGTGGCACTGATCGTCATCAGCAGGCTGATCCCGAGCCGGCCGCGGGTGAACAGGTCGCCCAGTGCCCCGGGGACGAAGGTGGCCGCGCCCAGCAGCAGACCGACCCAGAACAGGACCAGCGCCGCCACGGGGGCCCCGGTCCACTGGCAGATCAATCCGGCGAGGAAGGCGACGCCGGAACCGATCGGCAGCAGCACCTCGGGATCGCGCCACCAGGGGCCGTCGTGGTCGTCGTCGAGATCGGGGACGGGCGCGGTGGTTTCGGTGAGCGACATCAGGCGTCCCGCCCCGGCTCGCTCGGCGTACAGGTGGGGCAGTCGGGTTCGACACAGGGTGCGTCCGCATCCACCGCCAGGGTCACCTGCAGCAGCGCGGTCAGCGCCCGGGCCAGATGAGGATCGGCGATCTCGTAACGCATCTGCCGCCCCTGCGGCTCGGCGACCACGATCCCGCAGTCGCGCAGGCAGGTCAGGTGATTGGATACGTTCGGGCGGGTCAGCCCCAGTTCGCGGGCCAGGGCGGCGGGGTACGCCGGCCCGTCCAGCAGGGTCAGCAGGATCCGGGACCGGGTGGGATCGGCCATCGCCCGGCCGAGCCGGTGCATCGCGTCCAGACGGGTGGTAAGTGTCAGCACCCGCTGAACTGTACAGCACCTACTGAACTGTTCGAAGCGGCATCCGTGCCGGTGCAAGAATGATCGGTATGGGCGAACCGATCACCCAGCAGGTCGCGGCGCCGGTCGGCGCCCGGGTGCAGCGGCGGACCATGGTCGTGCTGGTGCTCAGTCAGATCGTCGGGACCGTCGGCGTGGGAATCACGCCCTCGATCGGCATTCTGCTGGCCGGTCAGGTGACCCACAGCGATACCTTGGCCGGTCCGGCCCGAGCGGCCGGCACGCTGGGGGCGGCCCTGCTCGGCCTGCCGCTGGGTACATTGGCGGCCGCCCGGGGGCGTCGGGTGGCGCTGAGCCTCGGGTGGGCGATCGCGGCGGTCGGCGGCGCCCTGCTGGTGCTCGCCGCTCAGGCCGACCTGGTCGTGCCGCTGTTCCTCGGACTGCTGCTGATCGGCTCCGGGGCGGCGGTCAGCCTCCAGTCCCGCTTCGCTGCCACCGACCTGGCCGAACCGCACCACCAGGGCCGGTCCCTGTCGTTGATTGTCTGGGTCGGGACGATCGGTTCGATGCTCGGGCCCAACCTCGGGGTACCGGGCCAGTTCCTGGGGGATCGGATCGGCCTCAACGTGTACGCCGCCGCGTTCCTGATCGCCACGGTCTGTCTCGCGGTCGCCAGTCTGCTGATCTGGATGCTGTTGCGGCCGGACCCGTTGCTGGTGCGGCAGCGCAGCGCCGGGCTGCCGTCGACGGATCACCCTCGAGCGGGCGCCCCGCGCCGGGGCCGATTGCGGGCGGTGTCCACCGAACTCCGGGTCAACTCGATCGCCCGGTTCGCCGTGATCGCGATCCTGACCGCCCAGTTCGTGATGGTGGCGGTGATGACCGCGACCCCACTGCATCTGGTCAATCAGGGCGGGTCGATCAGCATCGTCGGGATCACCATCAGTCTGCACATCGTCGGCATGTACGCCCTGGCTCCCGCGGTCGGCTTCCTGTGCGATCGGCTCGGGGCCCGGATCACGATCGGCGCCGGAATCGGCATCCTGGCGGTGGCGCTGGCGTTGGCAACCTGGCAATCGGATCGCACCGGCTGGGTCATCGCGTCGGTGATCCTGCTCGGCCTGGGCTGGGCCTTTGTCAATGTGGCCGGCTCGACCCTGTTCAGTTCCGTGGTCTCCGACAGCACTCGGGCCGCCGCCCAGGGCGGGGTGGACACCCTGGCGAATCTCGCCGGGGCCGTCGCCGCGTTCGGGTCCGGCCCGCTGCTGCTGCTCGGCGGGTTCGGCGGGCTGGCTGTGATCTCCCTGCTGTTGCTGGTGCCGCTCACCCTGCTGACGGTGCTGACTCCCCGGGCGCCGCGCGACTGACCGGCGCGTACGCCTCGCGCGGCACCCGGCGCCGCACGCGTACCGCCACCGACAGCACCGCGGCGATCCCGCACAGCGCCGCACCGCCCCACCAGGCATAGGCGTAGGTGCCGAAGCTGTCCCGGATCAGGCCCGCACCGAAGGCGGCCAGGGCCGCCCCGATCTGATGGGCGGCGAACACCCAGCCGAACACGATCGTGCCGCGATCGCCGAAGATGTCGCGACACAGTCGTTCGGTCGGCGGCACGGTGGCCACCCAGTCCAGCCCGTAGATCACCACGAACACCACGATGCTCGGATGGATGCTGTCCGACAGCAGGGACGGCAGCACGAGCAGGCCGACGCCGCGGAAGGCGTAGTAGGCCACCAGCAGCTTCCGGGGGTCGAAGCGGTCGGTGAGCCAGCCCGAGGCGATCGTGCCGACGATGTCGAACACGCCCACGGCCGCCAGCAGCCCCGCGGCCGTGGGCGCCGGCATCCCATGGTCGTGGGCCGAGGGGATGAAATGGATGCCGATCAGACCATTGGTGGTGGCCCCGCAGATCGCGAACGCCAGCGCGAGTGCCCAGAACGCCCGCTGCCGCACCGCGTACGCCAGCCCGCCCAGGGCGCGCTGCAGCGCCCCGCCGGTCGCTCGCGCCGGCGCCTGATACGTCGCCGGATCGGCGCCATAGGGAACCGTGCCCCGGTCGGCCGGGTAGTCCCGGATCACCAGCACCACCAGCGGGACCGCGGCCAGGGCCACCGCGGCGATCACCAGCGACGCCGGCCGCCAGCCGACGTTCTCGGCCAGGGCGGCCACCGGCGGCAGGAGGACCAGTTGCCCGGCCGCCGAACCCGCGGTGAGCACGCCCATCACCAGTCCACGCCGGCGCACGAACCAGCGGTCGGCGATGGTGGAGGCCAGGACCAGCGCCATCGAGCCGGTGCCGGCTCCGATCAGGATGCCCCAGAAGATCACCAACTGCCACGATGCGGTCATCACCACACTGCCGCCGGCTCCCAACGCCACCAGGGCCAGGGCGGTGGCGACCACCCGGCGGATCCCGAAGCGCTCCATCAGGGCAGCAGCGAACGGCGACACCAGCCCGTACAGCAGCAGATTCACGCTGACCGCCAGCGAGATCACGCTCGTCGACCACGCGAAATCCTGCTGCAGCGGAACCATCAGCGCACCCGGGGCGGCCCGGAACCCGGCGGCCGAGAACAGGGCCAGGCCGGCGACGGCGGCGACCCAGAAGGCTGGATGCACGCGCCGGGAGCGTCGGGTCGGGTCGGCGGAGGTGGTACGCGACATCTCACGCTTTCTTGAGAGAAGTTATATGCTGGCGTCACCCTAACCGATTCCGAGCGGAGTGAGAAGACATGCCCCTGCGGTCCGACTGGTCCACCGAGCTCTGTCCGATCCGTCGCTCCCTGGACGTGCTCGGCGACGGCTGGGTGCTGCTGATCGTCCGCGACGTGCTGCAGGGCTACGGCCGCTTCGATCAGCTCCGCGACAGCCTCGGCATCTCCGAGGCGGTCCTCAGCCGACGGCTGCGCGCCATGGTGGAGGCCGGCCTGCTCACCCGGGTGGACTATGTCAGCGGCGGCCGCACCCGGCAGGGGTACGCCGCCACCGAGGCGGCCGCGGAGTTGCTCCCGATCCTGCAACAACTCGCCGTGTGGGGCGAGCGGCACACCGCCACGCCCGAGGCCGGGGGGCACATGGCCCTGATCCATGACCGCTGCGGCCAGGAGACCACCCAGGGGCAGGTCTGCAGCGCCTGCGGGGAAGTCCTGGTCGTGGAGGAGATGACCTGGGACAAGACCTGGCGCGGGCGGCAGGCCAAGCTCGTGCCCGCCGGTGTCCTCGGCGACCCCGACCCCGACCCCGCCTGAGGCACCCGGATCGATCGCCCGAACCGACGAAAGGACCCCCATGAACCCCGAACAACGCCGCGTCCGCGACCTGGTGTACGCCACCTTCGCCGAGCAGGGGCGAGCGCCCTCGCCGGCCGAGTTGGCCCGGCGTACCGGCACCTCACGCAGTGACACCGACCGAATTCTCGGTGAACTCGCCGACGCCCATGCCGTGGTCCTCACCCGCGACGGGGACGCGATCCGAATGGCGCACCCCTTCTCCGCAGACCCGATGGCCTTCGTGGTCACCCCGCGCGACGGCTTCGACGACCGGCGCTGGTGGGGCGGCTGCGCCTGGGACTCCTTCGGCATCAGCGCCGCGCTCGGGCTGGAGGTGCAGATCGACACCGCCTGTCCCTACTGCGGCACGCACCTGAGCTACGCCGCAGGACCGGCGACCCCGCCGCCGGCGGAGTTGGCCGTACGCTTCCCGCGCCCGGCTGCGCAGTGGTGGCCGGACGTGGTGGCCACCTGCACGATGATCCGCACCTTCTGCACCCACGAACATGCCGCCAGCTGGGACACCGAGCACGGTGGCGGGGGCTACCTCGCCCCGGCGACCAGCGTGTGGCAGCTGGCTCAACCCTGGTACCGCGACCGGCTCGACCGGGATTTCCGGCCGCACACCCGGGAGCACAATCAGGGACTGCTGGACGCCTGCGGCCTGCACGGGAGCTTCTGGCAGCTGCCCTGATCCGGGGTCGGTGGGCGCACCGTCGGCCCGCGGTGGCGCACCCACCCGGGCGACGGTGGGCTCATCGAGCGTCCCGCGGGTGAGGTGTTGCTGTGCCCGGTGAGGCCCGTGTGAAAAGAGGGATCGACAGTGCGGAAAACCTCACTCACGGGGCCCGAATCGGGCGGCGTGCCTACCCCGGATACGGGAGCGATTTTTCTAGAGTTCGGGCCATGGCGCGGGTGACTCATAAGACGATGCAGGTAGAACCGGAACAGGCCCAGAAATGGCTCGAACGAAACATCGCCAACCGAACTGTCCGTCCCTCCCGGGTGCGGGAGTACGCGACGGCGATGACCGAAGGGCGGTGGCTGTACACAGCTGACCCGATCCGCTTCGACGAGGACGGCAAGCTGATCGACGGCCAGCACCGATTGATGGCGGTGGTGAAGGCCGGCGTACCGGTCGAGATGCATGTGGTACGCGGGTTGGCCCGCAACGCTCAGGACGCGGTGGACACCGGAGCGATCCGGACCGCCTCCGATGCGCTGAAGGTCCGCGGCTTCAAGCACGGCACCAAGCTGGCCGCCACCGTACCGATCGTGAACTGGCTGTTGCGCGGCGGCGGGTTCGCCGCCAGCTACTCCCGCGATGACATCGTGTTCTGGATGGGGGTGCACGAGGGCCTGGAGGAGATCGTCGATCAGGCGAACCGGGATCGCAACCTGCTGCCGTGCCAGCTGGCGCCCTATTCGGCCGCGTACTACGCCGCGCGCCAGGTCTCCAAGGATGTCACCCGGACCGATACCTTCTTCGTCGAGCAGATGGTGAACACCATCGGGCTGACCTCGGGTTCCCCGGCGCTGGCGACCCGCAAGTACCTGCTCGGACTGCGCGAGGACAAGCGGCCGAACAACAAGACCGCCAAGGCGGCGACGGTGCTGGCGCTGCTGGAGGGCTACCGGGGCTTCCTCGCCGGCGACTTCATGATGAGCCTGCGCGCCCCGCGCGGCGGCTGGAACGTCGACGAGCAGCCCGTCCTGCCCGTGTGAACCGTGCGGCACCGGGCCGGCTTGAGCCGTGTGTGACACTGGCCCGGTGACCGCACCGACGCTCAATGACCCGATCTCGATCCGCGAAGCCCTGCTCACCCCCGGCACCTGGGCGGTGGTGGGGCTGTCCGATCACCCCACGCGCACCGCGTACCGGATCGCCGGCTGGCTGGCCGACCATCTGGGTCACACGATCATTCCGGTGCACCCGAAGGCCGAGACGGTCTTCGGCCAGACCGGGTACGCCTCGCTCAGCGCGATTCCCGACGGCACCAGGGTCGATGTCGTCGACTGCTTCGTCCGCTCCGAACTGGTCGGTGCGGTCGTCGACGAAGCCATCGCCAATGCCGACCGCCTGGGCATCACCATGGTCTGGCTGCAACTCGGGGTGATCGACGAGGCCGCCGCCGAACGCGCCGCGGCAGCCGGGCTGCAGGTCGTGATGGACACCTGCCCGCGGATCGAATACCCCAAGCTGGTGCCGGCCGAATGAGCCGGACCGGGTAAACACAGAACGGGCGCCCCGCAAAGGGGCGCCCGTTCGTGTTCCCGCGCCGATCAGCGCGGGACAGGGGTCACTTGGTCGCGACCAGGTCCTCGGCGGACTGGTTCTGCTGCGCGGCGAGCGCCACGGCGACGTCGATGATCATGTCCTCCTGGCCACCGACCAGACGACGCCGGCCGACCTCCTCGAGGATCTCGTGGGACGGGACGCCGTACCGCTCGGCCGCCCGCTGGGCGTGGAACAGGAAGGAGTTGTAGACCCCCGCCTTGCCCTGGACGATCGAGTCGCGGTCCATCGCCGGCATCCGCGGGATGAACGGCTTGGCGACCTCCTCGGCGGCGGCCAGCAGGCCGTAGGTGTCCACTCCGGTCGGGATGCCCAGCCGGTCGAAGGCGGCCGCGACGACCTCGGTGGGGGTGTTGCCCGCACCGGCGCCCAGGGCGCACAGGCTGCCGTCGATCTGCTTGGCGCCCGCCCGAACGGCCAGCACCGAGTTGGCCACCCCGAAGGACATGTTCTGGTGTCCGTGGTAGCCGATCTGGGCGTCGTCGCCGAGCTCTTCCTTCAGCGCCTTCACCCGGTCGCTGACGTCCTCCAGGATGAGGGCGCCGGCGGAGTCGACCACGTAGACACACTGGCAGCCGGCGTCGGCCATGATCCGCGCCTGCTTGGCCAGTTCGGCCGGCGGGGTCATGTGCGACAGCATCAGGAACCCGACGGTCTCCAGGCCCATCTCGCGGGCGGCCTGGAAGTGCTGGATCGAGACGTCGGCCTCGGTGCAGTGGGTGGCGATCCGGATGATCTGGATGCCGCGCTCCTTGGCTTCCTTCATGTCGTGGATCGTGCCCAGCCCGGGCAGCATCAGCGCGGCGATCTTGGCGTTCTTGGCCTCGTCGACCGCGACCTCGATCAGGTCGAGGTCCGGCACCAGGGAGAAGCCGTAGTTGAAGCTGGACCCGGCCAGGCCGTCACCATGGGTGACCTCGATGACCTCGATCTGCGAATCGTCCAGCGCGCGGACGACGTTGCGGACCTGCTCCTTGGTGAACTGGTGGCGCATGGCGTGCGAGCCATCGCGCAGCGTGGTGTCGGTGAGACGGATCTTCTCGCTCATGCCCGCGCTCCTTCGAACTCGTGGGTGCCTTCGGTCTGCTGAGCCTCGATGCGCCGAACCAGCATGTCGCCGGTGCGGGCTGCGGCCGAGGTGATGATGTCCAGGTTGCCGGCGTACTCCGGCAGGTAGTCCGCGGCACCGGTGACCTGCACCAGGCAGGTGACCCGGCCCCAGCCGTTCCACTCCGGACGGGCGTGGTCGAACTGCGGGGCGGCGGTCAGCTTGTACCCCGGCACGTAGTCCTGGACGACGGTGACCATGCGCTCGATCGAATCGACGATCTTGTTCTGCAGGTCACCGGGCTCGGCGGCCTCGGCGGGCAGCGAGCAGTACACGGTGTTGCGCATCATCACCGGCGGATCGGCCGGGTTCAGGATGATGATCGCCTTGCCCTTCTTGGCGCCACCAACGACCTCGAGGGCCGCCGAGGTGGTCTCGGTGAACTCGTCGATGTTGGCGCGGGTGCCCGGGCCGGCGGACTTGGAGGAGATCGAGGCGACGATCTCGGCGTAGTCGACGGGAACGATGCTGGACACCGCGCTCACCATCGGGGTGGTGGCCTGGCCACCACAGGTGATCATGTTGACGTTCATCACGTCGGTGACCGACTCCAGGTTCACTGGGGGGCACACGTACGGGCCGATTGCAGCGGGGGTCAGGTCGACGGCGTGGATACCGGCTTCCTTGTACCGCGGCGCGTTGGCGGCGTGGGCCTTCGCGCTGGTGCATTCGAAAACGAAATCGGGCAGGTCGTCCTGGGCAAGGAGCCAGTCGACACCCTCGGCGGAACTGGTGAGGCCCAACCGGGAAGCCCGGGCCAGGCCGTCGGACGCAGGGTCAACACCGATCATGTACGTCGGCTTGATCCGGTCCGAGCGCTTGAGCAGCTTGAACATCAGGTCGGTGCCAATGTTGCCCGGACCGACGATGGCCGCTGTGTAAGTGCGGGACATAGTCCTTACCTCTTCCTGTGGAAATAGTTGTCGGACCGGTGCCGCGGGCGATCGGCTCTCCCAGCCATCGCTTCTCGCGTGCACAGCACGGTCGACGTACGCCGACCTGGTCCTGACCGATCAGCCGGTGCTGACGGTTAACCACGAGTAGGACTGTAAGCCGGGTCACACCTGCGCGGTATTTTCTGTGCCGGAAGACGAAACGGGGTTGTTCGTTGCCTTCCGTTCACTGCGACGTCGCGCCGCGTACGCTTTGGTGGCCTCGTTGCACACTTCGCGGAGCGTCCCGGCCAGGGTCCGCGGGTCGTAGCGTCCGTTGCGGCCGGACACCGACAGCGCGGCCAGGGGTTGATTCATCACGTCGAAGACCGGTGCGGCGACACAGATCAGGCCCACCGAGAGTTCCATCCGGTCGTACGCGACGCCCTCCTTGCGGATCTGGGCCAGCTCGGCGCGCAGCACTTCCGGATCGGTGATCGTGTGCGGGGTCCAGGGCGCGAGCTCCTGGCCGAGCACCTCCTCGATCACCGGGGCGGGGGAGTAGGCCAGCATCGCCTTGCCGACCGCGGTGCAGTACGCCGGCAGGTGCCCGCCGATCCGGGAGGGGGAGGGGAAGTTGTGCAGCCCGTGCAGCTTGTTGAGGTAGGCGACGTTGACCCCGTCCAGGATCGCCAGATGCACTGTCTGCCGGGTCCGCTCGTACAGGTGGGCCAGAAAGGGGGTCAGCACCTCCCGGATCCGGTCGATCTCCGGGGACTCCGCCGGGGTGGCCAGATCGCCCAGCAGCGGGCCGAGGCGGTATTTGGTCCCGGCCCGCTCGACGGCATTGTTGTTCTCCAGCATCGCCAGCACCCGGAAGGCGGTGGACTTGCTCAGGCCGGTCCGTCGCGCCAACTCCGTCACCCCGACCCCGGAGGAGGCGTCGGCACCGAAGGCCCCCAGCAGTGCCAGGGCCTTGTCCACGGCGGTACGCGAGTCGCGGGTCGGAGTAGTCGGCGGTTCGGTCATCGGGGCAACCTCGTCACTGGTCAGGGGATCTTGTTGAGCCTACAACGGGCCGGCACCCCCAGGGGGCCGGCCCGTCGCGCTGCCCAGTGGGCCCGAACTCAGAAGGTGAGGGTGATCGACCCGAGCTCACCGAAGTCGGCGGTGGCGTTGTGGCCGTGCTCCACCACGAAGGCCGAGGTGAACGAGCCGGTCATCACGACCTGGCCGGCCTCCAGGGTGATCCCGCGCTCCCCGAGCAGGTTGGCCAGCCAGACCATCGGCTGGATCGGGTGGCCCATCACGTCGGTGCCGACACCGCTGGCGACGACCTCGCCGTCCAGCCGCAGCGAGCACTCGACCTTGTCCAGGTCCGGGATCGGAACGTCGATCGGCTCCAGGGCGTAGGCGATGCCGCCGCTGGAGGCGTTGTCGGAGACGGTGTCGACCAGACTGATCTTCCAGTCCTCGATCCGGGAGTCGATGATCTCGATCGCGGCGTACGCCCCCGCGGTGGCCTCGATGGCCTGCTCGAGGGTGACCCCGGGGCCCTTCAGGTCCTTGCCCAGCACGATGGCCAGTTCCGGCTCGACCTTGGGCTGGATGAACGCGTCGGGGGCGAAGGTGTGGTCGCCACGGCTGACCATCGACGCGGTGACGAAGCCGAAGTCGGGCTGATCCACCCCGAGCTGCTGCTGCATGGCCAGCGAGGTCAGGCCGATCTTGCGCCCGACGACGGGGTCGCCCTTGGCGACATAGGCCTTTTCCTGCAGCAGCTGGATCTCGTAGGCGTCATCGAGGGTCATCCCCTCGATCTGGTCCCGCAGCGGCGGGATCGGGGTCTTGGTGACATACGAGTTGAGAAGAAGGTCAGCAAACTTCTGGTGCTGGTCATTGCTCACGGGCGTACTCCTGTCGTGGTTGGTCCGACTCTAGGCCCCGGCCGCGCACCGCGTCACGGGGGATCGGGGACCCAGATCTTCCGGTGAACGTATCGCGTGGCCCGCGGCACCTCGGTCCGAGGTCCCAGGGTGCGGGACGTTGCGTCCCGTCAAGTTTCGGAATAAACCCCCTAGGGGTATAGTTGGGCTATCGGAACCGCGAAGGGAGGGAGCGTTATGACCGCTCTCGACAAGAAGTCGGCCGAGCCTGCCGGGCCCGACGCCGAGGAAGTCCTGGTGGACGTCGACTCGGGCCAGGCCTGCTGCGCTGCGGCCGGCACCGAACACCACCACGGCTACATCTCGGCCAAGGACAACTACCTGCGTCGGCTGCGCCGCATCGAGGGTCAGGCCCGCGGCCTGCAGCGGATGGTCGATGAGGAGGCCTACTGCATCGACATTCTCACCCAGGTCTCGGCGATGACCAAGGCCCTGCAGTCGGTGGCCCTCGGCCTGCTCGACGATCACATGAGCCACTGCGTCCTGGAGGCCGCCCGCGAGGGGGGTCCGCAGGCCGAAGAGAAGATCCAGGAAGCCTCCGAGGCGATCGCTCGCCTCGTGCGCAGCTGACCCGGGCGTACGCCCCGTCCCACCACTCCATTCAGTCAGGACCGTTTCGTCCGCTCCGGCCCACGCAACGGTCCTCCACCCGAGGAGAAACCCACTATGGCTACCCAGCCAACCACCACCCCGACGCCCGGTCTTGAGTTCATCGACCGCCGGGAATCCATCGAACTCGACATCGACGGGATGACCTGCGCCTCGTGCGCGGCCCGGATCGAGAAGAAACTGAACAAGGTCGACGGCGTCACCGCCAGCGTCAACTACGCCACGGAGAAGGCCAAGGTGCTGGCCCCGACCGGAGTCAGCGCCCAGGACCTGATCCAGGTCGTGGAGAACACCGGGTACGCGGCGAAGCTGCCCGACCCGGTCATCAAGCGTCCCGACCGCGCCGCCGAGTTGGAGAAGGACCTGACCCTGTCGGTGATCCTGTCGGTGCCGGTGATCGCGCTGGCGATGATCCCGGCGCTGCAGTTCAGCGGCTGGACCTGGTTCTCGCTGCTGCTGGCCACCCCGGTCTACTTCTGGGTCGGCCGGCGTTTCCACCGCTCGGCGCTGGTGAATCTGCGCCACGGGGCCACCACCATGGACACCCTGATCTCGATGGGCACCACTGCGGCGTACTTCTACTCGGTCTGGGCGCTGTTCTTCACCCACGCCGGATCGCTGGACTACACCCACGGGTTCGAGTTCACGCTGGAACGCGGCGCACAGGGCGGCGTCTACTTCGAGGCCGTGGTCGGGGTGATCACGTTCATCACCGCCGGCCGCTGGTTCGAGGCGAATGCGCGGACCAAGGCGTCCGAGGCGTTGCGCGCCCTGCTGACCCTTGGCGCGGCGGAGGCCACGGTGCTGCGCGACGGCGTCGAGGTACGGATCCCGGTCGAGCAACTGGCCGTGGGTGATGAGTTCATCGTCCGGCCCGGGGAGAAGGTCGCCACCGATGGGGTGGTGGTCTCGGGGACCTCGGCGGTGGATGAGTCGATGATCACCGGTGAATCCCTCCCGGTCGACAAGGCGCCCGGGGACAAGGTCGTCGGCGCGACGGTGAACGCCAACGGCCGGCTGATCGTCCGGGCCACCGCGCTGGGTGCGGACACCGAACTGTCCCGGATGGCCCGGATGGTCGAGGAGGCGCAGACGCGCAAGGCTCCGGTGCAGGCGCTGGCCGACAAGATCTCCGGTGTCTTCGTGCCGATCGTGCTGGCGATCGCCCTGGTCACCCTGGTCGGGTGGCTGCTGGCCGGCGAGTCGGTGCTGTTCGCCGCGACCGCCGCGGTCGCGGTGTTGATCATCGCCTGCCCGTGTGCCCTCGGCCTGGCCACCCCGGTCGCCCTGCTGGTGGGCACCGGCCGCGGTGCGAAACTCGGCATCGTGATCGGCGGACCCGACGTGCTGGAACAGGCGCGAGCGGTGAAGACGATCGCGCTGGACAAGACCGGCACCGTCACCAACGGTGACCTCAAGGTTGTCTCGGTGAACCCGGTCGACGGCGTGACCTCCGACGAACTGACCCGCTGGGCGGCCACCGCCGAATCCGGCTCGGAACACCCGCTGGCCCGCGCCATCGTGGACGCCGCCGGGGAACTGGGTGAGCTGACCGAGTTCACCAACCTGCCCGGCGAAGGAGTCCGGGCCCTGGTCGACGGGGTGCCGGTCGCGGTCTCGCGACCCGACGCGGTCACCGAGCTGCCCGCCGAACTGGATCGGGTCGTGGACGCGAGCCAGGCCCGCGGGGAAACCCCGGTCGTGGTCTCCCGGGCCGGTACGCCGGTCGGCGTAATCAGCCTGGCCGACACCATCAAGGAGACCTCGCAGCAGGCCATCGCGCGGTTCATCGAGCTGGGGCTCACCCCGGTGCTGGTGACCGGCGACAACGAGCGGGCCGCTCGGGCAGTGGCCGCCAAGGTCGGCATCACCGAGGTCCGGGCCAATGTCCGGCCGGAGGGCAAGGTCGCGGTGGTCCGCGAACTGCAGACCCACGGTCAGGTGGCGATGGTCGGGGACGGGGTGAACGACGCCGCGGCACTGGCTGCCGCCGACCTCGGCATCGCCATGGGGTCGGGTACCGACGCGGCCAAGGAAGCGGCGGGGATCACCCTGATGCGCTCGGATCTGATGCTGGCCGTCGACGCGATCCGGCTCAGCCGGGCCACGCTGCGGACGATTCGGACGAACCTGTTCTGGGCCTTCGCGTACAACACCGCGGCGATCCCGCTGGCCGCCCTGGGCTTCCTCACCCCGATGATCGCCGGTGCGGCGATGGCGTTCAGCTCGGTCTTCGTGGTGGCGAACTCGCTGCTGCTGCGGCGGTTCAAGCCCGAGGCCCGCTGAATGATCCGGCGACTGCTGCACGCACTCGGCCTCGGCGCGACCGCGCCGCGGGCCGGGTCTGCGCCGCAGTCGCCGGAGCCCCCCCAGCCCACCGAGCCCCCGCAGTCGCCCGAGCCCCCGCAGCCCACCCCGGCCGAGGTCGCGTTCGTCGAGCAGTGCTGGGCCGATTTCGCGGCCGTCGGGCTGCGCTGGTCCGGGGGCGTACCCCGGCTGTCGGCGGCTGAGTGGGCGCGGGCGACCCTCGCGGGGATCGGGGCCCACGGGGGTGCGGCTCCAGCGGAGAACCGGATCGCGGCGCTCCCGAATCCGGTGCTGACGGTGCTGTGGCAGGAGGATGAGGAGAGCGGCGAACCGCTCTTCGACAACGCCCGGATCATCGTCGACCACGTCTTTGACGGGGCCGCTGAAGCCGACCTGGCCGACACCATTGCGGCCGTGCTCCACCTGGCCGATCCGGAGTTCGCGGCTGCGGCGGTCTCGGTGACCGGGCCGATCGGGCGGGACGAGCGCTATCTCGTCCGGGTGTCCGGCCCCCTCTCCGCCGAGTTCGGGCTGCGGCAGAACAAGGACTTCGACTGGTCGCTGATTGCCCGGCTCAACGAACACCTCCCCGACTCCGCGACCGGCCGCTTCGGGTGGATCGGGGACGGGGGATCGGTGCTGGTGGCCTACCTCCCGCCGGCGCAACTTGCCGCGCTCGGCACGCTGGCCGGGTTGCCGTTCGATCAGGGCTGATCCGGCGTCCGGAGTCGGGACTAGGCCGAATCGGCCTGCCGCGTCCATTGCGTCGGACCGACGTAGAACAGCATCCGGTAGTCCGCGCCGGGCTCGATATTCACAAAGCCGTACCGCTCGTAGAAGCGTCGGGTGTCGGCGTCGATCTCGTCGACATTGATGTGCATCTCGGGGGAGCCGGCCTCGGTGGCGATCCGCCGGATCAGGGTCAGCAGCCGGGTGCCGATGCCCTGGTCGCGCAGGTCGGGGATGACGTAGAACTCCTCGAGTTGGGCGACCGGCCCGTCGAACCAGATCGCCGGGCGCAGCGTGACCAGGCCGAAGCCGACCGGTTCCCCCTCGTCCTCGGCGATCACCGCGAAGACGCCCTCCTCGCGCAGGATCCGGTCGAACCGTACGCCCAGCACATCGGCCGGATCACCCGGGGTATCGAACTCGGTGCCGAAATCGTGTTGCATCCGGCCCAGGGCGACCGCATCGTGGTGGGTCGCCCGGCGTACCTTGATGTGATCCATGTCACAAGATTACGCCACGCCCACCGTACGCCGTGGCGCCGCTCCCGCGGTCGGGCCCGGCTCAATCCGCCGTCGGGCGGGACCGCCACGCGGTGAGCGCGGCCAGGCACAGCCCGACGATGATCGCGACCCCGCCCAGCGGGGTGATCGCCCCCAGCCACCGGGCGCCGGTCAGCGTCATCAGGTACAGCGACCCCCCGAACAACACGATGCCGGCCACCAGCAGCCACGGGGCCACCTTCTGCGGTTTGCCGGGCAGGACGCCGATCACCATCATCGCCAGCGCGGCGTACATGTGGTAGCGCACCCCGGTCTCCCAGTTGGCCAACATCGCCGGGTCCACGATCGCCTTGAGGCCGTGCGCGCCGAAGGCGCCCAGACCGATTCCGGCGGCCGCGAGGACCGCTCCCAACGGGAATGCAAAACCGATGCGCATGCCCGCCACCGTACCCACTCAGCCGTGCGGGCGATGCCAGGTGAACTGCGCCGGACGCTTCTCGGCGAAGGCGCGCATCCCCTCGGCCAGGTCCGGGCCGGCCATCGCCTGCGCGGACCAGTCCCCGGCCAACGCGGCCAGCGCAGCCGGTTCCTGCCCGCTCGCGATCGCGTTGACGATCTCCTTGGCGGCCTGCACCGTCAGCTGGGAGCGTGAGGCGATCCGGGCCGCCAGCGCCTGCCCGCGGTCGCGAAGGAGCTCGGGCGCCACGACCTCATCGACCAGACCGATGTGCAGGGCTCGGATCGCGTCGATGGGTTCGCCGGTGAACATCAGGTACTTCGTCGCCGCCGGACCGATCACCGAGACCAGCAGTTGGGTCGCCGGCAATGGATAGACCACCCCGAGGTTCGCCGGCGGGACGCTGAACCGCGCCCCGGTCCCGGCGATCCGCAGGTCACAGGCGGCGGCGAGCTCGCAGCCGCCGCCGAAGCAGATGCCGTTGATCGCGGCGATCGTCGGCTTGGGGCAGTCCCGGATCGCCATCTCGGCGACCGTGGGGAGCTGCCCGGTGCCCAGCAGCTCCAGCGCGGCGATGTCGGCGCCGGCGCTGAAGTGCTCTCCGGCGCCGGTCAGCACGATCACCCGGACGGCATCGTCGGCGGTCAGCGCGGCGTACACCCGGGGGAGTTCCTGCCACATCGCCACGGTCAGCGCATTGCGTTTGGTGGGGTTGTCGATGGTGACCGTGGCGATCCGGTCCTCGATCGTGGTGCCGATGCCCGCCATCGCGGTCTCAGGAGGCCTGGCCGAGCTTCTGCTTCACCAGTGCGGCGACCGCGGCGCCGTCGGCGCGGCCCTTGGCCTGCTGATTCACCGCACCCATCACCTTGCCCATCTGCTTCAGCGAGGGCTCCTCCAGCTTGGCGATCTCGGCGTCGACCAGGGCAGTCAGTTCGGCCTCGGTCAACGGGGCCGGGAGGTAGCGGGCGAGCACGTCGGCCTCGGCCAGCTCGGCCTCGGCCAGTTCCGGCCGTCCCCCCTCGGTGTAGGCCTGCGCGGAGTCCTTGCGCTGGCGTACCTCCTTGGTGACCACCGCCTGCTCCTCCTCGGTGGTCAGGTCGTGCGCCTCGCCCTCGACCTCCTTGACCCCGATCGCGGCCAGCGCGGCCCGGATCGCGCGCAGGGTGTCCTTGTCCTTGGCCTTCATCGCGGTCTTCATGTCGGCCTTGAGCTGGTCCTTGAGTTCGGCCATCGTGGATCCCTCCTGCTGCCGGGCCTGTACGCCCCGATCGGTCTGTGTGCAGGCCCATCCTTCCACGGGTGCGTGCTCAGCACCCCGGAGTTTCTGCCGGGTACGCCGAGGTATGGCACTATTCGCGCGTGAGCAGAATTGAACGGCTGCGTACCTGGTGGTTCGACAAGATCTGGAATCGCCTGCACCCGACCGCACTGTTCTTCGCCCTGGCATCGCTGTGGATCGCGATCTCCCCCAGCCTGATCACCCGCGACTGGTGGATGAACCTGGCCAACATCGGTCTGTGCATGGGCTTCGGCTATCTGGTCGGGCGGACCGTGGGCTACCTCGGCTCCCGGCTGGCCCAGCTGATCGGTCTGCAGGTCACGCTGAAGCCGGGGGTGGGACGCATCCTCACCCGGGTCTTCCAGATCGGGCTGACCATCGGCACGCTGGTGTGGTGGGTCATCTCTCTGCGCGAGCAGGACAAGATCGCGGTGCTCACCGGGATGGTCCCCAATGCCGCGGTGAACCAGAGCATCGGCCTGATCACCGGTCTGATGCTGTTCGGGCTGTTGGTGATGCTGGGGCGGGCGATCGCGGCCCTGGTCAACCGACTCAGCGGCTGGCTCGGTCGGATCCTGCCGGCCGGGATCGGGAGCATCATCGCGGTCCTGGTCGTCTTCGTGGTCTCGGTGGTGCTGACCAACAACGTCCTGGTCACCGGGGTGCTCGACGGTGCCTTCCGGTCGGCGACCGCGACCAACGAAACCACCCTGCCGGGCCGGTCGCAGCCGCTGCAGCCCGAGCGTTCGGGGTCGGCGCAGTCCCTGGAGCCGTGGAACACCCTGGGCGCCCAGGGGCAGGCGGTGGTCTCCGACGGGCCCCGGGCCGCCGACATCAGCCGGGCCACCGGGCGGCCGGCCAAGGAACCGATCCGCGCCTTCGCCGGGATCCGCGAGGGGCGCGACGTGTACGGCACCGCCGACGCGGTGGTTGCCGAACTGCGCCGCACCGGTGCCTTCGAGCGCAAGTACCTGGTCGTGATGACCTCGGCGGGCAAGGGCTGGCTGGAGGAGTGGAACCTGTCCGCGGTGGAATTCCTCGCCGACGGCGACTCCGCGATCGCCTCGATGCAGTACTCCTACATGCTCAGCCCGTTCGCCTACATGGCCGACCGGACCATCGCCCCGCGGGCCGGGCAGGCCCTGTTCAACGCGGTGTACGCCGCCTGGTCCCAGCTGCCGGCCGACCACCGCCCGATGCTGCTGGCCGGCGGCACCTCCCTGGGGTCCTACGGCGGCCAGGCCGCGTTCGCCGACGAGCAGGAGATGATCGCCAAGGTCGAGGGTGCGGTCTGGGTCGGGACCCCGCGGTTCACCCCGCTGTGGAGCAAACTGACCGAGCATCGTCGGCCGGACTCCCCGGAGATCGCCCCGGTGTGGGACAACGGGCGCAACATCCGGTTCGTCACCCAACCCGCCGAACTGCGCCGGGACTTCTACGGCGGTCCCTACGACCCGTGGGACGGCACCCGGGTGATCTACCTGCAGTACGCCTCGGACCCGATCGTGTGGTGGAACTGGGACGTGCTCTACCGGGAACACGACTGGCTGAAGGAACGGGTGGGCCGGGACGTCAGCGACGGCGTGCGCTGGGTGCCGTGGGCGACGTTCTGGCAGTTGGCCTGCGACATGGCGGTGGCCCAGTCGGCCGGGGACGGCCACGGCCACGAGTACAAGGACGACCTGGTCCCGGTCTGGGCCGAGGCGATGCGGATCACCGACGCCAACATCCCGGCGATCCAGCAGGGGATCCGGCCGCTGATCAAGGCACGCTGACCCGCCGATACCCGGGTACGCCGACAGAAACGTCGTTTCGGGTGCAGCAAACCGGCGTGAGACACCGGCAACTGTGCGCTGACTGAGCTGCGTCGAATTCTGCTGCACCGAAAACGACGGTGCCACCGATCGAACCGGTCCGCAGCGGCCGCTCCCGGACGGGTATCGTTGTCGTTTGTGGCTTCTGTTGACTTTTCCTCCGCGCTGACCGACCTCGATCGGTCGCTGACCTCGATCGAGGCGGTCGTCGATCCCGAGTCCAAACGGGCCGAGATCGCCGACCTCGAGCAGCAGGTGGCCGCCCCCGACCTGTGGGACGACCAGGACAATGCCCAGCGGGTCACCTCCCGGCTGTCCCAGTTGCAGGCCGAGCTGGACCGCATCGGCGGCCTGCGCTCGCGCCTGGAGGACATCCAGGTGATGGTCGAACTCGGCAACGAGGAGAGCGACGCCGAGGTGCTCGCCGACGCCGAGACCGAACTGCACAGCCTGCAGACCGACATCTCGGCGATGGAGGTACGCACGCTGCTGTCGGGGGAGTACGACGACCGGGACGCCCTGGTCACCGTCCGGGCCGAGGCCGGTGGGGTCGATGCCTCCGACTTCGCCGAGCGGCTGATGCGGATGTATCTGCGCTGGGCCGAGCGGCACGGCTATCCCACCGAGGTCTACGACACCTCCTTCGCCGAAGAGGCCGGGATCAAGTCGGCCACCTTTGCGGTCAAGGCCCCCTACGCCTACGGCACCCTGTCGGTCGAGCAGGGCACGCACCGGCTGGTCCGGATCAGCCCGTTCGACAACCAGGGCCGCCGGCAGACCAGCTTCGCCGGGGTGGATGTGCTGCCGGTGACCGAGGAGACCGACCACATCGACGTGCCCGAGGGCGACATCCGCGTTGACGTGTTCCGCTCCTCGGGGCCGGGCGGGCAGTCGGTGAACACCACCGACTCCGCTGTGCGGATCACCCACCTGCCCACCGGCATCGTGGTCTCCTGTCAGAACGAGAAGTCCCAGCTGCAGAACAAGGCGGCCGCGCTGCGCGTCCTGCAGTCCCGCCTGCTGGAGAAGGCCCGCAAGGACAAGGAGGCCGAGATGAACGCGCTGAAGTCCGACGGCAACTCCTGGGGTTCGCAGATGCGCTCCTACGTGCTGCATCCCTACCAGATGGTCAAGGACCTGCGTACCTCCTACGAAACCGGCAACCCGGACGCGGTCTTCGACGGCGACATCGACGGCTTCATCGATGCCGGCATCCGCTGGCGCAAGCAGGAAGAGACCGCCGACGCCTGATCCCCGCCGGGCTCGCCGGGGGCAAATCCCCGGCGGCTTGGGGTCACCCGCCTACACTCACTGAAGGCCGTCCCCTGCTTGTGCCGGGGCATGCGTACGCCTCGGCGCCGCATGTAATCGATCCCGGCCGCCCACGCCTGTGATCCGTTTTGAGAATGTCTCCAAGACCTACGAGGGACAGCATCGGGCCGCATTGAAGGATGTCGATGTCGAGATCGAGAAAGGCGAATTCGTCTTCCTGGTCGGGGCATCGGGGTCCGGCAAGTCGACCTTCATGCGTCTGATCCTGCGCGAGTACCGACCCACCACCGGTCGGATCTACGTCGCCGGCAAGGACATCAACAAGCTTCCCGGGTGGAAGATCCCGGGCCTGCGGCGCCAGATCGGCACCGTCTTCCAGGACTTCCGGCTGCTGCCGGGCAAGACCGTCTCCGAGAATGTCGGGTTCGCCCTGCAGGTGATCGGGAAGAAGAACTCCGAGATCCGCAAGGCGGTACCGGAGACCCTGGAGTTGGTCGGCCTGGCGAACAAGGGCGACCGGCTGCCCGAGGAGTTGTCCGGTGGTGAGCAGCAGCGGGTGGCGATCGCCCGCGCGTTCGTGAACCGGCCGCAGATCCTCATTGCCGACGAGCCGACCGGAAACCTGGACCCGGCCACCAGTGTCGGCATCATGAAGCTGCTCGACCGCATCAACCGCGCCGACACCACCGTGGTGATGGCCACCCACGACTCCACGATCGTGGACCAGATGCGCAAGCGCGTGATCGAGCTGGTCGACGGGGACGTCGTCCGAGACCAAAGCAAGGGCGTCTACGGCTACCAGTGAGCCGTGGACCGGAGGAAACTGATGCGACATACCTTCTCTGAAACGTGGTCCGGCATTCGCCGCAACGGGTCGATGACCATCGCTGTCATCGTCACGATGTGGGTGTCGCTGACCCTGTTCGGTGCCGGCCTGATGGTCAACCAGCAGGTCAATCTGATGAAGGCCGACTGGTACGACAAGATCGAGGTCCGGGTCTTCCTGTGCAACGCCACGACCCCGGGCGACAACTGCGACGCGGGTCAGGAGGTGACCCAGGAGCAGAAGGCCCAGATCGAACAGACGTTGCGGTCGAACCCCGAGGTCGCCGAGGTGACCTATCAGTCCAAGGAACAGGCCTTCGCGGAGTTCCGCGCCGCGTACGCGAACACCCCGACCGCGGACTACCTGACGGTGGATCAGATGCAGGAGTCCTACTCGGTGCGACTGAAGAACCCTGAGGAGTATCAAGGGGTCGTCAGTTCCGTGCAGGGGCTGAAGGGTGTACAGAACGTGCAGGATCTGCGCGGCATCCTGGACGGGCTGTTCGAGTGGATGAACCTGGCGCAGTGGGGGACGATCATCGCCGCCGCACTGCTGCTGCTCGCGGCGGCGCTGCAGATCGCGAACACGATCCGGATGGCGGCCTTCGCCCGGCGCCGGGAGATCGGCATCATGCGGATGGTCGGCGCCAGCAACTGGTACATCCTGGCGCCATTTCTTCTGGAGACACTCTTCGCAGCTGTCATCTCAATCGTTTTAACATGTGTCACACTGGCCGCAGGACACTACTTCCTTATCGTCCAAAAGGCTCAAGTCTTGATTCAAGGTTCACCTTGGATTGGCTGGTCCCACGTAGGTATCGCCATGTTGGGGGTTGCGGTCGTCGGTGTCCTGCTTTCTATCATTCCAACGCTGATAGCCACGCGAAGGTATCTGAGGGTCTGAACACCTGAGGAGCCTTCCTCAACAGACTTTTGGAGACAGCTGTGAAACGGGACCTTCCCTACGCCCCGCCGGGCGTCCCGCGCAACAGCGAAGCGCCTTTCCGACGCCTCGCGACCCATGTTGTTCGGGCGACGGTGGTCAGTGCATTGACGATCGCCGTGACGTTCGGCGGGCTCTCGGCGGCGAACGCCGACCCCCTCAGCGACCAGCGCGACAAGGTTGATCAGCAGATCAGTTCGACCAAGTCCAAGGTGTATGAGTCCAGCAACGAACTCGATGCCGCCACCGCCAAGGTGCGCGACGCCGAGAAGGCGCTGGCCACCGCCCAGAACAAACTCGACCAGACCCGCAAGGATCTCGACGCGGCCCAGCAGCAGGACCAGGCGATGGCCCTGACCCTGGCCAAGGCCCGCGAAGACCTCGAGGTGGCCCGCGCCGCGGTGGCCGAGGGGCAGAAGAACGTGGACGCCAAGCAGCAGAAGCTCGGCGAGGTGGCCCGTCAGCAGCAACAGCAGCAGACCACCCTGGTCAGCTACGGGATGCTGGCCAACGGCAAATCCTCCGCAGACATCAGCAACCGGATCCAGTGGGCCCGCAATGCGTACCTCAGCACCGATTCCGAGCTCTCCGCACTCAAGCAGGAGCAGACGAAGCTGACCGCGGCGCGGGAAGCGCAGGCAGCCATCGAGCAGCAGGCGTCGACCGACCGGGAGACGGCAGCGAAGAACCTGGAACGCACCCAGGCGCTCAAGACCGCGGCCGATCAGCAGGCCAAGGAAGTCACCGCCCTGGTGGAGCAGAACAAGCTGGCCGAGGCCGCCGCGCGCAGCCAGTACGAGGCCGACCAGAAGCAGCTCGCCGGGCTGAACGAGGAACGCGACGGCGTCGACCAGCGGATCAAGGACCGGATCGCCGAGCAGCAGGGGGCAGAGGTCGCCTCGGCCAAGGCTGCTCGCGAAGCCCGGGAGAAGGCGGCCGCCGAGCGCGATGCCCAGTCCGCTGCCCCGAGCACGACCCCGAGCCCCAGCGGTACGCCGAGCGCCACCGCGAGCCCGAGCAGCACCGCACCGGCGACGCCCTCGGCCACGGCCCGGCCGGAGACCTCGGCCACCCCCTCGGCCAGTGGTACGCCGTCGGCCAGTGGTACGCCGTCGGCGAGCGGTACCCCCTCGGCCAGTGGTACGCCGTCGGCCAGTGGTACCCCCTCGGCCAGTGGTACGCCGTCGGCCAGTGGTACCCCTTCGGCCAGTGGTACGCCGTCGGCCAGCGGTACGCCGTCGGCCAGCGCCACCCCGTCGGCCGAACCCACCGGGTCGACCGCCGGCAAGGCCCCGACCGCCTCGGCGAACAACCAGGCCAGCAGCGACCCCGACGCGAGCAAGAAGGCCGCCGCGGAGCAGGAGGCCATGCAGAAGCGGGCCGCCGAGAAGGCCGCGGCCGAGAAGGCTGCTGCCGACAAGGCCGCCGCGGAGAAGTCCGCCGCCCAGGCCGCAGCGGCGCAGAAAGAGGCCGCCGCCAAGCGGGCCGCTGACGAGAAGGCTGCCGCCGAGGCCGCCGCGAAGAAGAAGGCGGACGAGGAGGCCAAGAAGCTGGCGGCCGATTCGGCCAACCACGGCTTCGCCTACCCGGTCGCCGGTCCGATCACCTCCCCGTACGGCATGCGCGTGCACCCGGTGACCGGGGTCTACAAGCTGCATGACGGCACCGACTTCGGGGTCGGCTGTGGTACCCCGATCAAGGCGCCCTACGACGGCAAGGTGACCGAGAAGTATTACAACGGCGGCTACGGCAATCGCCTGTTCATCGATCACGGCAAGGTGGACGGGCGCTATGTCACCACCTCGATGAACCACGCGACCAGCTACACCGTCAACGTGGGCGACACGGTCAAGAAGGGACAGGTCATCGGGTACGTCGGCAGCACCGGCTACTCCACCGGCTGCCACCTGCACCTGATGGTGTGGTTGGACGGCACGATGGTGAACCCGCAGACCTGGTACACCAGCTGATCGGGTCCGATTCGACGCCGGTGGCCCCGGCCCTCCACGGAGGGCCGGGGCCCGTTCTGTTGGGCTATGGCGGTTGGGCTACGGCGGTTGTGCCACGGCGGTCGCGCGGCGGCGGTCTGCGCCGTCGGATATTGGCCGGGACAACGGCCCGCAGTGGCTAGACTGAACCGTTCATGCACGGGGCCAAAACCCGGGAAGGAGGACCGATGGTCAAGGAGAAGGGGCGCAAGCTGATCGCCCAGAACAAGAAGGCGCGCCACGACTATCACATCGGTGACACTTTCGAAGCGGGCATGGTGCTGACCGGGACCGAGGTCAAATCGCTGCGCCAGGGGCGAGCCAGCCTGGTCGACGCCTTCGCCACGGTGGACGACTCCGAGGTATGGCTGCGCAACGCGAACATCCCCGAGTACAGCCACGGCACCTGGACCAACCACTCCGCGCGGCGTACCCGCAAACTGCTGCTGAACCGCCGGGAGATCACCAAGATCGAGCGCGAGCTGACCAAGGGCGGGACGACGCTGATCCCGCTGTCGATCTACTTCAACGACGGGTACGCCAAGGTCGAGATCGCCGTGGCGACCGGTAAGCGCGAGTTCGACAAGCGGGAGACCATCCGCAAGCGCGACGACAATCGCGAAAAGGAACGCGCGCTGGCGGCCCGGAGCCGGGGCGAGCGGGGCTGACCCCGGCCCGGCGCGCTCAGCGTACGCTCGGTGTCACTGCACCGCGACCAGGTCGCAGATGAAGATCAGGGTCTCCCCGGGCGCGATCACGCCGCCCGCGCCCCGGTCGCCGTAGGCCAGCTGCGGCGGAATGACCAGCTTGCGCCGGCCGCCCACCTTCATGCCCTGGACCCCCTGGTCCCAACCGGCGATGACCCGACCGGCGCCCAGCGGGAACGCCAGCGGGGCGCCCCGGTCCCAGGACGCGTCGAACTGCTCGCCGCTGGAGTAGGACACCCCGACGTAGTGGACGTGGACGACCTGACCGGCGGCGGCCTCGGGACCGTCGCCCTCGACCAGATCGGTGATCTGCAGCTCGGTCGGGGCCGGGCCCTCGGGGAAGTCGACTTCGGGCTTCTCGCCCATGTTCTGATTGCTCATGGGCGCCAGCCTAGTGGGGCGTGCCGCCCGGGGCGGCCGGTGTTCCGGGGGCGGCGGGGGTCCGGTCGAGGGCGAGGTTCAGGGGAGGGCAGGGGATAAGCCCTGATGTCCGGTTGGGTCCGGCAAGGCACAGTAGAAGCATGAGCACGCACGATTACGCCAACCCTCACAGCACTGATCCGCAGTCCTCGTTCCCGCAGTACGCCGACTACGGCCAGCAGACCACGCCGATCAGCACTGCCGAGCGGGATCGCGCCGTGGACATGATCTCCCAGGCCTACGCCGAGGGACGCCTCAACGAGACCGAACTGGACGCCCGCCTCAATCAGGTGATGACGGCCCAGACCCGTCCGGAACTGAACCAGGCTCTCTACGGTCTGGTCGATCCCTACCGCGACACCTATGCCGCCGGCTACCCGCAGGCCGACCCGTACGCCGGCTACCAGCCCGGATACCCGGCCTACCGGGCCACCGATCCCAGCGGGTACGCCCCGACCGGGCAGCACCTGGCACCCTACGGGCAGCTGTCGCAGTCGGAGCGGACCGGTGCCGGGCTCACCCACCTGTCCGGGCTCGCGGCCGGACCGGTCGTCCCGGCGATCGTGTACTTCACCAGCGATCGCGGCTCGGTGCTGCGGGCCGAGGCGGCCCAGGCGTTCAACTTCCAGCTGTTCGGCGTCTTCGCCACCATCGCGATGGCGATCATCGGGGGCATCGTCGACCTCCCGCTGGCCGGCATCGTCGGCCTGGCCTGGTTCATCCTGACCGTGATCAGCGCGGTGAAGGCCTTCCAGGGCGAGCGCTGGGAGAACCCGGTCACCAAGCGGATCAACTGGAAGCCGCTGCGCGGCTGAGCCCGCGTGGGAATATTCGTCGCAGTCGCGGTGTAGTATGGATATCTGCCCGGGTTCCCCGGAACCTGGGCAGCTGTTCCCGGCTCGTCGGCTCAGGTGACCGACGGAACGGGTGACAACGCAACAGGGGGTGATCGGTTTCGACTTGGGGCGGTAGTCCCAGGGGAAGCGGGTCGAGGACCCACAGTTATCTCGTAAACGCTCTGTGGAAACCAATAAGTGCCAACTCTAAGCGCACTGACTTCGCTCTCGCTGCCTGAGCAGTGATCGAAGGGTCAGCCCGGATGTGCCTTCCGTCCGGTTCCTGGCCTCATTCAGAAGGCTTGCTTCACTGACCGTGCTCGGAGGTCAGTGAGGGACTTTTCCTGAGCTGGGCTTGGCTGCAACATGCTGACGTGAGTGCAGGAGCCGAGAAAACCGTCTAGTCGGCTGCACCCGGAGAAGTCCTGCGTCACCCTTCGAGGACCGGGGTTCGATTCCCCGCACCTCCACCCCCGTGCAGAAATGCCCCGCTCCGGCGGGGCATTTCTGCGTTCTGCGCGTCGTCGGCTGTGGGCCTCACGGGGAGAAGTGCACCCTGACGAAGAACCAAAGTCAGAACCTCCCAGAATCGATACCTGCCGGCACCTGCTCCATCGCACCGTGAAAGCGAATCGGGGAACCAAGAGGCCATGTTGCGTTCAATATTGTCAGTGGGAGTTGGCAGACTGAGGATCAAGGCGAGAATGGATCGCTCGGCCTGCTGAGTGCGCAGCAGGGAGTGCGGATGGACTAGGGGGCGAGGGTGTGGGGATGAAGTCACCGACCTTCGGTTTCGTCGACCTCTTCGCGGGGCTCGGCGGATTTCACGTGGCGTTGGAGAATCTGGGAGGCGAAGCTGTCTTCGCTGCAGAGTGGGAACCCACGCTGAACAAGCTCTACACGGCGAACTACGGACTGCCCGCTTGGACTGACATCAACGGGCTCGAGACCGACGACGACATCCGCCGGGAGGTGCCCGACCACGCGGTCCTTGCTGCCGGATTTCCGTGTCAACCGTTCTCCAAGGCCGGAGACCAGTTGGGCTTCGCCGACACTACCCAGGGGAATCTGTTCTTCAAGGTCCTCCAGATCCTCAAGGTGAAACGGCCTGGTCGATTGATACTGGAGAACGTTCCCAACATCCTCAAGCACGACGGTGGACGAACCGTCGAAACGATTGTCGCCGAGTTGCGTGCGCTCGGCTATGACGTGGACATCAGACATTTCTCGCCACATGAGTTTGGCATCCCCCAGGTGCGTGACCGCGCCTACTTCGTGGGCTCCCTGGACGGCCTCGACACCTTCACCTGGCCCAAGAAGCACAAGGAGGGCACGGACATCACGTCGGTGGTGCGCCGGGACGTGCCGACTACTCGTCCCATCCCGGAGTTGACTCTCAAGGCCATCGACATGTGGGGTGACTTTCTCAAGCGCTCCCCCGCGTCGCTGAAGATGCCGTCGTTCCCGATCTGGTCTATGGAGTTCGATGCCACGTACCCATATGAGGAGGAGACGCCCCCGGGTGTTTGGGCACGCCGTAGCAGGTACGGGCTGAGCGGGATGCGCTTCAAGGGCAGCTTCGGCTTCGCTCTTGACGGCCTGAGGATCCCCGAGCAATACGAGTTGATCCCGAGCCACGCACGTCGCGAAGGGGACTTCCAGTTCCCGCGCTGGAAGCAGACCTTCATCCGACAGAACCGCGAGTTCTTCCGGGACAACGCCTCTTGGATTACCCCGTGGCTGAACGAGTGGCAGCCGTGGACCTTCCCGTCGAGCTTCCAGAAGATGGAGTGGAATGCGCAGGGCGAGGTGCGCGACATTGACAACTTCGTGCTTCAGGTGCGCGCCTCGGGGCTACGCATCAAACGTCCGACGACGGCGCCCAGCCTTATCGCGTTCACCCAGACTCAGGTGCCAATCTTGGGGGCCAAGCTCGCCGGCCTGCGCCGGTACATGACTCCGCGTGAGTGTGCCGAACTCCAGAGCCTCGGCGACATCGAACTGCCTGGGAGTGACCTTGACGCCTACAAGGCCCTCGGCAACGCCGTCAACGCCAGGGTTGTGGAAGCGATCGCCAAACCCTTGTTGACGGGCCTCCCCGGACCGGTGACAACCTTCCGTACGTCGAAGATCAACCCGACCCGTGAACCGCTTGGAGCCATCACATGAATCTCGACATCGAAGACCTCGACTTCGAGGAAGACACCAGGTCCCAGATGTGGGAGAGCATCGGGGATGGGCTCATGACGCTATCGGAGTCACCACATGTCCCAGAGGGGGTCTCCGTGACCGCTTCCATGTTCAGTCGTGATGACGTGGACTTCACCACCGACGGGTGGACTCACCGTCTCAGCGACGTGCAGGGCTGGCTTGCGTTCGACGGGGATCTGCCCTCCGAGTCCTACGGCGACTTCATCGAAGCTCTGGCCGACGAGCTCGGGGTTGAGACGGCCGATGCTTTCGAGGTCGGCAGCGGCACAAAACAGCTCTCGCCCCGGTCAGTTGAGAAGCTCCACCACCGGGTTGAGACGGCGGTGCGCCTCCAGCAGAAGTTCGTCGAGGACATCGACACCACCGGACTCAGCCGGGCTGACGCGACCAACTCTTGGTCCGAGGCCTGGGCGGAGGAGGAGGACGCGGTCGCCGAGACCGACAGCCTGAAGCCCGTGTCGGCCAAGGCTGCTGTGTGGTACATACTTCAACTCACCAAGAAGAAGCTGAACCTGACGCCCTCCTACCAACGAGGGGACGTGTGGCGAACCGGTGACCGGCAGGCGCTCATCGAGTCGATCTTACGAGGCATCCCACTGCCGTCTCTGATCCTGCTGCGCACCGAGGGCGCGACGACGCACGAGGTTGTCGACGGGAAGCAGCGCCTCACAGCGATCCTTCGCTTCGTGGGGATGCATCCACGCGCGTTGGAGAAGGTCAAGGAAGCAGACAACCGCCACAAGGACAAGCATCTGTCCACCCTGTTCACCCGGGATTACCCGGCCTTCAAGCGAGCGTGGAAGGTCCTTGAGAAGGAGACGCTCACCACCAAGCTCGAAGACGAGTACTATTTCCCGTTCAAGCTGCGCAACAACGCCGAGGGCGGGCTGGCCGGGGAGTACCTCGAATCGCTCCAAGGGAAGTACTACACCCAAATCCGCGATAAGCGGATCAGGGTGTCGGGTCAAGTGATCGACGTCGAGGAACTGTTCGAAGGCGCCCCCGACTACCAGATCCCTGTGATCGAGTATCTCGAAGCCACCCAGCGTCAGATCCACGAGGTGTTCAAGCTTTACAACAAGCAGGGCGTACATCTGAATGCGGAGGAGATCCGCAATGCGGTGTACCACGAGGTGACCTTGATGCCTGCGACGCTGTTCGCGGCCGGTGACGCCGCCCCCGGGACTCGGGCCGACCAGATCGCGAACGGGGCGCTCGTGGGCGTCGCAGGCCTCGAAAAGCTCGGCAAGACCTTGAAGGACTACGGGTTCGGCGACTTGCGTTACAAGCGTACAAAAGTGCTCTCGTGGATCCTGGCGGTGCTCCTGCGTGACACCAAAGGAAAGCCGTTGACATCCACCGCCAAACACATCGACCAACTTCTGGAAGAGGTCGGTGGCGCGGACAAAGACCCGAACCATCCGCTCCGGCACAACTCGACCTTGGCGACGCTGTTCAAGTGGATCTCAGACGTCGTCGAGATGCACATGCGTCATGACGAACTCTGGGCTCCGGCGTTCAAGGATGGTGATAGGGGCGTTAAGTGGCAGGAACTGCAGTTGGTCGGGTCCTTGGTCGGCCTGTCGTTCGCCATGGCGGCGTCCCCGGCAGACATTGAGGATCGGATCGAGGCGAACGCGGACGCGATCTTCAACGCGAGCAAGACCCAATGGAAGCGCATCGCGAAAACCCAAACTAAGACGCAGTGGGACTACATCGCCCGCATCGCCACCGAACTCGTCGGCTTCCTCGGGATCGACCCCGCCGTGGCCTCGGCCGCTGTTCGGAGCCAGTTCGGTTCCTCGGGGTTTGAGTCGCTCCGGTCCATGATCATCCCTCCCGGTTCCAACGACTAACGGAAAGATCATGCAGGCAACTCCCGGAACCGAACGCGTCTACTTCGATCCGCCACCTTCTGAGCGGCTGGTGGAGGGCTGGTGGGCGCGATACTCGAAGGCCCTGATGTGGCTCTCTCCGACTGCGCGGGCAGCGCTCGAAGCAGACTCCAGGTACATACTCCAACGAGGCATATTGGGGGATGGGGAGCCCGACGAGCACACCTGGCCGATCAGCCGCGTGCGCACCGGCTTGGTGATGGGGTCGGTTCAGTCGGGCAAGACCGCGTCGATGCTCGGCGTAAGCGCCTTGGCCCTCGACGCAGGTGTCGATGTCCTGGTTGTCCTCGCCGGGACCCGGCTGTCGCTGTGGCGTCAGACCTTCGAGCGCTTAGCGACCCAACTGGACGGGGGCGAGTTCAATGCCCAGAAGGTTTCTCGACGACTGCTAGTCCCGACCCCTGACGTGGTCCTGGCCGAGGAGCCTTTGCCTCTGGCCAGCACCTACCAGATGGCGTCCGCAGCGGTCCGACGCCGGTTTGAGGATAACAATCCAATCATCGTCGTGGCGATGAAGCACACCGACCACCTCCACACCCTCGGACGGGCACTCAAGACTAGCGTGTTTGACGCGATGAACGAACTCGACCGCCCCGTGCACATGCTGGTGCTCGACGATGAGGCTGACGATGGCTCGATCCTTGACGCCCGCGTCGAGGCTGGCCAGCACCCGGTCTTCGGTAACCTGAAGCAGGTCCCGCGTGCTATTGCTAACTTATGGGACCCTCCGCAGCCTGCGCCGTCCAACCTGTTCACGACCTACATCGGCTACACCGCCACGCCGCAGGCGAACCTGCTGCAGGAAGACCATAACCCGCTCGCTCCGCGCGACTTCATCATTTCCCTGCGCACGCCTCTCGACGTGGGCCACCCGGTCGATCCGACCAACCCCGGCGACCTCGATGCGCCGCGCTCCTCGACATACCCCGAGCCAGCGGGCTCCCACGCCTTCTACACCGGGGGCGAGGTGTTCTACCGCAGGGGAGCTCAAGCCGCGCTCTGCCAGCCGATCACAGGCATTCAGGATCAAGACCTTGCTGAAGCCGTGCGCGCGTTCCTCGTAGCCGGCGCTATCCGGCTGCACCGGTCAGGAAAATCCGGACCGTGCGCTGCGGCAGGTCTCTCCTTCGACAGTGAGCAGGAAGCGGTGAGCGGCGTCGCCCCCCCGCACTCAATGCTCTTCCACCCGTCGGCAACGATCACCGACCACTTCCAGGGAGCCGAGGATGTCCTACTCTGGGCCGGGGTTCCTGACCGGTCGACAGCCCGAGCCATGCTGGAGACTGGTGACGCGCGGCTCCCGGACTCGTTGATCGCGTCGCTGATCGCTGACCCCGGAAAGTGGGCACTGTGGTTGGATCACTATCGTCACTCGGCGCGGGAGATCGAGACCGAGTTCAACCTGTTGAACCCGACGCCATTCCCCGACTGGGCGACGATCGAGGCACTGCTTGTCGATGAGGTCATCCCCGGCACCCGAGTTTCGGTCGTCAACAGCGACCCTGCAGCCGACGACCGCCCGCTCTATAAGCCGACCCTGGACCCAGAGACTGGTAAGTGGCGTCCCGCCCGAGACCTGTCGACGATCTTCGTATCCGGCAACGTCATGGCGCGTGGCCTGACATTGGAGGGCATGACCACTGCATTGTTCCAGAGGTCCTCGGCCAACCCTCTCGCCGACACCCAGATGCAGATGCAGCGCTGGTTCGGCTACCGAGGTGCCTACATCGAACTGTGCCGGGTCTTCGCCGATCCCGACCAACTCGACCTCTTCCGTGCCTACCATGACATGGACGAGGCCGTCCGTGTCGCCATCACCGAGAAGATGGTTGGGGACGCCCCCGACCCGGTGGTGCTCCAAGGCATGAGCTTCCTGGCCACTGGCAAGATTGCCAACCTCGGTCAGCGGCCACTGAGCCCCGGATCCCGGCCGTTCGTTCGGCTGATCAACAACGGTGCTCAGCCCGACCCGAACGTGCAGAAGCTGGCCGAACTCTTCCACCAGCAGCCGTCGTCTGACCTCGTCGTCGGCCACACCCGAGGGCGCATTCGTAGCACCCCGTTGAACCTCGTCGAGGCAGCCCAACTCCTCGACTCGCTCGACTTCGCAGGCTACAGGCCTGGCCGCGACCACCAGCTCGCAGAGCAGTGGGCACAAGTGGAGGCGAGGTTGGCTGCGATCCAGCCGTTGGCTTCGCCTGGCCTCTATCGCGCGCCCCTCCCTCCAAGCACTCCGTCCGATGTTCGCCCGGTCTGCCCTTACTCGATCGCGGCGTACCTCCGCCTTTGGGATGCCTGTCTTACCAGGCCCGTTCGTGGCCTCTTCGTGACCGGTCGTCCGGCTGACTTGTGGTCCATGTCGGACCTCGCTCTGAAGCAGCAGGACCAGCCCCGTTTCTGGATTGGCATTCGGTACGGCGGCGGGGCAGCGGTGAGTACTGGAGTTCTGTCCGGACTTCCGTTCACTGTCCTGGCCACCACCAAGAGTGTGGAGGCTGGTGAAATCACCACTGCCTGGGGCTCCAATGACCCCAGTGCAGGTCCGGGCCAGTACCGTGGCGACGAGTTCTTCGACTACTACCACCGCGGCGCAACAGTGCCCACCCGGGCCGGCGACTCCGGATGGCGTCCCATCGGCTCCGATGGACTGATCCTATTCTACGTGAACCAGAGGCCTGGCCAGGTCCACCCGGCTGTCGCCGTAGGTGTCTCCCTGCCAGCCGGCGGCCCGGAGCAGTTCGCTGCAACCCGGGCCGGCGCCGTGAGGATATGAGGAAGGCGAACAAGTGCCGAGTTACGAGGACATCCTCAAAGACATCGCTATAGTTCCCAGTTCAGTTGCAGGCGGGGTCCGCGACATCAAGTGGACGACACTCGCCGAGGTGGTCGGCGTCGCCCGAGACCATGCTGGTCGCCTTGAAGTATTTCTCGCCGGTGTGGAGTTGGAAGCTGCCTCCGCCACGGTCCGTGAGTCGCTGGAGTATCACACGTGGCACCGCAAGGCCGGTGGCCCGCTCCTGGCGAACCGCTTGTTGATGCCAGCCCTGGGGCACTTCGACCCGGTCGCCGCATTCATCTGCACTGAACTGCTGCGCAACGGCGCTGACCAGGACCTTGAGGAGGCGTTCCGCGTTACCGAACCGATCGTAGAACTCGCTATCGAGCGACTCATCCTCTCCGAGTCGGCGTTGGTGGGGCTCGCGGGAGAACTCCTGCTGCTCAATTCCCTGTGTAGCCAGGCAGATACCAGTCAGGTCGGGCCGGTCGTCCAGTGTTGGGATGGCTGGCGCCGCTCAGCACGCGACTTCCACTGGGACGGGACTGGCGTCGAACTGAAGACCACCATGCGCTCTACGTCGAGCCACATGGTCCAGGGCGTCCACCAGATCGAGCCCTCAGAGGGCGAAAACGGCACCTTGACCGAGGATCGCCTCCTACTGGTCAGCGTCGGGCTCCAGCGCGCTGATGCCGGGGTGAACACAATCTCGATCCCGACCTTGGTGCAGCGAATCGTTGACAGGCTCGACGCCACGGGCAATGTTAGCCAGGTCCCAGAGTTCCTCACTCGCGTGGGGCGCTACGGGTCCGAGTCCGGGTTCGGCTACGACCACGCCTCAATGCGGCACGACGCCCCGTTCACGTTCAACTTGACGGTTGCGTTCTTCAGGGGGTACGACATGACCGATCCTGCGATCGAGGTGCTCCGACGCGACGACGTCGCCACCCACCACCATGTCGAGACGCAGTCGGTCACGTTCCGGATCAGCCTGCCCGCGAACATCAGCGCCACCAACCCGATCTCAGGAGCGAACCAGGTCGCTCGCTCCATTCTGGGAAGCTGACGTGGTCGGGGCGGTGGTCGAGGTGAGACTGCCTCCCCCCACTTTCAGGATGGTGCCATGGCCGCGATCGTCACCTCGATCAACGCTCTTCGGCGGCCGATCGCCACGATTCACGGCGTCGACCGGACGGGACGCCCAGTTCGCAGCCCACACGGCACCCCTACTACGTGCTGAACCGGCCTGGCGCTACCGACGGCCGTCCGCTGTACGGGCTGGCTCTCACGGGAGAAGTGTCAGTCACCCGGCGCCACGGGTCGAACTGGATGGGAGTGTTCCTAGCCCGCTGCTAGGCAAGGCCTTTACGTTTTCTGCGCGCCTCAGGTTTTGGGCCCTCACCCGGAGAAGTGCACCCCCTGGGCCAACTGCACCGCACCGGAGTGGTTGATGGTCGCCGTCGAGCGCCGCAGGTACGCCCGCCAGGCGTCCGAGCCGGCCTCCCGACCCCCGCCGGTGTCCTTCTCACCACCGAAGGCGCCGCCGATCTCCGCCCCGGAGGTCGCCACATTGACATTCGCGATCCCGGTATCGGCGCCGTCGGGGCCGAGGAAGCGTTCTGCCTCGGCCAGATCGCGGGTGAAAATCCCGGCCGACAGGCCCTGAGTGACCCCATTGTGCAGCGCCAGCGCCTGCTCGAAGTCGCGATAGCTGAGGACATAGAGGATCGGGGCGAACGTCTCCTCGAGCACGATCCCGGTCTGCTCGGGGACCCGGACCAGCGCGGGGCGTACCCACACCCCGGGCATCCCGGTCTCGATCCGGTCGCCGCCGCAGAGCACCTGCCCACCCTGCGCCCGGGCTGCGCTCAGCGCCGCCTGCATGGCGGTGTGCGCCCGCTCGTGGATCAGTGGGCCCAGCAGGGTTGCCCGGTCGAACGGGTCGCCGGCCGGCAGCCGGTCGAACGCCGCGGACACCCGGGCCACCACCTCCTCGACGATCGATTCGTGCACGATCAGCCGGCGCAGCGACGTGCACCGCTGGCCTGCGGTTCCGGCGGCGGCGAAGACGATCGCGTCGATCGCCTGCCCCAGATCGGCCGACGGGGTGAGGACCACCGCATTGTTCCCGCCGAGTTCCAGCAGCGAGCGGCCCAGCCGGGCGGCGACCCGGGGGCCGACGCGCCGGCCCATCCGGGTGGACCCGGTCGCGCTGATCAGCGGCACCATCGGCGAGTCGACCAGTTGCTCGCCGACCTCGGGGCCGCCGAGCAGGACCCGATGCACCCCGGCCGGCGCCCCGGTCTCGACCACGGCCCGCTCCAGCAGGGCAGTACAGCCCAGCGCGCACAGCGGCGTCAGCTCCGAGGGCTTCCACACCACGGCGTCCCCGCACACCAGCGCGATCGCGGTGTTCCAGGACCACACCGCCACCGGGAAGTTGAACGCCGAGATCACCCCCACCACCCCGAGCGGGTGCCACACCTCCTGCAGCCGGTGCCCCACCCGCTCCGAGGGCATGGTGCGGCCGAACAACTGCCGAGAGAGCCCAACGGCGAGATCGCAGACGTCGCTCATCTCCTGCACCTCCCCGAGCGCCTCGGAGGTGATCTTGCCGACCTCGATGGTGATCAGGTCGGCCAGGTGCTGCTTGTGTTCGGCGATCAGTTCGCCCAGACGTTTCACCAGCCGGCCGCGAACCGGGGCCGGCGTCATCCGCCACTGTCGGAAGGCCTCCTGCGCCTGCGCGATCTCCGCCTCCACCTGTTCGCGAGGGTGCCCGCGTACGCCGAACAGCGCGGCGCCGGTCAGCGGTGACCGGGCGTCCAGCGTGCCGGCACCGGGCGGGGTGAACCGATCCGGGGACACCCCCAGGGCCGCCAGCGCGCCCCGGGCCCGGGCAATCAGATCGGCCTGCGTCTTCATCATTGCCTCGCTTCCAGCCAGCTCAGCGCCCGGTCCAGGGCGTCCACCGCGGCGGCGATGTCGTCGCTGCCGACCGTCAGCGGCGGGCGCAGCCGCAGCGTGCGCCGCCCACACCCCAGCACGATGACACGCTCGGACTCGTACAGCCGCCGGATCAGGGCGTCCCGGGTGGCGCCGTCGGGCAGGGACACCGCGGCCAGCAGCCCGCGTCCGCGCGGATTGTCCACCAGCCGGTGCCGCTCCCGCAGTCGCCGCAGCCCGGTGAGCAGTTCCGCGCCACGGGCGGCGGCGTTGGCGAACAGGTCCTCGGCCTCGATCACTTCGAGGATGCGGCGGGCCCGGACCATGTCGGTGAGGTTGCCGCCCCAGGTGGAGTTGATCCGGGAGCCGACCCGAAAGACGTTGTCGGCGACCTCGTCCACCCGCCCGCCGGCCATCACCCCGCACACCTGTAGCTTCTTGCCGAAGGCCACCACGTCCGGCGTCACGCCCAGTTGCTGGTACGCCCAGGGCGTACCGGTGCTGCCGCCGCCGGTCTGCACCTCGTCCAGCACGAACAGAGCATCGTGGGCGTGACACAGGTCCCGCATCGCGGAGAGGAACCGGGGCCGGAAATGATGGTCGCCACCCTCGCCCTGGATCGGTTCCATCAGGAAGCAGGCGATGTCGTGCGGGTGGGCCGCGAACGCCGCCCGGGCCCGGTCGAGCGTGTCGCGTTCCAGCGCCGCGACGTCGCGGCCCTCGGCCAGATAGGGGGCGGGGATCCGGGGCCAGTCGAACTTCGGGAAGCGCGCCACCTTGATCGGGTCGGTGTTGGTCAGCGACAGGGTGTACCCGGAGCGCCCGTGGAAGGCATCGGTCAGGTGCAGCACCCGGGTCCCCAGGTCGGGGGGGATGCCGTGCGCCTGGTTCCAGCGGGATTTCCAGTCGAAGGCCACCTTGAGCGCGTTCTCCACCGCCAGGGCACCGCCCTCGATGAAGAAGTAGTGGGGGAGCGCGGGGTCACCCACCACCCGTTCGAAGGTCGCCACGAACCGGGCGTACGCCACGGTGGCGACATCGGGATTGCTCGGCTTGGTGCGGGCGGCGGCCAGCAGGTCGGCGGTGAACTCCGGCTCGGACAGGCCCGGATGATTCATCCCCAGGGCGTTCGAGGCGTAGAAGGTGAACATGTCCAGGTACCGGGTGCCGGTGACCTGGTCCACCAGGCAGGTGCCGCGGGACCGCTCGAGATCCAGCACCAGGGGGAGCCCATCGACGAGCACGTGCTCCCGCAGGGTGTCCAGCACCCGACCGGGCGGCACCGGCTGGTCGACCTCGGAATCGACGTCCGCCATCTGCTGAGTCTACCCCGAGCCCGCCCGGCGGTCCGCGGGCCCGGGGCCGGGCTCAGGCGAACTGCCAGGACCGCTTGCTCAGGCCGACCCAGAAGCCGTCGATCACCGAGGTGTTCGCCAGGGAGTCCTTCCCGGCGGCCGCACCCAGGGCCACGTACAGCGGGGCCCAGTGCTCGGTCCGCGGGTGGGCCAGCTTCGCCGCGGGCGCCACGGTGTCGAAGTTGAGCAGGGCATCGAGATCCTGGGCGGCCATCGCCTCCGCGGCCCACTGGTCGAACTCGGCCGACCAGGTCGGCGCCGGCGCGGTGAAGTCCCACATCGGGGCCATCCGCAGGTTGTGCGTGGTGAACCCCGATCCGATGATCAGCGTGCCCTCATCGCGCAGCGCACTCAGCTTCTTGCCGAGCTCGAACAGCGTCCGGGGATCCAGCGTCGGCATCGACAGTTGCAGTACCGGCACGTCGGCGTCGGGGTACATCTCCACCAGCGGGACGTACGCCCCGTGGTCCAGCCCGCGCTCCTCGTCCCGGCGTACGCCGTGGCCCGCCTCGGCGACCAGCGCGTCGACGGAGGCAGCCAGCTCCGGAGCCAGGGGCGCGTCGTAGGTCACGGTGTAGTACTTGTCCGGGAAGCCCCAGAAGTCGTAGGTCAGCGGAACCTTGTGCTGGCTGGGGGAGACGGTCAGCGGGCGGGCCTCCCAGTGGGCCGAGATCATCAGAATGTTCGTCGGTTTCGGCAGCGTGGCCGACCAATCCGCCAGTTGCCGGGTCCACAGGGCATCGTCGGCCAACGGCGGGGCGCCGTGGCTGAGGAACAGCACAGGTTGGGTGGTCATCGAGAGTCCTCCATCAGTCACATGTTGACGGTTCAACAAAGAGGGTAAATGGTTGAATGTTCAAAGACAAGTGTTGTGGCGTCGGACGATGCTCCACAGGTGCAAGACTGGGCGGGTACGCCAAGCCTAGGCGGCTGACCCCCGCCGGCGGAAGGAGGACGGCGTGGAGCGGCAAACGGGACACCTGACCCCCGCTGCGGGCCGCCTGCTGGTGGCCGCCACCTCCATCGCCGACGGAATCTTCGACCGCAGCGTGGTCTGGCTCCTCGAACACGATCCGGCCGGGACCGCCGGGGTGATCCTGAACAAGTACGCCGAGTACACCCTGGTCGAGGTGCTGCCGGAGTGGGCGGATCTGGTCTCGCAGCCGAATCGGGTTTTCAACGGCGGCCCAGTGTCCACCGATGGGGCGATCTGTCTGGCCGGGACGACCGCCGCCGAGGCCCCGCCCGGCTGGAACCGCGTGGTCGGGCCGATCGGACTGCTGCACCTGGACACGCCGACCGGACTGGTCGAGGGCGCCTTCGACGACATCCGGATCTTCGCCGGGTATGCCGGCTGGGCGCCGGGGCAGTTGGAGTCCGAGATCGCCCGCGGGGACTGGTTCGTCGTCGACGGGGAATATGCCGATGTGTTCGGGGAGCATCCGCTCGACCTGTGGCGTCGGGTGCTGCACCGGCTGGCGCCGCCGGCTGCCCACTACGCGACCTGGACGCCGACGCCGGAACAGAACTGAACCGGAGCGCTGCAAAACTGCCGCCGTTGAGGGGAGCAGTGCGATGAGCGACTACTGGAGCGAACTCGCCGCCGAGGACCCCGGCGACGAGCCGTTCGGCCGGCCCGCCCGAATCGGGGCCGGCTCCGTCGAGTCGGACGACGGCGCCGGCGCGGGCGAGCCGGAGGTGTCCGCCGAGGGCGGCACCAGCGATCCGACCGGGACGGTCGTGGTCTGGACCGATGCCGACCTGCGGGTGGTCCGGGTCCGCGTCCGGGGGGCCTGGCGCGACGCCGCGTTGCCACCGATCGGGGCGCGGGTGGCGTACGCCTGTCGGCAGGCCACCGCGACGCTGGCCTTCGCCGCCGGTGCGGGCGGGTCGTTCGCGTCGCCCGGGGCCCCCACCGCCCGGCGCGATCTGGCCGACCTGCTGGCCCACCCGATCCGTCCCGAGACCGTGGCCGAGCTGGCCGAGCGGACCGGGGAGATCCGGGAGGCCGCGCAGGCACTGAACCGGCGTACCGATGTCGTCGCCACCCGGATCGAGCATGAGCCGGCTCGCGGCCAGAGCTCGAACCGGAAGGTTTCGGTTTCTCTGAACGCCCGGATGCGGCCCGCACAGGTCAGCATTGATCCGGAGTGGGCACGCGGCGTCCAGGCCCAACGGCTGGTCTCCTCGATCGAGGAGGCGCTGGCCCGGGCGTACGCCGGGTGGCAGCCGCCGCGGGTGATCCCGGGGGAACGCGACCAACTGGCCGCCGAACTCGGTGACCTGCATCGGCAGACACTCGCGGTGGTCCTCGGTCCACCGGGTGAGATCGCGACCGACAGGTAGGACCCGCCGACCGGCGGGCACCGCCCCAGGCAGGACAAGGAGCAGGCATGAGCCCCGACAGCCCCACCCCGGGCCCCGACACCTTCAACGCCACGCGCGCGGGATTCACCTCCATCAGCGACCGGTTCTACGACCTGGACGAGGACCTCGACATCTACGAGGCGATGATCGACCCGAACGGGGCCGCCGGCTCGAAGAACAACAAGGGCGGCGGCAGCCCGATGATGATGCCGCCGATGATGGGCGGCATGGGCAGTGGCAACGGCGGCGCCGGGGCGGCCTCCGCCGGTGGGCTGGGGGCCGGTCGGGTGGCGCCCGGCGCGATCAACGGATCGGGTGTCGGGGCCGTGGGCACCGCCGGCGGTGGTCCCGGGACCGCACTGGGCACCAGCCCCAGCGGGGCCGGCCTCGGGAGCGGGCCGGGTGCCGCCGGAGCCGGACCGGGCAGCGGATTCGGGAACGGTCTGCGACCAGGCTCGGTCGGAGGGCCGGGCACCTCGGCCGCCGGAGTGGGCGACGGTCCCGGCTCCGGGCTCGGCCCGGGTGGCGCCGGACTCGAGGGCCTGTCCGGTTCGGGGTACGCCGGCCGGGGGCCGTCCGGACCGAACGGCGGCCGACCGGACTGGTCGGCCAGCTCCGCCAGCGGCCCCGGTGCGCCGAACCTCCCCGGTTCGAACCCGGGCCTGCACGGCGCTGACCCGTACGCGAGCGGGTCGAATCCGAACCTGAACGGCTCGAATCCGAACCTCAACGGCTCGAACCCGAACCTCAACGGCTCGAACCCGAACCTGAACGGGACGAACCCGAACCTCAACGGGACGGATCCGAACCTCAACGGCTCGAATCCGAACCTGAACGGCAGCGGACCGGCGCTGCCGTCGCCCGGCGGCGCACCCTCGATGCCTACCGGCACCGGGCCCGGGGGCATGCCCGGTGGGACCGGCCAGATCGACGCCAAAGTCAGCGTGGGGGCGCTGCGGGAGGATGCCCGCCGCTGGGACGAGTTGGCCGACGCGTACCGGCAGGCCGGCAGCGACCTGGCGGGGCTGAGGCTGACCCGGACCCAGTTCGGTAAGGCCGCCGGCATCCACGACGGCTACAGCAACCTCCAGACCCGGATCAGCACCTGGGTCGGCCAGGGGGAGACCGAGTTCCGCAGCATCGCCGACCGACTGCGCAAGACCGCCGCCAAGTACGCCGACACCGAATCCGACAACACCGCGATGGCCACGGGAACCGGCCCCGGCATTCAGGCCTGAGACGGCCGGAAGGAGAACCGCACGATGGCGCGCGACCTGCACACCCAGCTCACCACCGCGATCGGCAACGTCACCACCGCGTTGCAGAATGCCTACAACCTCGACCTGTCCGACTTCACCAACTCGAGCTGGAAGAAGGATCAGGAGGGATTCTGGGACGGGGTGTCCGACCAGATCAGTGGTGACTTCGGGCACACCGTCGAGGTGCCGGTGGTGATCGCCGACGAGCCCTGGTTCGCGATGATGGGCGGTGTCGACACCGACCAGCATGTGGCGGGCTACCAGGCGTACCTGGAGAACCTCAAGGTGCTGATGTACGCCAAGTGGGAGACCAATCCGGCCGCCGCGATCCAGATCGGCACCCAGTCGCTGGACGGTGGCGGGTTCGGCGACGGCGTCCGCGACCTCTTCCTCGGCAGCTACGGCACCGCCGATGTGGGCCGGGACCAACTGACGATCTCCGGGCCGGGGCTGAAGACCTGGGCGAGCACGGAGTACCTCGACGACGATCGCGCCCGGGCCCCGCAGACCCTTGGCGACGCCGCCGAGGACTGGGGCACGATCAACTCCGTCGAACTCCAGCCGCTGCACGATCATGTCAGCCAGATGCAGGTCCCCACGCTGTGGTCGGGGCCGGGGGCCGAGGCGTACAGCAAGGGGATCCAGCCCCAGGGGGAGGCGATCGGGCAGATCGTCACGCTGGTGGGCCAGGTGAACAGCATCCTGGCCACCGGCGGGAACGGGCTGGAGTCGCTGTATCTGGCGGTGATCCAGACCTTCGACAAGATCGAGCTGGACATCCAGAACTGCGCCGCCGGCCGGGAGGACATCGGTCCCCGGATGCGGACCGCGCTGACCTCGGTGAAGTACGCCCTGCGCTATCTGCAGCAGGACCTGTCCCAGAGCGTGGCCGAGTGGGGTGGCACCATCGAGGACGCCCAGGGGCAGGCCACCGACGCACTGGAGCAGGACACGCCGTTCCGCAGTCACGGCGGCGCCTGGCCCACGATCGCCGACATCTCCGACATGGAGCCCAGCGCCGCGATGCCGGGCGGGATGAACCCGACCCTGACCGCGCCGCAGAACCCCGCCACCACGACCCCGCCCGCGGCCACCCCGCCGCCCACGGCCCCCGGTACGACCTACTCCGCCCCGTCGATCGGCACGATCAAGGATTGACCCGCCCCGAGACCCGCGGCACCACGGTGCGACCCGGGATCCGGGTTAGACTGCGCGAAGTTCGTCCGGAGAGGTGTGAGGGTGTCCGAAGGCAAGCAACCGCGGGTCCTGGTTGTCGATGACGATTCAAGTTTGGCCGAGATGCTGCAGTTGGTGTTGCAGCAGGAGGGCTACGCGACCGACTGGTGCGGTCACGGGGATGAAGCCGTCGATGCCTTCCACCGGACCCGGCCGGATCTGGTCCTGCTGGACCTGATGCTCCCGGGCAAGGACGGCGTCCAGATCTGTCGGGAGATCCGGGCCGAGTCCGGCGTACCGATCGTCATGCTCACCGCGAAGTCGGACACCAGTGACGTGGTGGCCGGGCTGGAGGCCGGCGCCGACGACTACGTGGCCAAGCCGTTCAAGCCGAAGGAACTCGTCGCCCGGATCCGTACCCGGCTGCGCCGGCTGCCGGTCGAGGAGGATCAGGATGTGCTGCGGATCGGGGACCTGGAGATCTCGGTCTCCGGGCATTCGGTACGCCGCGGCAGCCAGCAGATCTCGCTCACTCCGCTCGAGTTCGATCTGCTGCTGGCCCTGGCCAAGCAGCCGAAGCAGGTCTTCAGCCGGGAGAAGCTGCTGCAGGAGGTCTGGGGCTACCGGCATGCGGCCGACACCCGGCTGGTCAATGTCCATGTGCAGCGCCTGCGGTCCAAGATCGAGGAGGACCCGGAGCATCCGCGGATCGTGGTGACCGTCCGCGGCATCGGCTACAAGGCCGGGGATATTGCCTAGGACGCTCAAGGATCTGGTCACCGCCCCGCTGCGGTTGTGGCGTCGTTCGCTGACCCTGCGGGTGGTCGGCAGCACCGTGCTGGGCTCGGCGCTGGTGATGCTGCTCAGCGGGGTGTTCCTGCTGCAACAGGCCAGCACCGGAATTCTCGACGGGAAACGACAGTCCGCCCTGGCCGAGGCCTCGGTCGCGCTCGATCTGGCCCAGCGCCGGCTGCACGCCGCCGACACGACCTCCAGTACCAACGATCTGCTCACCCAGCTGACCTTCGAGGTGGCCAACCGGGGCAATCTGGGCGGCTACCAGGTGATCATCCAGGGCCAGGTCGCCGATATCCGCTCCGGTGGAATCCTGCCGGAGTCGGTGCCGAGTTCCCTGCGGGATCGGGTCAGCCGGGCCACCGGCACGACGCTGTACATCACGCCGACCGAGATCCGCTACAGCGACGGGCGCGAGCCCGAGGCGGGCCTGGCGATCGGGGCGAGCCTGGCGGCGGCCGGATCGGCCCGGTATCCGATGTACCTGCTGTTCCCGTTGACGCAGGAGCAGGCGACGCTGGAAGTGATGAACCGGGCGACCCTGATCACCGGGCTGTTCCTGATCGTGCTGCTGGGCCTGATCTCCGCGATCGTCTCCCGACAGATCGTGGTTCCGATCAAACGGGCCAAACAACAGGCGGAGGCGATCGCCTCGGGCGAGTGGGACAACCGGATGCCGGTCCGCGGGGAGGACGATCTGGCCAGCCTGGTCGAGTCGATGAACAACATGGGTGCGGAGTTGGGCAATCAGATCACCCAGTTGGAGGAACTCTCCCGGGTGCAGCACCGGTTCGTCTCCGACGTGTCCCACGAGTTGCGTACGCCGCTGACCACGGTCCGGATGGCGTCGGAGATGCTCTACGACTCCCGGGAGGAGTTCGGGCCCACCGAGCGCCGGTCGGCGGAGTTGATGCACGACGAACTGGAACGGTTCGAGGCCCTGCTCAACGACCTGCTGGAGATCTCCCGCTTCGATGCCGGGGCGGCCCAGTTGTCGTTGGAACCGGCCGATCTGCGGACCGTGGTGCGCCGGGAGATGGCGGCCCAGGGACCGTTCGCCGAGCGCAACGGCGTCGAGTTGCGGCTGCACGGCGAGGATGACTGCACCGCGGAGATGGACGTACGCCGGGTCACCCGGATCATCCGCAATCTGTTGTCGAACGCGATCGAGCACGGCGAGGGAAAGCCCATCGACGTGATCCTGGCCGCCGACGAGAAGGCGGTGGCCGTGGCGGTCCGCGACCACGGCGTCGGCTTCGAGGCCGCCCAGGTCAAGCAGGTCTTTCTGCGCTTCTGGCGCGCCGATCCGGCCCGCAACCGGACCGTGGGCGGCACCGGCCTGGGCCTGTCCATCGCGATGGAGGATGCCCGGCTGCACGGCGGCTGGCTCAATGCCTGGGGCCGGCCGAACCAGGGGGCGCAGTTCCGGCTCACGCTGCCGCGCACGGCGGGGTCGGTGCTGGAGATGTCGCCGCTGCCGGTGGTCCCGCGGGACCTGACCGAGGAGGTGCCGTGCCCCAACGACGAGCAGCCCGGTGCCGCGGTGGCGCTGCCGGCGAACGGAGCCGAAGCATGAGGCCCGACCAGTCCCGCCGACGCGCCCGGGGGATCGGAGCCCTGCTGCTCGCCCTGGTGCTGGTGCTCAGCGGGTGTGCCACGATTCCGCGGACCGGGCCGGTGGAGGAGGTCGCGGTGCAGCCGGACAACACCGGCGTCTCGGTCGAGATCGCCCCGGATCCGCCCTCGCCGGGGGCATCCCCGCGCGAGGTGGTCGAGGGCTTCCTGCAGGCGATGGCGAACTACCAGTCCGGCTATCAGGTGGCCCGGCAGTATCTGATGCCCGAGGTGCGCGATTCCTGGCGTCCCGAGGACGGGGTGCAGGTGTACGCCGACGGGTACTCGGTGACCGCGACCCCGGAATCGGTGATGCTCAGCGCCCCCTCGGTGGGTCGGGTCGGCAGCGACCTGTCCTACCAGCAGACCGGTGACCAGATCCGGCACGACTTCCGGGTCACCACCGACGCGAACGGCGAATGGCGGATCTCCAATCCACCCAAGGGCCTGCTCATCTCGCAGTACCTGTTCAGCCAGTTCTACCAACAGGTCACCATCTACTTCTACGATCCCTCCTACACCACGCTGGTGCCCGATCCGATCTACCTGCCGCACGGCAATCAGGGCGCCACCACCCTGATCCAGGCGCTGCTGCGGGGCCCGAGTCAATGGCTGGGCCCGGGGGCGGTCTCGGCAATTCCGCCGCAGACCCGGCTCAGCGTGAACGCGGCCCCGGTCAGCGCCGATCAGGTCGTGGAGGTGTCCCTCAGTGAGCAGATCAGCGGCCTGGGGGAGGACCAACGCTCCCGGATGGCCGGCCAGATCATCTGGACGCTGTCCCAGGTGCCCGGCGTGAACGGGGTGCGGATCACCGTGAACGGGGCCCCGTACGCGGTGCGGGAACAGAATGCCCAGGGCGTCCTCCCGGTGCCGGGAATGCCCTGGTTGGACCCGATTCCCTGGCAGAAGTCGGATCAGACCTTCGGCCTGGTCGGCTCGGGTCTGGTGCGGCTGAACCGAACCGCCCGCGACACCGATCGGGTTCCGGTGAACGGCCCGCTGGGGACCCGGCAGGGGCTCACCGCCCTCGCGGTGAATCTGCAGGGGGACCAGATCGCGGTGGTGACCAACACCGACGACGTGCTGATCGGCGACCCCGACCAGCCGCCCACGCGGATCGTCCACGGTGCCCGGATGCTCCGCCCCCAGTTCGGACGCAGCACCGAGCAGGAGTTGTGGACGGTCTCCGATGACGGGATCCAACTGGTCCATCCGAACGGGGTCACTCCCGTGCAGGCGCAGTTGCCGGGCCGGATCACGGCCTTCCGGCTGTCCCCGGGCAGCGTCCGGATGGCGGTGGTGCTGGAGATCAATGGGCAGAGCGTGCTGGGCATGGTCCGGGTCAATCGCAGTGCCACCGTTCCGGTGCTGGAGGAGTTCCGGCCCCTGACTCTGAACGCCGCCGCCGGCGGCACGGTCCGGTTCGTCGACGTCGGCTGGCTGGATGCCAGCAACCTGATCGTCCTGGCGGCCATCGGCGACGGCCCGGTGAAGCCCTATCGGGTGAACCAATCGGGATCGGAATCGGCCGAGATCGGGCAACCGGACAACTGGCAGGCCGTCGCGGTGGCGAGTCAACCCGATCGGTTCGGCGGGCGGGCCTCGATCGTGGGCCGTACCGGGGCCTGGCGCTACGACGGGGACTATCGCTGGCAGGCGCTCGCGACCGACATCACCGCAGTGGGCTATCCCGGCGGCTGATCGGCACGTTGTCCACAGCTGGATCGGGTCGGAGCGCGGTCCACAGCCGGGTTCGCCACCCGGGTCGGGTCGGGCTCGGACGGCCATACTCCGGCCATGCCAGCCACCACAACTGCGCCAACCACGACAGCCACCGGTTCTGACCCGGGCGACCGCGCCCCCGGACTGATCGGTGCCGCGACCGATCTGCTGCTGGGCAGCCGCTGTGCCGGCTGTGCGGTGCCGCGCTGGGGTGTGTGTCCCGAGTGCCGCGCCGCCCTGTCCGGGCAACGGCCCCGGTCGGTGGTCCCCGATCCCAGCCCGTCCGGCTTTCCGCCGACCTTCGCCGCTGCCGACTATGCCGGGGTCTGCGCGCGGCTGGTCGCGGCGTACAAGGAGGAGCAGGTGCTGACCGCGCGTGGCCCGTTGGCTGCGGCGTTGAGCCGGGCGGTGGCGGCGTTGCTGACGGATCGGGCCGGGCCGGTTCTGCTGGTGCCGATGCCGTCGGCGCCGCAGGCGGTACGCCGGCGCGGGCTCGATGCCACCGGCGACCTGGCCCGCGGGTGTGCTCGGCTGCTGCGGCGCCAGGGGCGGCAGGTCGGGGTGCGCGCGGTCCTGCGCCAGCAGCGCCGGGTCGCCGATCAGGCCGGTCTGTCGGCACGGGAGCGGCAACGGAACCTGGCCGGAGCGCTGCGGGCGAGCGGGCGCTGGCCGGCCGGGGTGCCGGCGGTGATCGTCGACGACGTGACCACCACCGGGGCGAGTCTGGCCGAGGCGGCGCGGGCCCTGCGCGGGGTGGGGATCGAGGTGTGCGGCGCCGCGGTGGTAGCTGCGACCCGGCGTACCGGTGGCTCGCGGAGATGAGGGAGGGGAAGTGCGTCGGGGGAGCCGGGCCCATCCGCTACAGGAACCTGGGCCGGGGTGCAGCCTGCGACGGGAAACTGAGCCGGGGGCCTTTCCGCTACAGGAACCTGAGCCGGGGTGCGTCCCCGCGACGGCTCCGGTTGTCCCGCGAGTCGACCTGTTTCCCGCATCTGCTGCAACACCTGTCCGGAACCTGTTGTCGTCGCCAAGGGACTTCTCCCGTCGCAGGAAGGCGTTGCGGGATGATGCCGTCGCGGGAAGGGCCTGTTCGAACGGTGGCGTCGCGGGAAGGGCCTGGCCGAACGGTGCCGTCGCGGGAAGGGCCTGGTCGAACGGTGTCGTCGCGGGCGTACGCCGGGTCGGCCAACCTGTCCCGGTACCGGATCCGACGCCGGTTTGCGGGGGCGAGTGAGGGGTCGCGGTGCCTGTTCCCAGCCGCGGGCCCTGCAGGGACCGCGAACCGGATCCGGCCCCCGCAAACCGCATCCAGCCCCGCGAACAGGCGTCCCACGGGTACCGGATCCTGTCCCGCGAGCCCACGCTGCCCCGCGACTCGCACGCTGCCCCGTGACCCGCATCCCGCCCCGCGAGCCGCACGGGCTGCCCCGCGAACTGCCTGTCGCACGAGTCGCACGAGTCGCACGAGTCGCATGGGGCCCCGCGGGACCGGTTCACCCGGTGGCGACAGAGACCGTCGGCTGATGGGTGATCGGGAAGTTGACCGACGCCGCGATGAAACAGTTCTGCCCCGCCTCGGTGTGCAGGCGCAGCGCGGTATCCACCTGGTTGGCCGCGGCCACGACCACCTCCGGCCGCAGCACCGCCGAGATGAACCGGCCACCCTGGCCGACCTGCTCCAGGACCCCGACGGGAGAGTCCCGATACGCAGTGACCACCACCCCCGCACGGACCGCCGAGTACAGGTAGGAGAGCAGATGACACTGCGCCAGCGCGGCCAGCAGCAGTTCCTCCGGGTTCCACCGACTGGCATCGCCGCGAAAGGTGGGGTCGGCGGACCCGAGCAGATCCGGTTTACCGGCAGCCTGCACAAGCACATCGCGGTCGTAGGCACGATGGCCGGTGGTACCCGGGCCGCGGTTGCCCTGCCAGGTGACGCTGAGCTGATAGCGAAGCTCCATGGGCGTCATCCTTGCCCACCTCTGCTGCGGGGGCCCGACGACCCGCGGCGTACGGGTCGGCTACCCGGCTTCCTCCGCGTGATCCTCATCGCTGAGCCGGTGACCCGCGCCGTGCAATTGGGCCCGCGTCCGTTCGACCAACTCCCGCATCAGGGCGGCCCGGCCGGAGCTCCACGCCCGGGGGCCGGCAGCCCGGGCGTCGGCCTCGGTGAGCGCGGCGAGCAGGTCGAGATTCGACTCCCGGCGGCCCAGCCGCCGGGCCAACTCGTCGGTGGTCGCCGGGTCGGCGATGTCGCGCCCGGTGGCGAACTCCATCAGGGTCAGGTGTTCGCGCACGAGCAGCACGAGACGCTCGGTGTCCGCGTCGTCGAAACCCAGGTCGGGAGCGATGGTCGCGGTCAGCGCGGCGCCGATCGCGCTGTGTCCCCCGGCGGCCGGGTCGAGCTCGCTGCCGCGCCCCCGGGCCTTGCCGATGTCGTGCAGCAGGGCGGCGACCAGCAGCAGGTCCGGGCGGTCCACGGTGTCCAGCAGCCGATGGGTCTCCAGGACGGTCTGGATGCTGTGCCGATCGACGGTGTGCCGATGCAGCGCGTTGCGCTGGGGCCGGTCCCGGATGGCTTCCCACTGCGGGATCCAGCCGGTCACCACCCCGGTCAGGTCGAGGGCGTTCCAGACGACCTGGAGTCCGGTGCCGGCCAACATGTCCACGAACAGCGCCCGCGCCCGCGGCGTCCACGGCCGCTGCGGTGCGGGCAGTTCGCCGAGCTTGCGGGCGGTGGTCGGCGACAGCGGCAGATTCTGATCGGCCGCGGTCGCGGCGGCCCGCAGCGGGAGCAGGGGACCGGGTTCGGCACCCCGGCCGAGGACCAGTTCGCCGTCGTTGGCGTACAGCCCGGTGCGCAGCAGGCGCAGGTCGGGTCGGCGCGGACCGTTGCGGAAGCGGGCCCGTTGCGACTGTCGGGCGCGCCGCAGGGTGTCGTCCAGGGCGCTGGCGATGATCCGGGAGATGCGCGCCGTGCGGGCCAGCAGTTCATCGGCGTCGGCGACGTGGAAGCGTTCGGCGAGTCCGTCCTGGTCGGCCATGGTGAGCAGATTCCGCGGCCGATGGGATTCGATCTGCAGCCCGTCGCGCAGGTCCAGCAGCTGCTGGTAGGCCGCATCGACGGCCCCGTGCGGTCGGTCGGCGAGCCAGGAGGCGGTCAGGGTCCGCAGCACCGACATGTCGCGCAGGCCGCCCTTGGCCTCCTTCAGGTCGGGTTCGAGCAGTTGGGCCATGTCACCGAAGCGTTCATGGCGCTCGGCGACCGCTGCCTCGACCTCGGGCAGCCGGCGCCGGGTGTTGGCCCGCCAGTCCTCGGCGAGGACCTTGCCGGCCTGGGCGACCAGGGCCTCATCGCCGACGATCGCCGACAGGTCGAGCATGGCCCCGGCCACCGAGAGGTCGGCGTTGGCGACCTCCCGGCATTCGGCGACCGAGCGGACCGCGTGATCCAGGGCGACTCCGGAGTCCCAGATCGGGTACCACAGTTGTTCGGCGATGGCGTGCACCACGGCAGGGCGGAGCGACTTGTCGTGCAGTACCACCAGGTCCAGATCGGAGAGGGGACCGGGTTCCCGGCGGGCCAGCGACCCGGTGCAGGCCAGTGCCACGCCACGCTTGGGCACGTCGATGCTGCGCCAGTGCTCGGTGAGTCGGGCGAGGGTCTGCTGGGCAGCGGCCGCGCGAGCGGCCGGGCCGGCGGCCGGGTCGGTGAAGTCCCGGTCGCCGGCGGCGGCAAGTCGAACTGCAGGGGTGTCGAACATCGCAGGCAGACCTCACAGCGCCTCGGCGCCGGCCTCTCCGGTGCGGACCCGGATGACCTCGTCGACCGGGATCGACCAGACCTTCCCGTCCCCGATGCGCCCGGTGCGGGCCTGCTTCACGATCAGGTTCATCACCGCGGTCGCGTCGGTGTCCTCGATGAGGACCTCCAGACGTACCTTGGGGACGAAATCGACGGAGTACTCAGCGCCTCGGTAGACTTCGCTGTGGCCGCGCTGCCGGCCGTAGCCGGACGCCTCGGAGACCGTCATCCCGGTGATCCCGAAGGCCTCCAGGGCCTCCTTGACCTGATCGAGCTGGTGCGGCTTGATGATCGCGGTGATCAGCTTCATGGTTCAGACACCTTCCTTGGTGGGGGCGGTCGGGGTGATCGCGCCGGAATCGGGCGTGAAGGGGGTCAGCCCGGTCCGGCCGAGCCGACCACCGAACGGGTTCAGGTCGTACGCCGTCTCAGCGTGCTCGCGCTGGTCGATGCCCTCGGACTCGGCATCGGGGGTGATCCGCAGCCCGATCAGCAGGTCCAGCACCTTGGCGATGACAAAGCTCAGCACGAAGGAGTAGATCATCACCGAGAAGGCGCCCACGGCCTGGCGCCACAGCTGGTCGAAGCCGCCGCCGTAGAACAGCCCGTTGACCCCGGCGGGGGAGTTGCCATCGGCGAGCAGACCGATCAGCAGGGTGCCGACCAGACCACCGACCATGTGGACGCCGACGACGTCGAGGGCGTCGTCGTAGCCGAAGCGGTACTTCAGCGAGACCGCCAGGGCACAGACCGCGCCGACGATCAGGCCGAGGATCAACGCACCGATCGGGGAGACCGAGTTGGCGGCCGGGGTGATCCCGACCAGGCCGGCGACGATGCCCGAGGCGGCACCCAGCGAGGTGGCGTGGCCGTCGCGGACGCGTTCCACGATCGCCCAGCCGATCATCGCCGTAGCGGTGGCGGCCACGGTGTTGACGAAGGCGACCGCGGCGGTGTTGTTGGCCGACAGTGCGGAGCCGGCGTTGAAGCCGAACCAGCCGACGAACAGCAGCGCGGCCCCGGTCATCACCAGCGGCAGATTGTGCGGACGCATCGGCTCCTTGGCGAAGCCCTTGCGCTTGCCGAGGACCAGGATCAGGGCCAGCGCGGCGGCACCGGCATTGATGTGGATGGCGGTCCCACCGGCGAAGTCCAACGCCTTGAGTTGGTTGGCGATCCAGCCGCCGACGGTCGAGCCGTCCTCGGCGGAGAACGCGAAGACCCAGTGCGCGACGGGGAAGTAGACCACCAGCGACCACACCACCACGAACGCGATCCAGGCGGTGAACTTCATCCGGTCGGCGACCGCACCGGAGATCAGCGCCGCTGCGATGATCGCGAAGGCCGCCTGGAAGGCGACGAAGGCGAGGGTCGGAATCAGATGCCCTTCGGTCCCGGTGGTCTGGTCGGGACCCATCAGGCCGGACAGCCCGATCAGCTTGCCGCCGGACTCGAAGGCATTGCCGATGATCCCGGCGCCGCCGGCGGAGTTGCCGAAGGCCAGGCCGTAACCGATGACGACCCACAACGTGCCCACCACGGCCATCGTCATGAAGCTCATCATCATCATGTTGAGTACGCCTTTGGCGCGGGTCATGCCACCGTAGAACAGAGCCAGGGCGGGCACGGTCATCATCAGAACGAGTGCTGCACTGATCAGCACCCAGGCGGTATCGCCGGTATTGAGGTCAGTCGGAGTCATGGCCAGAACTCTCCCCGGCTTCGATTGCGGCCCGGTTGTTGCGCTGTTACGGCGGCGTTAGGGGATCGCCCGCAATATGTCGGGCAGGTTTCGTGCCTTGTCGCGCCGGGCGCCGATGGTGACGCGAATCGCGCCCCGACACTGCATGAATCGGTGGTAAACGTGCCCTGAACGGACTAGCGTTGTTGCATGGCGGCGACGAACACCACTTCGCACACCGACCGACCCCCAGGGTCCGGCCGGTTTCCACGAAGCAGTGTGGTCGGCGCCTTTTGCGTCCCCGGCCACACCGAACGTGCCCGGGGATCAGACCCACAGATCACCTGTGGGCAGCAACGAGGAGGTTGGTAATGGACGTCACGGTGACCGGTCGGCATCTCACCATCTCGGACGAGTTCCGCGACCACGTCGTGGATCGAATCACCAAGATCGAGAAGATCTCGGATCGGGTGATTCGCGTCGATGTGCAGGTTTCGGCCTACGGGAACAAGCGCGAACCCGACGAGTCGGCCCGGGTGGAGATCACCCTGCACAGCAAGGGCCCGGCGATTCGCGCGGAGGCCTCGGCCTCGGACAAGATGGTGGCCTTCGAGCACGCCCTCGAACGTCTGCGTTCCCAGTTGCGCAAGGTGGCCGATCGCAAGCGGGTGCACCGCGGGATGCACAATCCCCAGGCACTGCGTGAGGCGTTGGCTGCTCCGCCGACCACCGAGAAGGAATCCGAGGAGGCCGTTCCGACTGCCACGGTCGCCGGTATGGAAGTGACCGGTGATGGCCCCCTGGTGGTGCGGGAGAAGACCCACTCCGCACCGCCGCTGACCCTCGACCAGGCCCTCAACGCGATGGAACTGGTCGGTCATGACTTCTACCTGTTCGTCGACGCGAGCAGCGGCCGGCCCAGCGTGGTCTACCGCCGCAAGGCCTACAACTACGGCGTGATCCACCTGGATGTGGACGAGGCCGAGGTGCAGTCCGCCTGACCCGGACGCCCCACCCACAGCACTGCGGCCCGCCGAACGGCGGGCCGCAGTGCTGTTTCGATGTGAGGTGGCGGTTCCGACGCGAGCTGGCGATTCCGACGCCAGGTGGTTGCCTCGGGGACCGCCGGGTCAGGCGTCGGTGCGGGTCTCCGAGCGATCCCCGGACCACTCGATGTGATAGCTGCCCGCATCGTCGACCCGCCGGTAGGTGTGCGCCCCGAAGTAGTCCCGCAGCCCCTGCACCAGCGCGGCCGGCAGGCGCGGATCCCGCGCGGAGTCGTAGTACGCCAGCGCGGCGGAGAAGCCCGGCACCGGCACCCCGGCCGCGGTCGCCAGCCCGATCACCCGACGCCAGCCGGTCTGGGCACTGTCCAGATCGGCCGCCACCGAGGGCGCCTCCAACAGCGTGGCCAGGTTCTGCGCGGCATACTCGTTGGAGATGCGGTCCAACAGCTTGGCCCGAATGATGCACCCGGCCCGCCAGATCTTCACCACCGCGGAGATATCGATGTTCCAGTCGAACTCGTCGGATCCGGTGCGGATCTCATCGAGGCCCTGGGCGTACGCGACGACCTTGGCGGCCCACAGCGCATCCCGGACGTCACTGAGCAGCTGTTGCCGGTCCTCGACCGCGATGCTCCGGTCGGGACCCTGCAGCGCCGCCTGCCCGGCCTTGCGCAGCGCCTCGTGCCCGGAGGTGGAGCGAGCGAACACCGCTTCGGCAATGGTGTTCACCGGTACCCCGAGCTCGAGCGCGTTCTGCACCGTCCACCGGCCGGTGCCCTTCTGCTCGGCCTGGTCGACGATGATGTCGACCAGCGGCTGCCCGGTGCGCGGGTCGGTCTGATCCAGCACGATCGAGGTGATCTCGATCAGGAAGGAGTCCAGATCGCCGGTGTTCCACTGCCGGAACGCGTCGGAGATCTCCGCGGTGCTCAGCCCGGCCGCCTTGAGCACGTCGTACGCCTCGGCGATGAACTGCATGTCGGCGTACTCGATGCCGTTGTGCACCATCTTCACGAAGTGGCCGGCCCCGTCGGGACCGATATAGGTACAGCAGGGCTCGCCCTCGTAGTGGGCCGAGATCTTCTCCAGCATCGGGCCCAGCACCGGATAGAAGTCCTTCGGGCCGCCGGGCATGATGCTCGGTCCGTTCAGCGCCCCCTCCTCGCCGCCGGAGATCCCGGCGCCGACGAAGTGCAGCTTGTGCTCGGCCAACTCGTGCTCGCGCCGCCGGGTGTCGTGGAAGTCGGCGTTCCCGCCGTCGACGATGATGTCGCCCTCTTCCAACAGCGGGGTCAGCTGCTGGATCACCGCATCGGTGCCGGCGCCGGCCTTCACCATGATGATGATCCGGCGCGGCCGCTCCAGGCTGGCGACAAAATCCTCCAGCTTCTCCGAGGCCCGGAAGTCACCCTCGGAGCCGTGCTGATCGATCACCTCCTGCGTCCTGGCCCACGTGCGGTTGTAGAGCGCGACCCGAAAGCCCTTGGATGCGAAGTTGCGAGCCAGGTTCGAGCCCATCACGGCCATGCCGACGACGCCGACCTGTGCGAGATCTGCAGAGTTCATGGGGCCAGCGTCACCTATCCCGGCACCGGGCAGGACCGGTTGCCGAAACTTTCCGCACCCGCCACTCGGGTCCGCGAAGTTGCCGAAAGTTTCCATCGCTTCCGCTTATAGTCGACCTGTGCAGTCATCGGGCGGACCGACCATCTACGACGTGGCGAAGGCGGCAGAGGTTGCGCCCTCGACCGTCTCGCGAGCGCTGTCGAATCCGGGCCGGGTGAGCTTCGAAACTGCCGAGCGCATCCGCCGGGTGGCCGCCGAACTCGGCTACCGGTCCCGCCCGATGCAACGCGAACTCGACCGCCGCGACGGAATGCTCCTGCTGGTGGTTGCCGATATCACCAACCCGGCCTTCAACGGCCTGATCCGGGGCGCGCAGCAATCCGCCCAGGACGCCGGCTACGTGCTCAGCATCATGGACACCCAGGACTCCGGCCCCCAGGAGGAGCGCCTGCTGACCAAGATGACCGAGCGGGTCGACGGGATCGTGCTCGGCGGATCGCGGATGCCCGACAGTGCCATTCGACGCTTCGCCAAGCAGCGCCCGCTGATCGTGGTCAACCGGATCGTGAGTCAGGTGCGGTCGCTGGTCTCCGACGATGTTCGCGGGATGAAGCGCGCTGCGGAGCACCTGGGTCGCTTCGGCCATCGCGAGATCGCCTATCTGGGGGGCCCGGAAACCTCCTGGGCGGATTCGGTCCGCTGGCGCGGCCTGCTCGAGGCCGGGATGGAGTTGGACCTGCGGACCACCCGGATCGGTCCCTTCCCACCGACCCTGGCCGGCGGCGCCGAGGCCTTCGAACGCTGGCGGACCGCGCCGACCACGGCGGTGGTCGCCTACAACGACCTGATCGCCATGGGCTTCGTCGAATCGGCCCGCCGCCACGGGGTGGCGGTACCGGACTTCGTCTCGGTGATCGGTTTCGACAACACCCTGAACAGCCTGCAGATGGTGCCCGCACTGACCACGATCGCCGCCCCGGTGTTCAGCCTCGGGGTCGCCGCGATCAATCAGATCCTGGTGCACCGGGAGGGCAAGCGACAGGCCTCGGTGGTGCTGCCGACCCGGTTGGTCGTCCGCGAATCCACCGGCCCGGCCCGTCGCCCCTGACCGCCGGCCGTTCAGTCCCGGGGCCGCTGCGCCCGTTCAGTCCCGGGGCCGCTGCGCCCGTTCAGTCCCGGGGCCGCTGCGCGCCCGCTCAGTCCCGGGGCCGCTGCGCGCCCGCTCAATTCTGGGGCCGCTGCGCGGCAGGCCGGAACAACACCTCCCCGGCGTCATGGACCACGGTTACATTCGGCTTGCCGGCCTCCGCGGCCAGATCGATCGTGGCCGGATCGAGGTAGCCGACATTGATCTGATCGCAGATCTCCTTGGAGATCCCGGTGGCCAGGGTGACGTTGATCCGGTCCTCCTCGATCCCGGTCTGCGGATCGTAGGTGCCCAGCCCCCGCATATGGGTGGAGTGGGCGAGCACGCCCCAGGGCACCTCCTTGAACCGGTCCCACTGCTTCACGAAATAGTCCCGGCAGTGATAGCCGATGTCGTAGATCTCATGGTGCGCCTCGGAGACCTCGGTGATGTGCGGGGCGTAGATGATCACCTCGCCGCCGTCGCGTACCGCGGGCTCGGTCTTGTAGAAGCCCTTGGCCGCGGTCCAGATGTCGTGGTAACGCTCGGGGATCTCGGCGATCACCGTGTCGAACAGTTCATCGACGTACTCGACATGGGTCTGCGCGGTGACCTTGCCCTGTTCGGCCCAGGCGTCCTGCGGGTCCCCGAAGGACGCCGACTCCAGGTCGAGGGTGTGCGCCTTGACCACGAACGCGAGGCAGTAGTGCTCCCCGGGGATCATCGCCGCCCCCTCGTTGATCATCGCCCGCACCGGGGTGACCCCGGGGGCCCCGATGATCTCCGAGGCGGTGATCAGCGCGCCGACCCAGTGGGTGAGGTCGATCAGGTCCTCCTTGGCGCAGCCCGGAATGAAGTATTTGTTCCCCCCGGAGATGCCGACCACCTCGTGCGGCAGGATCGGGCCGATGATGATCTTCACATCGGCCTCGACGACATGCCGGTTGATCAACACGTCCGAGCCGACCGCCAGCCGGCCGCCGGACAGCTCGTTGATCCGCTCCGCGGCGATGTGACCGACGTTGACCAGCTTGTCCTCGTCGTGCCACTCATGGTTCAGGATCGTCATCCCCGGGTAGACCGCGGTCACGTCCGCCGCGGCGTCCCCGGTCGTCCACCGAGCGATCTCGTCAGGCTCCATGTACGCGTGCGTACCCAGCGCGATGATGCAGGTGAGGTTGGCCGCCCGGTCCACGGTGTTGCGATACACCTCGGTCAGCAGCTGCGGCAGCGGGCAACTACGGGTGTCGTCGGGGATGATCAGGCAGACGCTCTTGCCCTCCAGCTCCAACCGCGCCAGATTGTCCCGGACGAACCCGGCCAGTTCCTCGGGCTCGATGTGGTAGCCGGCCCCGCCGATCGACTGGCACTCCACCGTCATCGTGACTCCTCACCTTGGTGTTTTCCTCCATCTTCGGCCGCCCCGCGCACCGCCACAAGTGCCCCGCCCGCAGTCGCGGGCAACAAACGGCAACCCCACCCGCAATATGCGGCAACCGATGGCAGGTTGTGGGGGCCGATGTTGAGATGGGGATATGTCGCACTCCTTGCAGTTGAATCCCGATCGACTGTTCCCCGCCGAACCGTCTGTCCGTGCCATTGCCCGGCGTCTGTACGCCGAGGCCGCCGACCTGCCCATCATCTCCCCGCACGGTCACGTTCCGGCCCAGTGGCTCAGCGACAACATTCCGTTCGGGAACCCGACCCAGTTGCTGATCACCCCCGATCACTACGTGAACCGGCTGATGCACGCCCAGGGCGTCTCGCTGTCCGACCTGGGAGTGGGTCAGGCGGAGTTCTCCGAGGAGCAGTCCCGCAACGCGTTCCGCTTGCTCTGCAAGCACTGGCCGATCTACCGCGGTACCTCGGTGAAGTTCTGGTTCGAGTCGACCTTCGTGGACGTCTTCGGGATCGACGTGCGCCCCAGCGAGGAGACCGCCGACCAGATCTACGACCAGATCGCGGAGAAGCTCGCCTCGCCCGAGTACACCCCGCGGGCCCTGTTCGATCGCTTCGGGATCGAGTTCATCGCGACCACCGACGATCCGCTGGACGATCTCGCCGCCCATGAGAAGATCGCCGCCGACCCGACCTTCCCGAAGCGGGTCGCGCCCACCTTCCGGCCCGACAAGTACCTCGAACCGGCCCGCCCGGACTGGATCGAGCTGACCGACAAGCTGGCCGAGGTCAGCGGGGTCGAGACCGGCACGTACGCCGGCTGGGTCGAGGCGATGCGGCAGCGGCGCCGGTACTTCATCGAACGCGGCGGCGTCTCCACCGACCACTCCCATGCCGACCCACGCACCGACCGAGTCACCGAGAACGACGCCGAACGGCTGTTCGCCGCCGCCCGCGCCGGGCACATCAACGAGGTCGAGGCGGTCGCCCTGCGCCGGCACATGCTGGCCGAGATGGGTGAACTCGCCGCCGAGGACGGCCTGGTGATGACCCTGCACCCGGCGGTGGCCCGCAACCACCACGGCCCGACCTTCGAGAAGTACGGTGCCGACGTCGGCGCCGACATCCCGATCAGCGTCGAATACACCCGAGCCCTGCAGCCGATGCTGAACCGCGTCGGAACCGCCGAGGGCTTCCAGCTGGTGCTGTTCACCCTCGACGAGACCACGTTCTCCCGGGAGATCGCGCCGCTGGCCGGCTTCTACCAGGGCGTGTACGCCGGGGCCCCCTGGTGGTTCCTGGACGCCCCGGAGGCGATCCGGCGCTACCGCTCGGCGGTTACCGATACCTGCGGCTTCACCAAGACCTCCGGGTTCATCGACGACACCCGCGCCTTCTGCTCGATCCCGGCCCGCCACGACATGGCCCGCCGCCTGGACGCCGGCTTCTTGGCCGGGCTGGTGGCCGACCACCGGTTGGAGGAGGACGAGGCGGTCGAGACGATGGTGGACCTGACCTCGACCAACCCGCGAAAGGCGTTCAAGCTATGAGTTCCGCGAACAGCGAAGCCCCCCGATTGAGCCGCAGCCTGCCCGGGATGCCCCCGGCGGCACCGGTCCGGATCGTTCACGTGGGCCTGGGCAACTTCCACCGCGCCCACCAGGCGTACTACACCTGCCATGCCGCCGACGCCGCGCAGTGGGGGATCGCCTCCTTCTGCGGTCGGCATCGTGACCAGGCCGACGCGCTGGCCCCGCAGGACGGCCTCTACACCCTGATCGTGCAGGGGGCCGACGGCAACCGGCCGGAGGTGATCGGAGCCATTTCCGAGGCCCGCGGGGCCGAGGAGATCGACCGCTGGCTCGAACTGCTCAGCTCCCCGGAGGTGGTGATTCTCACCTCCACGGTGACCGAGAAGGGGTACGCCGTCGCCAAGGGCGCCCTGGACCTGAGCGACGAACTCGTCGTCCGGGATCTCGCCACCCTGCGCGCCGGGTCCACCGGGCCGTTGGAGACCTATGCCGGCAAGGTCGTTGCCGGCCTGCAGGCCCGCCGGGCCGCGGGCGTCGGCGGCCTGACCGTGCTGCCGTGCGACAACCTGAGCAACAACGGTGGCGTGGCCCGAGCCGCGATCCGCGGGTTCGCCGAGGCGTACGACCCCGACCTGTTGGCCTGGATCGACGAGGTCGTCGTGTTCGCCAGCTCGATGGTCGACCGGATCACCCCGGCCACCACCGACGAGAACCGGGCCCAGGTACTGGCCGAGAGCGGCTACGTCGATGCCTGGCCGGTGCCGACCGAGCCGTTCATCGAGTGGGTGATCGAGGGCGAGTTCCCGCACGGACGCCCCGACTGGGAGAGTTCCGGCGCGACGGTGATCACCGAAGGGTTGGAGGTCTTCGAGACCCGCAAGTTGTGGCTGCTCAACGGGTCGCACTCGATGATGGCCTACGCCGGGCCCATCCGGGGCCGGGAAACGGTCGCCGAAGCGATCGCCGACCCGGTGATCCGGGGCTGGGTGGAGACCTTCTGGGACGAGGCCGGCCGGCACCTGGCCCTGCCCCCGGCCGACATCGCCGCCTACCGGTCGGCGCTGCTGGAGCGCTTTGCCAACCCCAACATCCGGCACCTGTTGGCCCAGATCGCCCACGACGGCAGCATCAAGCTGGCCCAGCGCACCGTGCCGGTGGCCAAGGCCGAACGGGCCGAGGGGAAGCTGCCGCTGGGCTGCGCCACCACGTTGGCGGCCTGGGTGCTGCACCTGCGCGGCACCGGGGCACCGGTCGTCGACGCGCACGCCGAAGCGGCACTGCAGGCCGCCGCCACCACCGATGACACCGCGGCCGTACGCGGCGTCCTGGCCACCCTGGACGCGGACCTGGCCGCCGACGACGAGTTCGTCGCCGCCGTGGTCGGACGGTTGGCCGTCGTCGCGGGCTCCTGAGGCGGCCGACGTGTACGAGTCTGTGATCATCGGTCTCGATGTCGGCACCACCGCGGTCAAGGTGGCCGCCTTCGAGGTCGGCGGGTCCGGTGGCGCCAGCGCGATGGCGGTGAAGGAAGCCCGGATGGAGCAGCCGAGCGCCGGATGGCAGGTGGTCAACCCGGCCACCCTGCTGCGCGCGGTGGATGAGGCCATGCGGCTGTGCATCCAACAGCTGAACCACTCCCACATCGCCGCCATCTCGATCTCCACCGCCATGCACGGGTTGATCGGATTCGATGACCGGATGCGTGGGGTGACCCGACTCGCCACCTGGGCCGATTCCCGGGCCGCCGACATCGCCCGGGAACTGCGCGAACAGGGCCACGCCCCCCTCCTGCTGGAGCGCACCGGGACCCCGGTGCATTCGATGAGCCCACTGCTGAAACTCATGTGGTACCAGCGGCAGTTGCCGGAGGAGGCGGCCTCGGTCCGCTACTGGGGTGGGGTCAAGGAACTGGTCATGCACCACCTGACCGGGGAGTTCGTGCAGGAGATCTCCAACGGTTCGGGCACCGGGCTGATGAACATCCACAATCTCGCCTGGGACGAGGTGGCCCTGGAATTCGCCGGGGTCGATGCCGATCAGTTGGCGCCCCTGGTCAACACCACCGAACAGTACAAACTGCGCCCCGAGATGGCCCGGGCGTGGGGGATCGACGCTACGGTACCGATCGTGATAGGCGCCGCGGACGGACCGCTGGGCAACCTCGGGACCGGGGCGATCGTGTCCGGCGTGGCCGGGCTGTCCCTGGGCACCAGCGGTGCGGTCCGGCTCGCGGTACCGGAGCCGACCTATGACCCCAAGGGCCGGCTGTTCTGCTACGCGCTCACCCCGGAGCTGTGGATGCTGGGTGGTCCGAGCAGCAACGGTGGCTCGGCCTTCGACTGGGCGGCGCGGACCTTCGCTCCCGACGTGGTCGCCGAGGACCCGGGGCAGGCCCTGGAGATCGCGGCGACCGCGCCGGCCGGAGCCGGTGGACTGGTGATGGTGCCCTACCTGATGGCCGAGCGGGCGCCGCTGTGGGATCCCGATATCCCCGGGGCGTTCCTCGGCGTACGCCAGAAGCACCGGCGGCAGCACTTCCTGCGGGCCGCGCTGGAGGGGGTCTGCCTGCAACTGGGGACCATCGTCAATATCCTGGACGAGGTCGACCACGTCGAATCCGTCCGGGCGACCGGCGGACCGTTCCGGGCCCAGCTGTGGCGCAATGTGATGGCAGCGGTGATCGGCCGGCCGTTCTACGTCGCCTCCGATGCCGGCGGGACCGCGCTGGGGGCCGCCGGGCTGGCGGCGTACGCCCTGGGCCTGGCCGACTCCGTCGGGGCCGGGCTGACCCTGATGGGCGGGACCGTCGCCGGCGAGGGCACCGACGACGCGCCGCTGGTGGTGACCACGCGCGACGCCCAGGTGTACGCCGACCTGCGCCAGACCATGGTCGCGCTGGCCGACGATGCCGCCCGGGTGACCCGGGCCTGGAATCCGCGGTAGCAGCCGGCAGCCCGGCGCCACCGAAGGCTCAGCCGATCAGCCGGCGCCAGGTGAGCCGCAGCGGGCTGTCGGCCCCGGCGAGTTCCCGGTCCTCGGTGCGCAGTTCATGATGCAGCCCCCCGGTCGGGCCCTCGATCAGGTACCAGGCGTACTCCTGCTCGGCGGCGCGTGCCATCAGATCGGGATCCACCGGGCCGCGCTGCAGGTTCGACCGCAGGATCGCCGCGTGCAGGGCATCGTCGGACGAACGCGACACAGTCCACGCCTGCGCCATCAGCTGGGCCCAGGTCAACACGCCACCGCTGAAGTAGCCGACCAGGAGCAGTGCTGCAGCGATCCGCAGCGGGTCGGGCTGCCGCCGAAGCCGGCGCACGAAATCTGACAGCACCGGGGTGGCAAGCACCATCAGAGTGAAGATGGGCACAATGCTGGCGCGCAGCACGAAGTTGTTGTATCCGGGGCCACCGACCACGAACGGGACCAAGAAATAGCCACAGCTCAGCACCGTCAGCGGCAAAGAGAACCGGTGTCGGCCGAGGATCGCGGCCAGCAGCAGGGGCCCCAGTTCCAGGACGACCACCAGGACGTACACCAGCAGACCGAGCAGCCAACGATCGGCGAAGGGCCCGTCGGCGATCACCATCAGCGGGGTGAACCCACGTTCCCCGGGGACCAGGTACATCCACCCGATCGGCGCGCAGAGCAGGAGCCGACGCCGGCGGCCACCACCGCGGACACCCACAACCCCCGAGTCACCACCCACCAGCTCAGGAAGATCACTGCGCCCAGGCAGACCAGGGGCGAGGCGCCCACCGCCGAGGCCAACAACACGCCCGCGGTGACCCGGTCACTCCACCGGCGTGAATCGGCCCAGCGGGCGGCAGCCACCACGGCCAGGGCCCCTGCCACGTGGTGCGGCACCCACGACAGCAGGGTGATCGTGCTGGAGAACTGGAGCATGAGGCCCAGGTCCATCGCCCACCACTCGCTGGTCGCCTTCACGAAGGGCGCTGCGAAAGCATCAAATCCCCCGAACAGCAGGACCACCACGAACAACACCGACCGGTTCAGCCGAGTTCGGAACACCGCACGGGCGGTGTAGACCGTCGCGTACAAAAGCGCGGCCGCGTACAGCACATGGAGTACGAAGAATGCCTGCTTGATGGTGACCACCGCGCCGATCTGCCACACCACCGCGCCCGGGATCCACGGACCGTAGTAGTAGGGCAGCAGCAGGGACGGATCGAAAGTCGACACCGGTGGGAAGGCCGGTGAGTTCACCAACGACATCAGTTCCTGGAAGTGCCAGTGGTCATCGAATGCCACGGCCTCCACCGCGTACCCCAGGGCCGGCTCGAGCAGATAGGGCAGGCGCGGCGCACTCACCACCAGCGCGGCAAGCCAACACAGCAGATGGGTCCGCCACCTCAGCCGGGGCAGCCGGACCGACCCCAGCCGGAGCAACAGTCCCATCCCGGCCGCACCGGCCAGCCACACCCAGCTCATTGTCCAGGTCGGCACTCGAAGAAGTTGAGCACCGCCATGCTGAGCGCGTTGGCGCCCAGTATCGCCACGAAAACCATCCCCATGCGGCCTCCCCCTCCGACCTCCCCCTCCGACCTCGGCTCATGCTAGCGGCCCTTTCCGGACGGGCCGACTCCGACAATTGGGTCCGACCCCCTACGATGGGGCAGTGCCCGTCGCGCCCGATCGGTCGCGGCCCGGGGCCGGTACACATTGCAAGTCGTTTCGAGGAGTCCTCTCTAGTGGCCGTTTTCGACAAGTTGCTTCGCATGGGCGAGGGAAAGATCCTGCGTCGCCTGAAGGACGTCGCCAAGCAGGTCAACAGCATCGAAGAAGACTTCGAGGAGATGACCGATGAGGAACTGCGCGCCCAGACCGATGAGTTCAAGCAGCGCCTCGAGGACGGGGAAACCCTCGACGACCTGATGCCGGAGGCTTTCGCCACGGTACGCGAGGCCTCCCGGCGCGTTCTCGGCAAACGCCACTTCGACGTCCAGATCGAAGGCGGCGCCGCCCTGCACCTGGGCAACATCGCCGAGATGAAGACCGGTGAGGGCAAGACCCTGGTCGCCACGCTCCCGGCGTACCTCAATGCGCTGGGCGGCAAGGGCGTCCACATCGTCACCGTGAACGACTACCTGGCCAAGACCCAGTCCGAGCAGATGGGCCGGATCCATCGCTTCCTCGGGCTCGAGGTCGGGGTGATCCTGGCGCACATGACGCCCGAGCAGCGCCGCAAGGCGTACGCCGCCGACATCACCTACGGCACCAACAACGAGTTCGGCTTCGACTACCTGCGCGACAACATGGCGCTGAACATCGACGACTGCGTCCAGCGCGGGCACAGCTTCGCCATCGTCGACGAGGTCGACTCCATCCTGGTCGATGAGGCCCGCACCCCGCTGATCATCTCCGGTGTCGCCGAGGACACCCATGAGTGGTATCCCGAGTTCGCCAAGATCGTCCAGCGGATGCGCCGCGACAAGCACTACGAGGTCGACGAGAAGAAGAAGACGATCTCGGTGCTCGAGGACGGGATCACCCTGGTCGAGAACCGGCTGGGCATCGAGAACCTGTACGAGTCGGTGAACACCCCGCTGATCTCCTACCTGAACAACGCGATCCGGGCCAAGGAACTGTTCAAGGTCGACCGCGACTACGTCGTGCTCAAGGGCGATGTGATGATCGTCGACGAGCACACCGGCCGCGTGCTGGAGGGGCGTCGCTACAACGAGGGCCTGCACCAGGCGATCGAGGCCAAAGAGAACGTCGCGATCAAGGACGAGTACCAGACCCTCGCCACGGTCACCCTGCAGAACTTCTTCCGGATGTACGACAAGCTCTCGGGGATGACCGGCACCGCGAAGACCGAGGAGTCGGAGTTCCAGAAGATCTACGGCCTGGGCGTACTCCCGATCGAGACGAACAAGCCGATGATCCGGGTCGACCAGAAAGACCTGATCTACCGGACCGAGGAAGCCAAGTTCAATGCGATCGTCGAGGACGTCCTGGAGCGCTACGAGGAGGGCCAGCCGGTCCTGATCGGTACCGCCTCGGTGAACAAGTCGGAGATCCTGTCCCGGATGCTCACCGAGAAGGGCGTCAAGCACGAGGTTCTGAACGCGAAGAACCATGCGCGGGAGGCCTCGATCGTGGCCCAGGCCGGCCGCAAGAAGGCGGTCACCGTGGCCACCAACATGGCCGGTCGCGGTACCGACATCATCCTCGGTGGCAACGCCGAGCAGATGGCCGAGGAGGCCCTGGCCGCCAAGGGCCTGGATCCGGTCGCCGACGCCGAGGCGTACGAGGCCGCCTGGCCGGACGCCCTGGCCAAGTTCGAGAAGCAGGTCGAGGCCGAGCACGAGGAGGTCGTCGACCTCGGCGGGCTCTACGTGATCGGTTCGGAACGGCACGAGTCCCGACGCATCGACAACCAGTTGCGCGGTCGGGCCGGGCGTCAGGGCGACCCGGGGGAGAGCCGGTTCTACCTGTCGCTGGGCGATGACCTGATGCGCCTGTTCAAGGCCGACATCGTCAACTGGGTGCTCCAGGCGATGAACATCCCCGACGATCAGCCGATCGAGAACAAGCGGGTGTCCTCCTCGATCGCGCAGGCGCAGAAGCAGGTCGAGTCGCAGAACTTCGAGGTCCGCAAGAACGTGCTGCGCTACGACGATGTGATGAACCGGCAGCGGCACGTGATCTACGGCGACCGCCGCAAGGTGCTCGAGGGCGCCGACGTCTCCGGCCAGATGCGTGGCTACGTGTCCCGGATGGTCGAGTCCTACGTCCGCGGCGACACCGAAGGGTTCACCGAGGACTGGGATCTGGAGAAGGTCTGGGCCGACGTGTCGACTCTGTACCCGGTCCAGTTGGACGTCGAGGACTACGTCGAGACCGACCTCAGCCAGGACGAACTGGTCCAGGACTTCCTCGATGACGCCGAACACGAGTACGACCGGCGCGAGGAGGCCCTCGGCGAGGAGAACATGCGGGAGCTGGAGCGCCAGGTGATGCTGAGCGTGCTGGACCGCAAGTGGCGCGAACACCTCTACGAGATGGACTACCTGCGCGAGGGCATCGGCCTGCGCGCGATGGCGCAGCGCGATCCGCTGGTGGAGTACCAGCGCGAGGGCGGCGACATGTTCAACTCGATGATGGAGGCCTTCGAGGAGGAGTGCGTCGGGTACCTGTTCAAGGTCGAGGTGGACGCCCCGACCCCGGCGCCGTTGACCGACGCCTCCGGTGCCGCGATCACCGCCGACTCGATCCAGGCCCGACTCGACGCCGGGAAGGCCGCGTCGACCGCGCCGTCGACCGAGGCCGCGGAGTCCACCGAGAACGCGGAGCCGGTGGCGGAACCGAGCGAGGCCCCGGAGCCGGTCGCTGCGGGCACCTCGGGACGCTCCCGCAGTACCGCGCCGAACCGCCGGGACCGCCGCCGCGCCGCCCGGGCCGGCGACAACGGCGCGGCCGACACCGACACGGCTGCCGAGGAGTCGGCCGCTGCGGAGCAGGCCGTCGAGGAGCCGACCGAGGAACGCAGCAAGCTGCGGATTCGCGGGGATCGGGCCCAGAAGCGCCAGTACGCCTACACCGCCCCCGGTGAGGACGGCTCGGTGGAGCAGTCCACCGAGGAGGTCGTGGTCCCCGCCGACTACGCCGGTACGCCGCGGAACGCGCCGTGCCCCTGCGGCTCGGGCAAGAAGTACAAGATGTGCCACGGGGCCCGGGCCTGAACCGGCGGCTGAACTTTCGGTAACACCGCCCGGTTCGATTCCGGAATGCGCCGGGGGCCCGCGTAGGGTGTCGCGCATGCGTCCGATGCCTTCCCCCCGGCTGCTCGCGGTGCCCCTGGCACTGGCCGTGCTGGCCGTCCCGGCGTGCGCGAGTACCACCAGCGCGACCCCGGAAGTGACCCCCGCCCCGATCAGCACCCCGACGCCGACCCGTACGCCGGAACCCACCGCCGATCCGACCCCCGCCGCGTCCGCCACGGCGACCCCCGGCGCGAGCGGCACCCCGCAGGGCACCGCGACCCCCAGGGGCACCGCCACCCCGGGCGGCACCGCCACTCCCAAGGGCACCGCGACCCCGAGCGGCTCGGCGAGCCCCGCGGCGACGTCCGGCCCCGCCAAGCCGATGCCCGCCGGCCAGGTCGACTGCGGCCAGGTCAAGTGCGTGGCGCTCACCTTCGACGACGGCCCCGGCAAGGACACCGGCCGGCTGCTGGACATCCTGAACCGCAAGGGCGCCCGGGCGACCTTCTTCATGCAGGGGGTCAATGTGAAGGCCGACCCGGCGATGGCCAAACGGGTCGCCGACACCCCCGGCATGGAAGTCGCCAACCACAGCATCTCCCACCCCGATCTCACCAAGCTCGGAGCGGCCGGCGTCCGCAAGGAGATCAGCGGCAATCAGCAGCGCATCGCCGACACCACCGGGAAGACCACGAAGGTCTTCCGGCCGCCGTACGGCGCCACCAACTCCACCGTCCGGGAGATCGCCGGGGAGACCGGCGAAGCGGTCATCCTGTGGGATGTCGACACCCTGGACTGGCAGTCGCGCAATCCGACCGCGATCCGCAAGGTCGTCGCCCAGCAGACCCGCAACGGCTCGGTGATCCTGATGCACGACATCCACTCCACCACCGTGGACGCGGTGGAGAACGTGGTCACCGACCTGCAGAACGACGGCTACCAGGTGGTGACGGTCACCGAACTGTTCGGCTCCACCTCACCCGGCAAGACCTACACCAACCGGAGCTGACACCAGGGCGGGCGGGCCGAAACAGATCGTCTGCCCCAGCCACCGATCACCGACCCGGTCCAACCGCAACGCGAGCGCCGAGGAGCGCCCCGCGCGTTCCAGCCGGGCGGCCACCTCGGCGGCGTCGGCCCGGGGGAACTGCACGTGCACACTGCACAGCCGCGGGCGCTCGGGGGAGCGGGCGTACAGCCGGGCCAGCAGGTGCACATCACCCAACAGTTCGTCGCTGACCCAACGGGTGAGCTGGGCCGGCGGGCGCCGGGCGCCCAACACCTCGACGATCGCCCGGACCAGGGTGACCGCGAACGCCCGCGCCTGCGGATCCGCCGGGGCCTCGGCCACCTCGGGGGGATCCTCGGTCAACGGCAGCGTGGGCCAGGTCTCGGGCTCGGGGGCCAGCCGCAGCAGCGGGGGCGGGCGGTGATCGGGCAGCGGTTCGATCCGCAGGCAACTCATGGTTCGACTCTGCCGCCGCGGCCGGTCCGCGCGCCACATCCGGGGCGGCACCCTGTGGACAACTCGGGGCCGGGTAGCGTAGACGCCATGCCAGAACGCCTCACCGACCGCGAGACGTCGATGCTGGCCGTCGATACCCAGCACACCCCGGGGCACGTCGGCTCGATCGACATCTTTCGCATTCCTGACGGGTTCGACCCGCAGAGCCTCGTCGAACTCATTCGGTCCCGACTGGCGTTCGTGCCCCGCTACCGGATGCGGGTGCGCAACGTGCCCGGCGGCCTCGCGGCCCCGGTCTGGGTCGACGACGAGGACTTCGATCTGAACTATCACGTACGCCGGGCCGCGTTGCCCCGCCCGGGCAGCTGGCAGCAGCTGCGCGAGTTCGCCGGCCGGGTCGAATCCCGCCGGCTGGACCGCAGCCGCCCGCTGTGGGAGTGCTACCTGGTCGAGGGCCTGGCCGACAACCGGTTCGCGGTGGTCTCCAAGACCCATCCGGTGCTGATCGACGGCGTCGACGCGGTCGACCTGGCCCAGGTGCTGCTGGACACCGAGCCCGATCCCGATGAGGAGGACTTCGGAGCCGACTGGGAACCGGCCGCCGAACCGCGTCCGGTGGACCTGGTGCTCAGTGGGCTGCAGGAGGGGCTGGCCGATTCCGAGGCCCTGGTCCGGACGGCGCAGCGTACCGTCACCGGCGCCCTCGGCGCGATGGTCGCCGTCGGGGAGGCGGTCGGCGGCGTCGGCGGTGCCTTCGGGGATCTGGCCTCGCTGGCCCTGCGGCGCAGCCGACCCCGGCTTGACTCGCCGCTGGCCGGGCCGATCAGCCAGCACCGCCGGGTCGCGATGGAGGTCATCGAACTCGCCCGGCTCAAGGAGCTGAACGCGCTGGCGCCACACCGCACCATCAACGATCTGGTGCTCGCGGTGGTCACCGGGGCGCTGCGGCTGTGGCTGGCGGCCCGCTCCGAGGGCGTCGTCCAGCGCCCGGACCTGCTGGCCCTGGTGCCGATGAGTGTCACCGACGAATCCGAGGAGGTGCTGGCGCCGGGCACCAAGGTGGTCGGGCATCTGATGGCGTTGCCGATCGGAGAACCCAACCCGAAGATCCGGCTCGACCAGGTCGCCTTCGGCACCCATGCCCACACCGACCGCGGCCGGGCGGTCGATGCGCGCACCCTCTCCGATCTGGCCGGCTTCGCCCCGGGCACCCTGCACGCGCTCGGCGTACGGGTCGGTGGGGACCTGGTCCGTCGCCCGCACGACCTGCTGATCACCAACGTGCCCGGACCCCAGCACACCCTGTACGCCGGGACCGCGGAGCTGGTGGCGAGCTTCCCGGTGCTGCCGCTGGAGCCCGGACACCAGCTCGCGATCGGCATCACCTCCTATGCCGGCCGGGTCTGCTTCGGCCTGGTCGGGGACCGCACCGGGGTCGCCGACCTGGACCTGCTGGCCGAGTGCCTGCACAGTGCGCTGGCCGAACTCGAGGCCGCCCTGGGGAGCGCCGATGCCGAGCAGTGAGCGCCCCCTGGTCTTCGTCGCCTGCACGGTGGCGGACCTGCAGGCCCTGACCCAGGGGCCGGTGACCCCGGCCGGGCCCGCGTACGCCGCCACCCCCGCGCTGCTGGCGACCTTCGGGTACGCCCCGGACGGGGACCCGGAGGAACCCGACTATGCCGCCCAGGTGTTCGCCTCCCTGGCCGGGGTGCTGGCCGACCGGCCCCGGCTGGTCTGCGCCGTCGAGGTGGACCGGCTGCCCGGATCGGTGGCCCCGGTCGCGTACGGGACCGTCGCGGTGCCCGCGGTGGACCCGCGCCGGATCCGGGCCTGGTTCGCCGATGAGCCGGCCGCCGCCGCGGACCGCGCGGCGCTGAGTGCGGCCTGGGCCGGGCGTACGCTCGAAGCCGCCTGGGACGATCCGGCGGTGCAGCAGTTCGTCAGCGACCACGACCTGCTGTGGTACGCCCCCGGCGAGGCCGCCGACCTCGGCGCGCAGTTGACCGGGGTGCTGACCCCGGACCAAGGAGAATGACGACCATGCCACGTTCGATCTGGAAGGGCGCGATCTCCTTCGGGCTGGTCTCGATCCCGGTCAAGCTGTACTCCGCCACCGAGGAGAAGGACATCTCCTTCCGCCAGGTGCACCCCGCCGACGGTGGCCGGATCAAGTACAAACGGGTCTGCGAGATCTGCGAGCAGGAGATCCCGTACAACGAGATCGCCAAGGGCTACGAGACCCCCGATGGGCGGCTGGCCATCCTGGAGAAGTCCGACTTCGACAACCTGCCGCTGAGCACCACCAAGGCGGTGGAGGTGATGGAGTTCGTCGACGAGGCCGAGGTCGACCCGACCTACTTCAACAAGACCTACTTCCTGCAGGCCGACGGGCCCGGCGCCAAGCCGTACGTGCTGCTGCGCGACGCCCTGAAGGCCGCGGGCAAGGCAGCCGTGGTGAAGGTCGCGCTGCGCTCGCGGGAGAACCTGGCCCTGGTCCGGGTCAAGGACGACCTGCTGCTGATGCACACGATGCTGTGGCCCGATGAACTGCGCGACGGCTCCTTCGCCGCACCGCCGGCCGAGATCAGTGTTTCCGACGCGGAGGTCGCGATGGCGCAGACCTTCATCGAGGCCCTGGAAGGTGACTTCAACCCCGAGGACTACACCGACGACTACCGCGAGGCGCTCGAAGAGGTCGTGCAGGCCAAACTGGCCGGGACCGAAGTGCCCGAGGAGACCGCCGCGTCCCCCAAGGAGGCCGATGTGGTCGACCTGGTTGCCGCGCTGCGCGCCTCGGTCGAGGCGGCGAAGAAGCGCCGCGAGGGCGGTACGCCCGAACCGGCGGCCACCGAATCGGTCCCGAAGAAGTCCCGCAAAAAGGCCGGCTGAGCCCGGGTCACTGCGTGCGGATCAGCACCTCCCCGTGCGGGATCAGCAGCCACCCGCCGGGACTGGCGCCCCATTCCCGCCAGGCGGCCGCGATCGCGGCGAGTTCGGTGTCGGGGTGGCCGGCTTCCCGGGCCTGCTCGGCGAAGTCCGACTCGGTGGCCCGGGCGGCCCAGGACTCGCTCCACCAGCTCCGGTCGGCCTCGGTGGCGAAACACCAGGCCGATGCCGAGGGGATTACTTCCGCGGCCGACCCGGTGCTCGCGTCGCCGACCGCGGCCAGCGCCCAGGCGTACAGGTGCCGGCCGGCGTCCGGTTCGGCGTGATTGGCCCGGGCGACCTCCTGGTACAGCTCGAGCCACCGGTCCAGACCGGGGACGGCGGGATACCAGATGAACCCGTGGTAGTCCGCGTCCCGGACCGCGACCAGCCCGCCGGGCCGGGTGACCCGGATCATCTCGCGCAGCGCCGCGACCGGGTCGGCCAGATGCTGGAGCACTTGGTGGGCATGCACCACATCGAAGCAGGCGTCGGGCAGGTCCAGGTGCTGCGCGTCGCCGATGGCGAAGTCGATATTGGCCACGCCGGCCGCGGTGGCGGTCTCCCGGGCCAGCTGCAGGGCCGGTTCGGACACCTCCAGCGCGGTCACCCGGCGCACCCGGGCGGCCAGGTCGACCGTGATCGTGCCGGGGCCACAGCCCACGTCGAGCAAGTCCTGGTCGCCCGACAGGTGCGGCACCAGGTAGCCCGCGGAGTTCTCCGCGGTGCGCCGGCGGTGCGAGCGCAGCACCGACTCGTGGTGGCCGTGGGTGTAGCGGTTGCTCAACTCAGCGGCCCTCGGGATGCTCGGCCAGCCACTGGGTGCCGACACTCTGCTCGACCCCGATCGCGTCGCTGATCATCGGGGCGCACAGTTGCTCGACCTTGCGGCCGAACAGCGGCAGCTTCACCTCGAAGTCGCCGCGGATCCGGACAGTGGTCCCCGAGGGGGTCGGCACCAGATCCGCGGTGCCTTCCATCCGGGCCGGCTGGCCCTCCACGGTGATCCGGATCCGGCCCCGATGCGTCCCCGACTGGTCCGGGGCGCCCCAGTCGATCACCTGGGTCACCGTCACCGTGCGGCCGGTCACCGCGTGCAGCGGTTCGGGGGCGGGCAGGGCCCGGCGCGTCCGGGTGACCGCGCCGGACACGCTCTCCTCGGCCTCGGTCGCCTCGGCCGCGGCACTGACCCGCCGCAGATACTCCTCGGTGGTCAACATCGTGAACACGGCACCGGTCGGCGCGGCGAAGTCGGCGCGAGCATTGATCTCCATGGGGTCATCATGCCGAACCCGATCGGCGACCCGGTGCTGTTCCATGCCGTTTCGCCGCTCGATAGGGTGAGGGAACTCACCGGGAGGAAGACATGTCTGGACTGCCGTCAGCGTTGGTGGAGTCAGTGAGCCGCTCCGGGCTGCTGCCCGAGGGAACCGATGTCGAACGGGTGGTCCGCCGCTATCTGCGCCACGTGGACGATCAGGACCAGGACACCCGCAGCCCGGAGGCGCTGTGCGGGATCATGCTGCGCCACTTCAAACTGGCCGGCCGTGGCGGTGACGGGCCCCGGATCGAGGTGCACTGGCCCGATCCCGAGGGGGACGGGTGGGACGTCGGGGCGGCGGTCGTCCAGATCGTCAGCAAGGATCTGCCGTTCCTGGTCGACACGATGAGCATGGAGGCACTGCGGCAGCACTGGAACATCCAGGATCTGGTGCATCCGCAGTTCAGCGTACGCCGCACCGCCGACGGGGAACTGCAGGAGATCCTGTCCGAAGCCCCCGCGTTCAGCGACCCGGGGCTGCACCGGGAGTCGTGGATCCATCTGGAACTGCTGCCGCCGACCTGTGACAAGTCCCGCGACGAACTCGCCGCCGCACTGATCGAGGGGCTGGCGGCCGCGCTGGCCCGGATCGAACTGGTCACCTCCGACTGGCGCCCGATGGTCGAACGCGTCCACGAGACGATCGCGCTGCTGCAGCGCCAGGCCGGGGACGACGCCCAGTTGGCGCAGGCGATCGATCTGCTGGAATGGCTGGTTGCCGACAACTACACCTTCCTCGGCTACCACGAGTTCCGCCTGGTCGACGCGGCCGGGGGGCACGCCCGCTACGAACCGATCGCCGGGTCCGGGCTGGGCATCCTGCGCGAGGAGCACGAGGTCGACAACGCCTTCGGTGCGCTTCCGCTGCCGGGGGAGGCCTCGCAGATTCTGGTGATCACCAAGGACAACCGCCGGGCCCGGGTGCACCGGCCCAGCTTCCGGGACTACATCGGCGTCCGGTTGATGAACGATGCTGGTGAGGTGCTGGGCGAGCGCCGGTTCCTGGGCCTGTTCACCGTCTCCGCGTACGCCGAATCGGTCCACCGGATTCCGCTGCTGCGCTCCAAGGCCGATCAGATTCTGCGGCACTCCGGCTATGAACCCGACTCGCACGGGGCGAAGTCGGTGGTCGGGGTGATCGAGTCCTATCCGCGCGACGAACTCTTCCAGGGCACCGCCGAGGAGCTCGCCCCGACGATCGAACAGGTCTCCCGGCTCAAGGAGCGTCGCCAGGTCCGGCTGTTCTGGCGCGGGGACCGGTACGGCCGCTATGCCTCGGTGCTGGTGTTCCTGCCGCGGGACCGGTACACCACCCGGGTCCGGCTGAAGATGGAAGCGATCCTGCGCAAGCACTTCGACGGCGAATCGGTCGACTACCAGGCGCGGATGAGCGAATCCTTGCTGGCCCGGCTGCATTTCACCGTACGCGTGGCCCCCGGCGCGACGCTGCCCCCGGTCGACTCCGCCGCGGTGGAGGCCGAACTCCGCGCGGCGGCCCGGAACTGGGACGACGACTTCGCCGACGAAATCCGCGGCGTCGAGGAGGCCGGGGCACTCGGGTCGGTGGCCACCGCGCTCCCCCCGGGGTATCGGGAGGACTTCGACGCGCGGCACGCGGTGATGGACATTGCGGCGCTGCGGCAACTCGGGCCCGACAACCCGATGGACATGGTGCTGTATCGGCCCGAGGGGGACCACCCCGGCGTCGATCTGCGCCTCAAGGTCTTTCGGCAGGGGGCGGGCTTCTCGCTGTCGGAGGTCATGCCACACCTGAGCCTGCTCGGCGTCCGGGTGGTCGACGAGCGGCCCTACGAACTGGAACTCCCCGGTTCCGCGCGCGACCTGATCTTCGATTTCGGGCTGCAGGTGCCCGGTACGCCGGGCGACTGGGACCCGATCGCCCGCAAGCGCTTCACCGATGCTTTCGCGGCGTCCTACGAGGGCCGCTGCGGGGCCGACTCGTTGAACGAACTGGTGGTACGCGCCGGGCTGGAGTGGCAGGAGGTGTCCTGGCTGCGGGCCATCTCGCGCTACCTCGGACAGCTCGGCCTGCCCTTTTCGCAGAACTACATCGCCGAGGCGCTGCGTGCCAATCCGATCCTGGCGACCGGGCTGGTGGAACTGTTCCGGGCCAAGTTCGATCCGGCGGCGCACGACGCGGCACGGGTCACCGCGCTCACCGGGCAACTGACCGAGGAACTGGACCAGGTCGCCAGTCTGGACCAGGACCGGATCCTGCGCTCCATGCTGTCCGTGCTTGCCGCGACCGTGCGGACCAATGCGTTCCGTACCGACGACCTGCCCGGGCTGCCGGCGGTGGATCGGGCGATCGCGCTGAAGGTGCTGCCCGGTCAGCTCACCGACGCGCCCCATCCGCGGCCGGCGTACGAAGTCTTCGTGGATTCTCCGCGGGTGGGCGGGGTCCACCTGCGCTTCGGCAAGGTGGCCCGGGGCGGGTTGCGCTGGTCGGATCGCCGCGAGGATTTCCGCACCGAGATCCTCGGTCTGGTGAAGGCGCAGATGGTGAAGAACACCGTGATCGTCCCGGTCGGGGCCAAGGGCGGCTTCTATCCCAAACGATTGCCCGATCCCAGCGTCGATCGTGACGCGTGGCGGGCCGAGGGAGAGGCCTGCTACCGGATCTTCATCAACGCGCTGCTGGACGTGACCGACGACCTGGCCACCGGCACCGACGGGGCGACCGGGAGCGACAGCCCGATCATCCGGCCCACCGACGTGGTCTGCTACGACGACGCCGATCCCTATCTGGTGGTCGCCGCGGACAAGGGCACCGCCAGCTTCTCCGACATGGCCAACGAGATCGCGGTGCAGCGCGGCTACTGGCTCGGCGACGCGTTCGCCTCCGGCGGCGCCACCGGATACGACCACAAAGAGATGGGCATCACCGCCCGCGGCGCCTGGGAGTCGGTCAAGCGGCACTTCCGCGAGATCGGCACCGACCCGTTCAACGACGACTTCACCTGCGTGGGGATCGGCGACATGTCCGGCGACGTGTTCGGCAACGGGATGCTCTACACCCCGCACATCGGGCTGGTCGCCGCATTCAACCATCTGCACATCTTTGTCGATCCCGATCCGGACCCGGCCGCCGGCTTTGCCGAACGGACCCGGCTGTTCGACCTCCCGCGCTCCAGTTGGGCCGACTACAACACCGACCTGATCAGTCAGGGCGGGGGAGTGTGGCCGCGTACGGCCAAGTCGATCCCGGTCAGCCCGCAGATGCAGATCGCGCTCGGGCTGGACTCCGATGTCACCGCGCTGCCGCCGAACGACCTGATCCGGGCCATCCTGACCGCCCCGGTGGATCTGCTGTGGAACGGCGGGATCGGGACCTATGTGAAGGCCACCGGGGAAACGAACCGGGACGTCGGCGACCGGACCAATGACGCGCTGCGGATCAACGGGGCCGAGCTGCGCTGTCAGGTGGTCGGGGAGGGCGGCAACCTGGGCCTGACCCAGGCCGGCCGGGTCGAGTACGCCCGCGCCGGCGGCCGGCTCAACACCGACTTCATCGACAACTCCGCCGGCGTGGACACCTCCGACCACGAGGTGAACATCAAGATCCTGCTGGCCACCGAGGTCGAGGCGGGCCGGCTGGGCGTACCCGAACGCAACGAGTTGCTGGCCTCGATGACCGACACGGTGGCCGAGCACGTGCTCGCGCACAACTACGACCAGAATCTGGCACTGGCCAATGCGCTGGCGCACGCGGCGTCGACCTGCGCGGTGCACCAGCGGCTGATCGATGATCTGGTCCGGCGCGGGTACATCGACCGGAAGTTGGAGGGGCTGCCCACCGAGAGCCAGATGAAGGAACGGGTCGCGGCCGGCGAGGGCCTGTCCGGTCCCGAACTGTGCACCGTGCTGGCCTGGACGAAGATCGCGATCGCCGATGAGGTGTTGGCCTCCGATCTGCCGGAGGATCCCTACCTGGCCGATCGGCTGCTGAGTTACTTCCCGGAGCAGCTGCGGCAGGCGTACGCCGACCGGATGCCCAAGCATCAACTGCACCGCGAGATCATCACCACCGTGGCGGTGAACCGGTTCGTGAATGCCTCGGGGATCACCGTCGCGCACCGGCTGCACGATGAGACCGGCGCCGCGGTGCCGGACATCATCCGGGCCCAGCTGAGCGCGCGGGCGATCTTCGCGGTCGGGACCGATGAAACCCTGACCCGGCGGCTGGACCATCGCGTCAGCGCGGAGGTGCAGACGCGGATCCGGGTGGAACTGCGCCGGCTGGTCGAGCGCGGCACCCGCTGGATGTTGCAGAACCGGCGGGCCCCGATCGATATCCCGGAGGTGATCCAGCAGTTCGCCGGGCCGGTCGGCACGATCAAGGCGAACCTGTCCCAACTGCTGATCGGACGCGCCGGCGCGCAGGCCGAGGAACGTCGGGCCGAGCTGATGGCCGCCGATGTCCCCGAACGGCTGGCCTCGGTGGTGGCCGCGGCCCCGACCCTGTTCGAGGCGCTGATCATCGTCGAGCAGGCCCTGGAAATGGAACGCGACGTGCTCGAGGTGGCCCGGGTCTACCTGCAGGTGGCCGAGGTGCTGCGGCTGGATCAGCTCGGTGACCAGATCTCGGCGCTGCCCCGGCAGGACCGGTGGGACTCGCTGGCGCGCGGGTCGATGCGCGACGATCTGCAGCACCTGCACGCCGAACTCACCCTGGACGTGTTCTCCCGCAGCGGCGGACCCGAGGGCGAGGACGAGCACGAACGGCTCGATGCCGCCGAACGGGTGGAACGCTGGAAGGAGCGGGTGAGCGGCCTGGCCGGAGTGGAGAGCGTGGTGGCCGCCGCGACCGAGTTCGAACCCGATCTGGCGCGACTGTCGGTGGCGTTGCGGGCGATCCGGTCCCTGTGACCCCGGGACAGGGGGACCTGACCACCGGCGAGTGTCCGAAACTGACTGGGTGGTAAGGGGCTCCTATCGTGGGCAAGTAGCTTGTCCGGACAGGAGGCTGCCGTGCGCATTGATCTGCATACCCATACTTCGGTGTCCGACGGGACCGACACGCCCACCGAGTTGATCCACAACGCGGTGGCGGCCGGGCTGGACGTGATCGCGTTGTGCGACCACGACACCTTCGGCGGGATCCCCGAGGCGACCGCGGCGGCGGCCGCAGCCGGCATCGGGTTCGTGCCCGGGATCGAGATCTCCTGCGACTATCAGGGCAAGGGGGTGCACCTGCTCGGCTACGGCTGCGACATGGAGTACCAACCGCTCGCGGTGGAGCTGGCCAAGATTCGGGCCGGCCGCAAACAGCGCCTGCCGCGTACGCTCGGGTTGCTCGCCGAACTCGGCGTCCCGGTGACCACCGACGAGGTGATGGCCAAGGTCGGTGACGCGCCGTCGGTGGGCCGCCCGCACATCGCCGACGCCCTGGTGGCTCGCGGCCATGTCGCCGACCGCAAGGAGGCCTTCGATCGGTTCCTGGCCGATGACGGCCCGGCGTACGTGCCCCGGTACGCCACCGAACTGCTGATCGGGATCGACCTGATCCATGCCGCCGGGGGAGCCAGCATCATTGCGCACCCGTGGGGGCGGGGATCGAAGGAAGTGCTGCCGGAGTCGGTGCTGACCCAGCTGGTGCGCGAGATCGGCCTGGACGGCTTCGAGGTCGATCACAATGAGCACAACGCCGCCGCCCGCGCGGAGCTGCGGGCCCTGGCCCGCTCGCTCGGGGTGGTCGCGCTGGGCAGCAGCGACTATCACGGCACCGGGAAGAAGAATCACCCGCTGGGGGCCAACCTGACCACCGAGGCGGACTTCCATCGGCTGGAGAACGCGATGAGCCGGCGGCATCACCATCGGGGCTGACCCCGCCGGCCGCGCGGCTCAGATCAGGTGGCGGCTCGGGTGGGGATGCAGCCCGAGCCGGTCCAGCGCCTGCTCGACCAGTTCGATCTTGCGCACCTTGCCCGAGACGGTCATCGGGTACTCCTCCACGGTCAGCAGGTAGCGCGGAATCTTGAACCGGGCCAGCTGGTTCTCCGCGAAGCCGCGGAACTCCTCCAGCGTCGGGGCGGTGTGTCCGGGCGCCACCTGGATCAGCGCGACCAATTCCTCGCCGTAGGTGTCGTCGGGGACCCCGACCACCTGGATGTCGCGGATCTCGGGTCGCGTCAGGTAGAACTCCTCGATCTCGCGGGGGTAGATGTTCTCCCCGCCGCGGATCACCATGTCCTTCATCCGGCCGACGATCATCACATACCCGTCGGCGCGCATCTGGGCCAGGTCGCCGGTGTGCATCCAGCCGTCGGAGTCGATCGCCTCGGCGGTCAGCTCGGGCGCGGCCCAGTATTCGCGCATCACCGAATAGCCGCGGGTGCACAGCTCGCCGGTCTCGCCCCGGGGAACGGTGCGACCCGACTGCGGATCGACGATCTTGATCTCGATGTGCGGGTTCACCCGGCCCACGGTCACGGTGCGCTGCTCCATGTCGTCGTCCCCGCGGGTCTGGGTCGACACCGGCGAGGTCTCGGTCATCCCGTAACAGATGCTGACCTCGGACATGTGCATCAGCTCGATGCAGTTGCTCATCGTGTCGACCGGACAGTTGGAGCCGGCCATGATGCCGGTACGCAGCGTGGACAGGTCGTAGTCAGCGAAGTTCGGCAGATGCTGTTCGGCGATGAACATCGTCGGTACGCCGTGCAGCGCGGTGGCCTTCTCGTCCTGCACCGCCTGCAGCACACTGGCCGGCTCGAAGGTGGAGCGCGGCAGGATCATCGTCGAGCCATGGGTGACCGAGGCGATCGTCGACATCACCATGCCGAAGCAGTGGAAGTAGGGGACCGGGATGACCAGCCGATCCTGCTCGGTCAGGGCGATGCCCTCACCCACGAAGTAGCCGTTGTTGAGCAGGTTGCGATGGGTGAGGGTGGCACCCTTGGGGAAGCCGGTCGTCCCGGAGGTGTACTGCAGGTTGACCGCATCCTCGGCATGGACCTGGTCGGCGACCCGGTCCACCTCGCTCTGCGCGACCCGGTCCCCGCCGGCGAGGAACTGCTGCCAGGACGGATCGGTGGACACATCACCCTCCGGCGAGCCCCAGTGGACGACGAACTCCAGTGTGGGCACCTTGGTCCGGATCAGGTCGACCATGGTCGCGTAGTTCGACGACTTGTAATCCCGGGCGGCGAACAGTGCCCGGGCCCCGGAGTGATTGAGCACGAACTCGAGTTCGTGGGTGCGGTAGGCGGGGTTCAGGTTGACCAGGATGATGCCCAGCCTGGTCAGCGCGTACTGGGTGATCATCCACTCCGCGCAGTTGGTCGACCACACCGCGGCCCGATCGCCGGGGACCAGCCCGAGGGCCAGCACGGCGCGGGCGACCCGGTTGACCTCGGCATCGAGTTCGGCGTACGTCCAACGTCGCCCGGTCCAGACCTCGACCAGCGCCTCGCGGTCACCGAATCGGGTGGCCGCCTCGCTCAGGCTTTCCCCCAGGGTCTGGGTGAGCAGGGGGACATCGGTGGGCCCGGCGTCGTAGGAGAGGGCTGGCGCGTTGTTCATGAATGTTGACTCTAGTCCCGCGCCGCGGCCCCCTCCCAATCGACGAGCGCGGGTTATTCGGACGCGGTTTCGCCGGCCGGACGGGTCCGCCGGCGCCGACGGCGACGCGGCTTGTGCTCCCCGGCCTCGGCGGTCTCGGACGTGTCGGTCGTGGATTCGGGAGCGTCGTCGGTCGACTCACCCTCGCGGACGACCTCCCCGTTGCGGGTGCGGCGCCGGTTGCGGGTACGCCGCGGCCGCGCGGGACGCTCGGCGGCGGCGTCATCCTCGGGCTCGGGGGCGGGCTCGCTGATCCGACCCTTGGCGCCCTCGGGGATGTCGAGGTCCTCGAACAGGTGCGGCGAGGTGGAGTAGGTCTCCACCGGATCGGCGAAGTCCAGCCCGAGGGTCTTGTTGATGACCTTCCACCGGGTGACGTCGGCCCAGTCGACCAGGGTGACCGCGATCCCGGAGGCGCCGGCGCGACCGGTGCGGCCGATCCGGTGCACGTAGGTCTTGGAGTCCTCGGGGCACTCGTAGTTGATCACGTGGGTGACGCCGGTGACGTCGATGCCGCGGGCGGCGACGTCGGTGGCGACCAGAACACTGATCCTGCCCTCGCGGAACTTCTTCAGAGCGCGTTCGCGGGCATCCTGGCGCAGGTCGCCGTGGATCGGGGCGGCGTCGAAGCCACGCTCGACCAGATCATCGGCGAGCCGCTGGGCGGCACGCTTGGTGCGGCAGAAGATCATCACCTTGTCCCGGTCGCGCGCCTGGAGGATGCGGGCGACCAGTTCGGGCTTGTCGAGTTGGTGACACTGGTACACGAACTGCGTGGTCTGCGGGACCGTGGTCGCCTCGTCGTGATGCTCGGCGCGGATATTGACCGGGGAGTTCAGGTTCGCCCGGGCCAGCGCCATGATCGCCGACGGCATCGTGGCCGAGAACAGCAGGGTCTGGCGGGACTTGGGCGTCTTGGCCAGCAACTTCTCCACGTCGGGGAGGAAGCCGAGGTCGAGCATCTCGTCGGCCTCGTCGAGCACGGCGACCTTGACGTGGCGCAGATCCAGGGCGCGCCGGTTCACCAGGTCGAGCAGTCGGCCCGGCGTGCCGACGACGACATCGACCCCGGCCGCCAGGGCGTCCAACTGCGGTTCGTAGCCGACGCCGCCGTAGACGGTCAGAACGCGGGCGCCGAGCTTGGAACCGGCCAGCGCCAGATCCTTGGAGACCTGGGAGGCGAGCTCCCGGGTCGGGGCGATCACCAGGGCCTGGGGCGCGGTGCCGGGCTCGTTGTCGGTGACGATCTGCTGCAGCAGGCTGATCCCGAAGGCCAGCGTCTTGCCGGTGCCGGTGCGGGCCTGACCGATCATGTCGGTGCCCTGGACCGCGATCGGGATGGCCATCGACTGGATCGGGAACGGATGGTGGATGCCGGCCTCGGCCAGCGCGTCGACGATCGGTGCCACGACCCCGAGGTCGGCAAAGGTCTCCTGCTGCGGAGCGCGCTCGTCGGAGACCTCGATGTCCGGGGTGTCGGTGATGTCGGGGGTGTCGGTGACGTCGGTGTCGGTGACGTCGGGGGTGGTGCGGTCGAGCTCAGTCGGCTCGGTGGTCAACGTGTGTTCGGACAGGGTTCCAGCCTTTGCTTGGTCCCGGACCCGTCAGGACCCGGCAATGTGCGTCCGGCGCCAGCCTGCATCAAGCCTGCGGCGGTCACCTCATGGCGACACACCGGGCTCGGCGGCGGCCGCCGAGGGTACGCAGGTTGCGTACAACACCCCAGTGTAACCCCGCGTTCAGCAAACGCGTAATGGACGCGGGCCCCGAGCCCCGAGTGGGCGGATTCTGCCACCAGACCGCCGAACTATCGCGATTAGGGCCGTTGCGGGGCTTCTGGCGGCAGGATCGGGACACGATCCGAGGCTGATGCGGGTGATCGAGCGTCACCGAACCCACCCAACGTCGCCATCGGTAACCGAGCGTCACGGCGCACCGAAGCTGCCCACCCAACGGTGACGCTGCCTGACCGTGCCGAAGCTCGATCCTCCTGGACAGACAGGCGCCTCTCCAGCGGGCACACGAGGTGCGGCAACGAAGTACCCCCCGGGGCATCCTGGATGAGTCAACTCGGGGTTTCGCGATCTTGGTGGCACGCCGTCAAGGTGGCCACGCCTGAAAGATCGTGGCTGGTGTGGTTATTCCGGCCCTCTGCATTGCGAGATGTGCATGTCCCGCCTGCTGGGCATGATGGTCTCCGGAGGCCCCTCACTGCACTGGCTGGTGACGTGGCCGAAGGAGTTCATCATCGCCTGGCCATCGCTTTCGCGCTGGCGATGGTCGCTTGGCCCGCGTCGATGGCGCTCACCGGGAAGATCGTGGGCGCGGGCCGTCCCCAGCAGACCGCAGAAGCTGCCTGACCCGAGGCTGGATTCGCGCGGCTATTCGGAGTCCTTCGAGGAAGTCGACTCCGACCCGGGAGCCGGGGACTGGGTCAGCAACCGCTGGGCAACCCACTCGGTCTTCGGGAGCGCCTTGACCTCGCCCCGGTGCACCGCGGTCGGGGTGATGTCCATGTTCTGATGCTGCTCCCGCAGAAAGGCCTGCGCGGCCGGATCCTTCCAGACATCGACCCAGATGGCCCGTTTGGCGAGGTTCCGCAGCGTCAGTCGCAACCAGATCGCGAGCACCGAGGCCGGGTGGAAGTACACCGCCACCTGATCGGGGTGCTCGGTGGCGTACGCATGGGAGCGGGCGCGCGGAAAGAACGCCGGGGACAGCACCAGGGCCAACACCCCCAGGATCCCGGCGGAGACCATGGCCTGTCCCACCGGCGTCGCCCCGGGAGTGCCGCGGCCGGCCTGCCAGAAAACCACCACCACGTATCCGACGATCATGGCGAGGACGATCAGGCAGGCCGCCCAGCGACGCAACCAGCGCATCGGACGGATCAGACCGAGCCGAAGCCCACGCGCCGGCGGTGCTCCTGGCCGAGCTCGATGTAGGCGATCTTGTCGGCGCGGATCATGGTCCGGGCGCCCTGGGCATCGGTCAGCGTGAGCAGGCCGTCCTCGGCCATCGCCTTGGCCAGCTGGTCCTGGACCTCTTCGGCGCTGCTCTCGGTATCGATGCTGAGCTCGCGGGCGAGGTGCTGAATGCCGATCTTGACTTCCACTGTTCCTCCTGTGTGTGACGCCGTGAGCGACGCCGTTGCCGGGTCCAGCAAACCAGCGGCTCCGGGGTCGGTACGTCTGTGGCGCAACAGTGAGACTACCCAGACTCGCAAGGGTGCGCACTGGGACACTGGGACGGTGAGCACGTTGCAGACCGATGTCCTGGTGGTGGGAGCCGGCCCGGCCGGCTCGGCGGCGGCGGCCTGGGCCGCCCGACTGGGACTGGACACCCTCCTGATCGACGCGGCCCGATTCCCCCGGGACAAGACCTGCGGGGACGGCCTGACGCCCCGGGCGATCGCCGAACTGGACCGGCTCGGCCTGTCGGACTGGCTGCGGTCGCACACGGTGAACCAGGGCCTGCGCGCCCATGGGTTCGGTCAGGTGCTGGAACTGCGCTGGCCCGAGGGCGCGTTCCCGACCTGGGGGTCGGCCGTCCCGCGTACCGAGTTCGACGACCACCTGCGTACCCTCGCGGTCAGCAACGGCGCGACCGCGATCGACGGCGCCCGGGCGGTGGATGTGCGGATCGAGGCCGGCCGGGTGGCCGCGGTCAGCTTCGAGGGTCCGCAGGGCCGCTTCGAGGTCGCCTGTCAGCGGTTGGTGGTCGCCGATGGCGTACGCTCCCCGCTCGGCAAACTGCTCGGCCGGACCTGGCACCGCGAGACCGTGTACGCCGTTGCCGGGCGCAGCTACGTGACCTCCGAACGCAGCGACGACCCGTGGATCTCCTCCCATCTCGAACTCAACGACGAGGACGGGGAGAACCTGCCCGGCTACGGCTGGATCTTCCCCCTCGGCAACGGCCTGGTCAATCTGGGGGCGGGTAGCCTCGCGACGGCCCAGCGGCCCGCCGACGTGGCGATCAAGCCGCTGATGCACACCTACGCCGACCGGATCCGCGACGACTTCCGGCTCACCGGCGACCTGCAGCAGCCAGCCTCGGCGCTGTTGCCGATGGGCGGCGCGGTCAGCGGGGTCTCCGGCCCGAACTGGGCGCTGATCGGCGACGCCGCCGCCTGTGTGAACCCGCTCAACGGGGAGGGCATCGACTACGGCCTGGAGACCGGGCGCCTGGTGGCCGAACTGTTGGCCGCCTCCCATCCGCGGGCGCGGATCGGTGCCGCCTGGCAGGGGATCCTGTACGCCCACTACGGCGAGGCATTCTCGATCGCCCGCAGGCTGGCCGAGTTGGTCACCATTCCGGGACTGCTGCCGACGCTGGGGCCGCTGGGGATGCGGTCCCGCTTCCTGATGACCCTGGCGCTGCGCTGGATGGGAAACCTCGTCGACGACGCCGATCGGGACGCCGCGGCGCGGATCTGGAAACTGGCCGGCCGGGCCTCGGTCAAGCTGGACCAGCGGCGCCCCTTCCACTGAGCCGAGGGCCCCGGAAACGCCGAGCGGGGGCCACTGGCGAACAGTGGCCCCCGCTCGGCACAGCAGCGATCAGAACAGTTCCTGATCCTCCGGGGTGGCTCGCCGCAGCACGACGCGGGTCCAGGCCCCGACAAAGATCCGATCGTCGGGGTCCAGCTCGAACTTCCGGGCCGGCGGCAGCGGCTCGGTCGGCAGCGGCCCCGAGGCGTCGGCGACGTAGGTGCCGTTGGCCGAGTCGAGATCCTCGATGTACCACCGGGTCCCGTCGCTGGTCAGCTGGGCCTGCCGCCGGCTGATCCCTGAGTCGGTGCCGCAGTCGATATCGGGCGTGATGTTGCGGGAGCGGGAGTACCGACCGATCAGAATCGAGCGGCCGCGCAACGGCAGCACCTGCGGCAGCCCGGGTGACGGCAGCGGATCGGGGCTCTCCTGCTGGCGGTACCAGTCCGGATCGATCCAGACCTCGGCCACCCATTCCACGGTGTCGCTGCCGGGTCCGCTGTGCTCCACCGGAGCGGGCGTCGGGACCTGGGCGTACGCCGATGCGCCCGGGGTACCGGCGGCCTCGGCAGCGGGGGCCTGCGGTGCCGCCGGCTCGGGGGCAACCGGGGTGCTGGGTCCGGCCGGGGTGCTCGGTCCGGCCGGCGTGCTGGGACCGGCCGGGACGAACTCCGGGGCGCCATTGGTGACCGGCAGAGGTTCCGTCGGTGCCGGTGCGGGTCGGACCGGCTGCGGGGCCGCCTCGGTGGGTTGGGCGCCGTACGCGGTGGACCCCGAGCCGCCCGCAACACCGATACCCGCGCTGGGGCCGGCGTCTGCCACGGGCTGCGCGAGCGTCGCAGCAGGAGCCTCGTGGGGGCTGTCGACCTCGGAGGGGGCCGGTTCGACCGGCGTGCTGGGTGCCTGGGCCGGGGCCGCGAACGGATTCGCCGCGAACGGGTTGGGCTGCTCGGTGCCCCGGGGCTCGGGCCCGGGCTGCTGCGGGTGGGCCGCCCCCGGCTGCGGGTCAGCAACCTCGGCACGCTGCGGTACCGGCTCGTTCAGGTAACCCGACCGGGGACCCTCGGCAGCCGGTTCCTCGGCGGCCGGCTCCTCGACGGCGCGGGCCGGCGCCACGGGGTGGTCCGGCTGCGCGCTGTCGAGGTGCGCACCCGCGGGCTGCTGGGCAGTGGGCGAAGGCTGCGCCGGGGCAGCGGACGACGGCTGGGCCGCGCTGGTGGGAGACGGCTGGGCCGGGGGAGTCGTCGGGGCCGGGCTTCCGCTGGGCAGCGGGGTATCGATATCCAGGATCGACGGCTGCGTGGGCCGCGGCAGCGTACCGGTGGTGAAGTCGTAACCACAGGCCTCACAGAACAGCGCGTTCGGCTGGTTCGGGAACCGGCAGTTCGGGCACACCGCCTCGGCGGCCTCGGCCGACCCCCCGGGAGCCGACGACGGGGGCTGCGCGGCAGCGTCCGGGCGCGGCTCGGCAGCCCGGGCGGGCGGACGACCGTACGGATCGGCCGCCGGCGGCTGCTGCGGAGCACCGGGCTGCGGGCCGGGCTGACCGGGTACGCCCGGGCGGAGCTGCGGACCCTGCGGGCGAGGCTGGTACGCCCCGGCCGGCGGCATCTGCGGCCGCTGCGGGATGCCCTGGCCGGGCGGCGGGGGATAGCCACCGGGACGCCCCTGCTGCGGATAGCCCTGCTGCGGATAGCCCTGCTGCGGGTAGGGCTGGCCGCCGTACGGCCGCCCCTGCGGTCCCGGACCCTGCGGACCCGGACCCTGCGGACCCGCACCCTGCGGTCCCGGCCCCTGCGGACCCGGCCTCTGCGGACCCGGACCCTGCGGGAAGCCGGGGGCAGCGGGTCGCTGACCCTGCGGTGCCGGCGGCTGGGCCGGACCGCCCGGCGCCATCGGGGCGCCGCAGACGTCGCAGTAGTCGCTGGCCTCGCTCGCGTGTCCCTGGGGGCAGTGCACCCCGTATGCCGGTGTCATCTCAACCTCGAATCCGGGTGGTCTTCGTCGACGCAGTGTCCAGCGCCATCTCATCGGCCCTGTCGACCGACTTCTTCAATCGAACGGTACCGGCATCCTCGTCGGTGACGTCGACGACTTTCCGCAGTTTCGCGGTGGCTTCGTCGTTTCCGGTCTCCTTGGCCAGTTGCACCGCTCGGCCGAGCTTCACCGTGGCGGTCCGGTCGTCGCCGGAGGCCTTGGCCGCCAGGCCCTGCTGAATGGCATCGGCCAACTCGGTCTGTCCGGTGTAGTGCGCGACGGCGGGGTTGATCCGGGTGGTCAGGGTGTCATCGCTGGACCACTTGGCCTTCACCAGACCCTGGGTGACCACCTGGCCGGCGACGGCCAACTGGACCCGGGCAGCCAGCTGCTCCTGGCCCACCCCGCGGGCCGGCAGGCGCACCGACACGTGGTAGTCCCGCGACTCATCGGTCCACGCGCCGGTCGGATAGGCGGTGGTCAGCGCGTTCACCTGGGTGGAGCGCGCGGTGAGGTCCTCCACGGTCGGGGAGACCTGCCGGACGAACAGAATCTCCGCACCCTGGGGCACCCAGACCCGTAGTTCGGCCGCGGAGACCCCCCGCGACATCGAGCGCTGCATCAGCGTCGCGAACGCGGCAGGCAACTCCGAGGAGTGCGGAATGATGTCCACGGTGCCCAGCAGAGCCTGGGCGACCTTGCGGATCTCGTTGACCTTCCAGTCGATCCCGATGCCCCGGGTGTCGCACTGGAACTGGCCGATCGAGGCCCGGATCGCGGCATCGAGCTGCTGCGGGGTCTCGTTGTGGTTCTCCCCGTCGGTGAGCAGGATCGCGTGCTTCTGGGTGAGGCCGGGCACCGACTGGAACAACGCCCGGGTCAGATTCAGCCAGGAACCGATCGCGGTGCCGCCGTCGGCGTGGAAGTAGCGGATCGCCTGGGCGGCCTGGAACCGGGTATTTGCGTCCATCCGGACCATGCCCGCTCCGCCGCGGGCCATCGGATAGGCCAGGTAGGCCTGATGGTTGCCGGCCACCACGGCGAACCAGGTGCCGTCGACGATGTGATCCAGCGCGACGATGGCGGCGTTCTTCGCCGCTTCCATGTTGGTCTCGCCCATCGAGCCGGAGGTGTCGACGATGATGATCTCCCCGACATTCCCGCCGTTGGACCCGGCCATGCCCGCATTGGTGCAGGTCACCGTCACGATGGCATTGACGTCGGTGCCCCCATCCGGCAGAAACTCGTTCTGATACACCGCGGATGTGAACTCAGCCATCTGGCTACTCCTCCTACACTCACCGCCGCCGAGGGGCCGACGGCGCCCTCCAGTCAACCATGTACCGGGCCGACACCGTAGCCCTCCCCGAGTCAGCCGGCGAGGACGCTCAGGTCCAGCGGGTCTCCGAACCGGGCCAGTGCGACGGTGATGTTGTCCCGGCCGCCCTGCGTACAGGCCCAGCGCACCAGCGTATCCGCCAGGATCAGCGGGTCGGCCCCCGGCGTACGCCGCAGCAGCGATTCGGCGAACACCCGCTCCAGGTCCTCGGGCTCGGAGGCGTAGTTCCACAATCCGTCGGAGCAGACCACCAGCCACCCGGACTCGGTCACCTCCAGCGACCGCAGGGTGGGCGCCAGGTCCGGCGCGTCGCGGCCCAGCCACTTGGTGATCGCGTGCGCGTGCGGGCTCGACTCGGCCTCCTCGCGGGACAGGCCCAACTCGATGTGCATCTGCGCCACCGAATCGTCACGGCTGAGCAACTGCGAGGAGCCATGGTCACTGATCCAGTAGACCCGCGAGTCGCCCACATTCGCACAGATCACCCGACCCTCGTGCACCACCGCGGCAGCAAAGGTGCACGAGGCCGCATTCCGGGTCTCGGCCGCGGTCACCGCGATCACCGACTCGTTGGCGACCCGGACGGCCTCGGTCAGCGCCTCGCGCAGGGCCCGGTCGCGGCCGGCCGGATCGGCGATCCCCTGCGGCTGCCGTTCGGTGAGCAGGTCCCGGGCCGCGCGGGCGGCCGCCAGCGAGGCGACATCGGAGTCATCGGAGGTGGAGACCCCGTCACAGACCACCAGGACCGCCCGGGAGCCGGGGACGACCGCGGCCGACAGGGCCAGCGCATCCTCATTGCGCCGGTGCCGGATCCCGCGATCGCAGGAGCCGGCCACCCACGGCGCCGGGGCCTCTTCGTAGTGGTCCCGGTCGCTGGCCGCCTTGGTGCCGCACACCTCGCAGTAGCCGTCGTCATCGATGGCGCCACCACATTCCCGACAGCGGGGCCGGGTCGGGGCCGGCGTACTCACCGCGCGGGTGGGCTCCAGCGGGCTGTCGGCCTCCTCGTACTCCGGCGGCGCCAGCATGATCGGGGTCAACTCGGCGCCACACCCCTCGCAGTACGCCTCGAAGCCCGCCACATCCTCGCCGCAGGACTGGCACCGGATCATGGTCGGTCGACGGTGGGTCAGATCGTCGGTCATGTCAGGCTCCATTTCCGCATCCGGTTGGCCAGGTCCACCAGTTCGTCACGATGGGCGGGTTCATGATGGGCGAGCCCACGGTAGGCCTGCTCCAGGCCCCTGCGCAGGTGCTCCTCGGTCGCCGGCAGGTCGCCGATCAGCACCCGGCGCTGCGGGCCGTGCCGATAGACCTCGCGCAGGCTGCGCTCCAGAATCTCCACCGTGAACTGCAGCCGCACGTGGTCGTCCATCCGGACGCCGCGCACCGAATCCATCGCGGTGGCCAGTTCGGGCAGTCCCTTGCCCATCGCGACCAGATGCTGGGCCCGCAACCGCCGGGACTCGGCGTACCACCGGTTGGTCACCGGCACCATGTCGAGGCTCTCCACCGCGGCGGCCAGATCATTGCGGGCGGCCCGGATCCGGGCCAGCCCGAAGGCCGACGGGGTGACGTAGTTCGCATCGGTGGAGACACAGGTCAGATACAGCGCCTCGGCCACCTCCGGCTGGTCGCCCCGCTCGCAGGTGATCGCCAGCGCCAGCTTCGGGGCGAGTTCCCCGGGCACCTGCCCGTAGACGGCGTTGAACGCGGTCTGTGCCTCCTGCCAGCGTTCGGATTTCATCGAGCCGAGCCCCGACATCCACAGCGCCTGCCATTCCCAGGGGTCGTGGACCAGCATCGCGTTCACGATCGAGGTCAGCAGGTTCAGGTCGCCGATCTCCAGGGCGGCCCGTGCCCGGAACAACTGGACCTCCGGGGACCGTTCCGGGGCGGCATCCAGCGCGGCCAGCCGCTCGACCGGATCCTCGATGTCGATGTTGGACAGCCAGCCGTGCTGGGGGTCGGTGTTGTCGGGGCGCAACTGCGGGAGCTGGTGCCAGTCCAGCGAGTCCCCGAGCACCACCGGCGGCTGGAACAGCTCGCTGGCCGCCGAGGTCAGCGCGGTGCCCCGGGTGCGCTTGGCGACGGTCTCGCGGAGCACCCCGAGCATCTGGGAGCGCAACTCGTCGACCGAGGAGAATCGGTCGGCCGGCTCGGGCGCACAGCAGCGCAGCAGCAGCCGGTACAGCGAGTCGTTCTCCTGGAACAGGGGCGTGTCCTCGACGTCGGGGAAGGTGTACTGATACGTCCCCTGATACCCGCGGAACTCCGAGCACAGCACCATCAGGGTGCGCCCGATGGTGAAAATGTCCGACTCCACCGACGGCCCCACCCGGGCGACCTCGGGGGCCTGATAGCCGACGGTGCCGTAGATCGCCGACTCCTCGTCATCGATGCGGCGGACCCCACCCATGTCGATCAGCTTCACCGAGTCGCCGACCTGAATCAGGTTGTCGGGCTTGAAATCGCAGTAGATCAGACCCGAATCGTGCAGGTACTGGAAGGCCGGCAGGATCTCCAGGACGTACGCCAGGGCCTGGTCGACCGGGAGCGGATCGTACTCCCCGCCATTGGCGTTCATCCGCTCCTGCAACAACTGCTTCAGCGACCGGCCGCCGACGTACTCCATCACGATGTAGCCGGCACCCTCGTGGCTGACGAAGTTGTAGATCTCCACGATCAGCGGATGCTCGACCTGGGCCAGGAAGCGCTGCTCGGCGACCGCGGAGGCCACCGCGTCGGCGTCCCCGGCGTTCAGCAGGCCCTTGAGCACTACCCAACGATCGGAGACGTTCTTGTCCCGGGCGAGGTAGATCCAGCCCAGTCCGCCGTGGGCCAGGCAGCCGGCCACCTCGTACTGGTTGGCGATGATGTCGCCGGGATGCAGCTTCGGATCGAAGGAGAACGGGTTGCGACAGTTCGCGCAGAATCCGGACGTACGCCCGGGGCGCCCGTCCCGGGATCGGCCGACCGGGGCGCCGCAACTGGGGCAGGACCGCTTGTTCTCCGGGACGACCGGGTCGGTCATGATGGCCTTCTCCGGATCGACCGCCGGTGCCGGCGGGACCCGGGTGAGTCCGGCCCCGATCTGCGCGGTCCGCATCCGCTGCGAGCGCCCGGTGCGGCGGGTGATCCCGGTGCCCGCGGTACGCGCCGAGCCGAGCGCGGTCACGCCGAGTTCCAGCGAACCGCCGGCCAGGCCGGGAGTTGCCTGGGCCGCGTCGTCGCCGACCGGCGGGGGTGCGGCGTCGGGCGGGGAACCGCAGATGTCGCAGTACCCGTCGCGAATCTCTCCGCCACAGCCCGGCATCGGGCAGCGGCCGGTCGCCGCACCGGGCCGGCCGCCCTCGCGCTTGTTCAGCGAGGCCGGATCGACCCGGCGCTCGACCACCTGCGCCGTACCGGGCGCCGCGGATGACGAGGCAGCAGGAACCGTGGGCGCGGCGGGCGCGGTGGCGGCCGGGGGTGCCGAGGCCGAGACCGGTGAGGTCGATGCCCGGCCCGCCGGGACCGGATTGCTGGGCAGGTAGCCGGAGCGCGGGCCGGGCCCGGTGGCCGGAGACTGCGTCGGAGCCGGCGCCGGGGTGGCGCCGATGCTGGGCGGCATGCCGCAGACGTCGCAATAGCCGTCGACGATGGTGCCGGAGCAACCCGGCTGGGTGCAGCGGATCGGGTTCATGACTCGGTACTCCGTTGGGAGAATTGTTTCGCCGAGATGATCGGTTCAGCAGCCTCAGGGGTCTCGGCCGGCTCGGTCGCCTCGGCCGCCTCGGCCGCGTTGGCCGCGTTGGCCGCCGCGGCGGTGTCGGCGGCGGCACTCGCCCCGGGTGTGCTGTCAGCGGCGGTCGCCCCGGGTGTGCTGTCAGCGGCGGTCGGCGCGGGAGGCTGCGTACCGGTGCGGATCTGCAGCCAGTCGATGCAGACCTCGTGGGCCTCCAGCAGGCTCTTGACCAGCGGCAGCGGAGTCGGCCGGCGCTCCAGCACCCGCTGCGCCAAGGTGGTGATCGCCGTCAGGTCCGCGTCCTCGGCGACCCCGAGGGTGCGGGCGCGATCCTGTTGGCCGGTCAGCCGGGCGGTCACCCGTTCCCGTTCGTAGAGGGCCTGCGAGTAGGCGTCCTGGACCACCTGCATCGCCTGCGACACCTGCGCGAGCCGGTCCAGATAGGTGTCCAGGTCCGGTTTGGTGTCGGGCACCTCGCCGAGGGCGCTCACGTCGGGCACGGCGTACTTCGGGGCGGGCGCCACACTGTCCACGGTGCGCCGCACGAGTTGGCGCAGGGCCGCCTCGCGGGCTTCCAGGTCCGCGCGCTGCTCCCGGGCCCGGGCGGACAGGCCGATCGCCTCCCGACGCAGGACACCGCCCTTGATCAGGTCCCGCTCCATTGTCGCGGCCTCGATCTCGACCGGCCCGATCAGCCCGCCGACGTCGCCACCGCGGCTGTGCCGCTGGGTGATCGCCTCGGTCCGGGTGATCAACGAGTCCAACTGGGCCCGCGGTTCGGCCTGGCGGCTGGCCGGTTCCAGGGCCACCTGGTCGCGGAGCCGGTCGATCTGGGCCCGCAACGCCTTGATCCGACCGGCCATCCGATCCGCGTCGGGTTCCAGGGCCAGGCGGGTCCGCAACTGGCCGCACATCGCGTCGGAGAGTCGACATGCCTCCGGCAGCGAGACGGCGAACCCGGACCCGGCGGAGTCCGCGGCCTTCGGGTCGCGCTGACCGGCCGCCCGGGCCACCAGGGACGGATCCAGGGTGGCGTCCAGGCGTCCCCAGATCAGGGAGGACAACCGCTCCTGTTCGGCCGGCCCGACCCGGCCGGAATCGAAGGTCACCAGGAGCAGCTCGTACCGGTCCGAGCAGGCCTTCCACAGCGCCATCGACAGCATCATGTCCCGGGTCAGCTGGGCCCGGTGCGGGGACGCGACGATCGCGGCATCCAGCGCGTCCAGTTCCTTGCGCCGGGTCACCAGCCACTCCTTGAGGGCCTGCAGGTAGCGCAGCGCCTGGCTCGGATCGATCGGTACGCCGAGACGCCCGGGAGCCTGGGGTGCGACGGCGGTCATGGTTTTCTCCCGTAGTTCGGTTGCGGTGCCGAGCCGGAACCGGCGTACGGACGAACCCAGCGATTGTAGGAGTCGGCCCAGGTTCCCGAGTTGGACCGCTCCTGGAGCACCAGATTGGTCAGCCGGATCTGATTCACCCCACCCGACGCGGCGGCGACACCGAAATAGGTGGTCCCCAGCTTCTCCGAGCCGAGTCGGCTGCGGTGATCGAGTGCAGCGAAGGCCGCCAGCACCGCATGTTCCCCGACCACGGCGTCGACCGTACCCTGCTGCTGGCGCAGCAGACACGCCGACAGCGACTCGGCGGGGACGGCCCGGGCCCCGGCCCGGAGCACCTGCGTCATCGCGGTGCTGTGGTTGACCGCGCAGACCCGGCGGCCCGACAGATCGGCCGCGGTGCCCAGTTGCGCGTCCCGGCTGAGAATCGTGATCGGCGTCTGCAGGTACGGTGCGGAGAACTCCGGGGCGCCGCGGTCGGGGCGGCAGGTGATCGCCAGCTGACGGATCACCAGGTCGACCTTGCCGTCGGTGAGTTCGGCGATCGCGGTCTGTTCATCGCGGACCCGCAGGTCGGGCGCGGTGCCCGGGGTGAACTCCTCGGCCAGGGCCCGGGCCAGGTCGATCTCCAGTCCCTCCAGGCGACCGGACTTCAGATCGGCCGAGGCCAGTCCGGGGGCATCGTCGGAGACCGCAACCCGCAGCGGCGCCCGGAACGGACGCAGCCCGATGCGCTGGTCGGCCGGCGCCGGGGGATAGGTGGCCAGTTGGTCGGGGCAGGCCCGGTCCGGGGCACCGACCGCTGCCGGCTCGGTCACGGCCGGGGTCGCGGTCCCGGGCTCGCCGGGGCTCTGCGGCCGGGCACAGCCGTTCAGGGCGAGCAGGGCCGCCACGGCCAGCACGGTCGCGGTGCCGGCGCCGGTGGCAGTGGCGCAACTCATGCGTACTCCCGCAGCCGCGAGTTGATCCCGGAGGCGGCGAACACGATCGCGGTGAGGCTGAACGCCACCCCGAGGATGGCGCCGCCGTAGAGCCAGGGCTGCGCGCTGCCCAGAGCGTTGGTCGCTTCCTGGGCACGGGAGTTCATCGTCTCCGAGACTGCCTGGTCGAAGGCCCGGAACGTTTCCCCCGGCGCGTCGGCGGAGTTCGCGGTGGCGGCGGTCCGGGCCTCCTGGACCTTGCCCTGCTGGATCAACCGCCGGACCTGCTCGTGGCTGTTCTCATAGGCGCCCCAGCGGTTCAGCAGGTCCTGGCGCACCGTCGGGTCGGGGATCTGGCCGAGCGCATCCCGGGCGGCAGCCGATTCGGTGGACCAACGCTGCTCCAGGTCGGCGGCCCGACCCTCCTCGATCAGCGCCAGGTTCTGCGAGGCCTGGGCATCGTAGGCGTGGACCCGCGCGGCCGCGGTCCAGCGGGCGGTCGCCAGGCTGGTCTGGTTGACCTGGGTCAGGGTGCTGGAGAAGTTGTTGATCGCCGCCGCACCGGCGGAGAAGGCGAGCACCGAGCAGAGTGCGGCCAGGATCAGCCCGACGTTGACCACCCGACGGAAATGCCGGGCGATCCGGATCATCGCGAACGTGATCACCACCAGATTCGCGGCCACGGCCAGGCCGAGCACCAGCAGGGAGGGGCTGCGGGTCGCGTCGGTGACCCGTTGCTGGTTGGCATTCACCAGCTGGTCCAGGACCGGGATCGCCTGTTCCCGCAGGGTGCTGCTGGCCGCCGACATCTGTCCGCTGCCCAGGGCGTTGTTCCCGGCGGCGTACGCCTCGGCGGCCTGGACCTGACCGGCATAGTCCAGCATGATCCCGTTGAGCTGGGCCAGGGCGGCCTTGTCGTCGGGTTGGGCGACCGAGGCCTCCACGATCAGCGCGCTGGCCTCGCGGATCCGGTCCCGGAAAGCCTGTTGCTGGGAGTCCTGGCCGATCATCCCGGAGGTCGCCGCGGCATCGGCCGACAGCAGGCTGGTCTGGATCGCCTGGACCCGGCGCAACTGTTCGGAGTCGTGCACCGCCGCCCCGGTGCGGTTGCCCTCCGACCACAGGCCCACGCCGAACACGGTGCCGCTGAGCAGGGAAATGACCGCGATCAGCCCGAGCAGGGCGCGCAGCCACTGTGGCGTCGACATCCGGGATTTCTCCGCCGGAGCCGCCTTCGTGGGGCGGGGTGCCGGCGTACGCGCACCGGGGCGGGCCAGACCGCCGGCGCGCGGCGTACCGGTGCCGGCCGCCGGGTGCGGGGCCGGCGCGGCGGTACGGGTGGGGGCCGGCTGGGCAGCCGCGCCGCCGGTCGAGCTCACTGTTCCTCCTGGACCGTCCGGGCGGAGTCCGGTGCGGCGTCGGGACCGAAGTCGACCACGGTCTCCTCGGGCAGTTCCTCCGGGGCCTCGAGCGGACCCTGCTTGGGTTGCTGCTCGGACAGGTCGGGCAGTTCCTCGGCCTCCTCCTCGGCCGGCCGGAGGTCTTCCGGCAGCAGGGTGCGCAACTGTTCCAGGGTGGGCTCGGCCACCTCGCGCAGCCGCCAGGCATGGGCGCCGACGGCAGCCTCCATGCAGTTGCGGGCGAAGCGGCCGTTGCCGAAGGTCGAGTCCCGGACCTGCTCGGCGAGCAGGTCGCGGAAGGTCTGCACCGTCTCCTCGGGGGCGTCGTAGTCGGCGCCGGACACCATGCCGGTGAAGATCGAGACCAGTTCGTCGTCGGTGTAGTCGGCGAAGTCGATCGTGGTCCGGAAGCGACTGGTCAGGCCCGGGTTCTCGGCGATGAACACCGCCATCGGCACCGGATAGCCGGCCACGATCACGACCAGATCGTCGCGCTTGTCCTCCATCTCCTTGACCAGGGTGTTGATGGCCTCGGTGCCGTACTGGTCACCCGACAGGGCGTACGCCTCGTCGATGAACAGCACACCGCCCTCGGCGGACTTCACCACCTCCGCGGTTTTCAGCGCGGTCTGGCCGAGATAGCCGGCGACCAGTTCGGAGCGATCCACCTCGATCAACTGGCCCTTGGAGAGCAGGCCCAGGGCTCGGTAGATGCCGGCGACCAGACGGGCCACCGTGGTCTTGCCGGTCCCGGGATTGCCGACGAACACCAGGTGGCGGGTCACCGTGGGCGACTTCAGCCCGGCCTTGATCCGCATCGCCTCGACGCGGAGCAGGGCGGACTGGCGGTGGATCTCCTCCTTCACCGTGGCCAGGCCGGTCAGGCCGTCCAGTTCGGCCAGCAAATCCTCCAGGGAGCGTTCCTCCTCCGGTTCGGGTTCCGGCTCGGCCGCAGCCTGGTCGGCCGAGGCGGTCGCCGCGGGGGCGGGCTGGTCGGGGGCCGTCGGCTGCCCGGTGACGCCGGAGAAGTCGGGGAAGGGGTCCGGGGTCGGCGTCAGATTCGGTGTCGGGAAGGCCGAACCGGGAAGGCCGCCGAAGGCACCGGGACCCAGCGGCAGGCCGGGGTCCAGGTCCAGCGGGGAGCGCTGCTGCGCCAGGTCCTCGCGCTGACGCCGGATCGAGGAGTTCAGCTTGCCCAGCACCTGGTTGAGCACCGCGGGGGCAGTGCGGGCGAACTCCTGCGCCGAGGTGGTTCCGGGGTCGGACGGGGCGAACGGCGAGGGGGCGAAGTCCGACTGGGGCGGTTCGGCACCCGGCGCGGCCGGACCGGGAGGGACCTGCCCCGGCGTGACCGAACCGGGAGTGGGCTGCCCCGGCGCGATCGGCGGCGTTTGCTCGGCCGGACGCGGACGCGGACGGTGCGGCAGGGCCGACTGTTGGGCGGCGGCGGCGGCCTGCGCGTTGCCGGCGGCGCGGGGCCCGGGCTGCCCGAGCGTACAGGCGGCCATCGCGACGGTGCCCAGCATCTTCGCGTACGCCGGGGCCTGGTTCGGTTTGGTGGCGATGAGTTCGCTGAGCAGTGCGGTCGGGGCACTGCGCCACTTGCGGCCGTGCTGGGCGAGTTCCATGAACCGGACCGCGCTGGGCTGTTCGCCGAGCTCGTCGGCGAAATCGACGAAGGCCTGGTTGTTCGCCTCGGCCACAGCAGCGGCCAGGGCCATTCCCTCGGCACGAGCCGCGGTCCGGTCGATCCCGGCCGCCTCGCCGATGGCCGCCAGGCGGTCGAGCGCGTCGCTCAGATCGGGCCCACTGTTCGCCCCCGGCGGGTTGGTCGAATCCGGGGGGGTGGTCGAATCCGGCAGATTGGGCTGGTCGGTGGGGTTCGACATCATCACTCCAGGTCGAGGGGATTGCGCGGCGGGGCGGGGGATCCGGGGGCGGCCGGATCGGCGGACGGGGGCGCGGGGTCGTGCAGGGCGGTGGTGCCCAGCTCCAGTTCGCCGGCCGCGGCGCCGGAGCCGAACTTCTCCTGCAGGAAGCGGCCGTGGGCGACCAGTGCGTTGGCGTCCTGGCGGGCAACGGCGTCCAGAATCTTGTCCATCGTCGCCGCGAGCAGGTCCAACTGGTCGATCAGCAGCATCAGCGAGGTCTTGCCGTCGACCAGCGGACGGGAGTCGGCCCAGTCCCGCGGCAGTCGCAGGTAGGAACTGAGCGCCTCGGGCAGATAGTCGGTGGCGGTCGCCATCACCGAGTAGGAATCGACCGAGCCGCCCATCGCCCCGACCCGGGGCAGGGTCTCCCGGACCGCCCGGGTCACCCGCTTGACGCGGGCGATCACCACCGGGTGCAGCTTGGCCTCGGCGGCCATCTGCTCGGTGCGGTCCAGGGCACGCATGATGTCGGCCTCGTCGGGAACCTTCGGGGCCGGTCCGGCGAGCATCTGCGGTGGTTGCTGCGGTTCCAGCTTGTCGTCGAGGCCGCCCCGCAGCCAGCCGAGAAAGCCCATGTCAGCGCAGGTCGTTCGGGTTCAGGTAGCCGCTCTGGGGCCCGGGCCGGCCAGGGTTGCTGCCGTCGTCGAAGCCCAGCGCCCCGCTCTGGAGCCGCTGGTCCTGCTGGGACACCCGATTCAGGTAGCCCTTGGACTTGTCGACCTCGTGCTCGAGGACACCGATGGTCTGCGCCATGTTGTCCAGGGCCTGCAGCCGGAAGTTGTCGATCGAATCCATCGTGTCGTAGATGTTCTGGAACGCCGCCTGCAACTGCGGCAGCCCGATGGTGGCCGCGGCCGCACCTTGCTGGATCGCCGCGGAGTTCTGCTTCAGCATCGCCGAGGTCGACTCGATCAGGTTCGACGTGGTGGTGTTGAGCGCGGTGATCTGGTTCAGCACCAACTGCTGGTTGTTCAGCGCCTGGGACACGATCACGGCGGTTCGCAGCGCCGACAACGTGGTGGTGGAGGCCCGATCCACGCCCTTGATCAACTCGATGTTGTTCTTGATGATGATGTCGATCGCCAGGTAGCTCTGGATCGAGACCGCGAGCTGGGTGAGCAGGTCCTGGTGCTTCTGCCGGACGTAGAACAGCACGTCCTTCTGCAGCGAATCGGCCTTGTCCGGGTCGAGGATCTGCAGTTCCTGGATCTGGGCGGAAAGCTTGGCGTCGAGGTGTTCGGCGATGTAGATGTATTGGTTCAACCGGCCCATCGACGCCCACAGGTTCTGCTTCTCCATGTTGAGCGCGATGTTGTCCTTGGTCAGTTCGTCCTTGCCGTTCTGCAGACTGTGCAGCAGGCCGTTCAGGTGCGACTGGGCGGACTGGTACTTGCGGAAGTAGTCGGTGACCTTGTCCCCGAACGGGATCATGCCGAGGAACTTCTTCGACCCGCTGGCCTGGGAGGGATCGAGGTCCTCCACGGTGCGGCGCAGTTCCAGCAGTGTGTTGCCGACGTTGGACTTCTTGGAGATCCCGCCCTCATTCATTGCCTTGATCGGCATCTGGAGCAGCCGGTTCGAGGTTTCGGCGGACTTGCGGATATCGGCATCGCCCATGTTGCGGACGGCGGTGGCCTGGGCCTCCAGCTCGGGCGACTTGGCCTGCGCCGAGGTGAGCGCATTCATGAACAGGTCGACCTTCTGGTCGAGTACCGGCACCTGCTCCTGCTTCACCGGCGGGGCCATTTTCGGCGCCTGGGTGGCGGTCACCGGGGCCGGTGCGGCGGGGGCTTCCAGATTCAGCACACTCTCGGTGCCCTGGGGCGGAGCCAGGGGCGCAGGCTGCGCGGCAGCCGCGCCGAACTGCTGGGTCGGTTGGTTCTGCTGCGTCATGGTGATCCCCATCGGTGGAACTGCATGGTCCTCCGCGACTCTACCCGCCGATCAGTGCAGTCGACATGGACCTCAGGGCAGAGGCGGGGTCTCCTCGGCCTCGAGTCGGGGGAATCCCGAGATTCCGCGCCAGACCAGAGTGGCAACCAACTCGGCGGCATGCTGTTCGGTCATTTCGGTACGCGCCTCCGCGGCCCAGTGCCGGGCCGACACCTGGGCGACACCGACCAGGGACACACCCAGCAGTTGGGCCTCATCGCGGGACAGGCCGGTGTCCTCGGCGATCACCCGGCCGATGCTGGAGGCCATGTCGTTGTTGACCTGCCACAGCAGGTCATGGACCTGCGGTTCCCCGGTCAGATCGGACTGGAAGATGAACCGGAAGCCGTCCCGGTTGTGCTCCACGAAGTTGAACACTCCGGTGACCACCGCGACAACTCGGTCGTGGTTGTCGTGGGTGGAGCCCAGCGCGTTCTCGACCATCTGCAGCAGTTCGACGCAGGCGCGCTGAACCAGGGCCAGATACAGATCGAGCTTGCCGGGGAAGTGCTGATACAGCACCGGTTTGCTGACCCCCGCCGCCTCGGCGATCTCGTCCATCGCCGCGTTGTGGTAGCCCTTGTCCGCGAATACTCCCGAGGCGATGTCCAGCAACTGTGCACGGCGCTGGTCTCGGGGCATACGTTGGGTGCGCGTCACTGCGGCGGCGGGCTCGGTGGTCATCCCCCCATGCTAGGGGACAATCTCCGGGATTCCGGTGTTGAATCCGGAGTCGGCTACCGAGCGGAAACTTCGGCGGCGGGTCGATCCGGCCGGTCCCGGCGGTGCGGAATGCGCAGCGCCCCGGGTCGACGGTGCCGAATCCCGGGGCGTTGCGGGGTCCGTCGGACGGACCCGTGGTCAGTGGTGAATCAGATGGTGTGGACCTTGTCGGCCTGCGGGCCCTTGTGGCCTTGGACGGTCTCGAACTCGACCCGCTGGCCTTCTTCGAGCGTCTTGAATCCCGGCATGTCGATGGCCTTGTAATGGACGAACACGTCATCGTTCTGGCCACCCCCGTCGACGGCGATGAAGCCGAATCCCTTCTCGGGGCTGAACCATTTGACGGTTCCCTGAGGCATGTAACTCTCCTGATCTGGTGAAGCGATGCCGCATGACCTTCAGCCCCGCAGGTGCAGGGACTGCCCCCGGGTGCAGTGCGGCAGTCCAAGCGTCCCACACAATGGAGGGCGGCAGAAGACCGGGGGAGCCCGGTCCGGGAGACTCGGGGGGACCGGATTTTCGGCTGGATCCACCCGGGTCGGCCGGCCGCAGAGCTGCCCGGGAGCACTGCGGTGCCGATTCTTGTCGGTGCCATCTGGTTGCATGGGGGCCATGTCCAGCACCGACCTCACCGCGCCCCCGAGAACGGCGGGTCGCTATCAGCTCCTGGCCCGCTCGACCGCGGTGGCCGCGCCCCGGCTCGACGAGTTCCAGCAGCAGGTGGTCGACCATGCCGGTGGCCCGTTGTTGGTGCTGGCGGGTCCGGGCACGGGGAAGACGACGACCCTGGTGGAGTCGGTGGTGGCCCGGGTCCGGGCCGGCGCGGCTGGGCCCGACGGGCCGCTGCCGCTGGTGCTCACCTTTTCCCGACGGGCTGCCGCGGATCTGCGCCGCCGGATCGCCGCCCGGTTGGGCGCGGCGGTGCGTACGCCCCAGGCCATGACCTTCCACTCCTTCTGCTTCGCGTTGCTGCGCCGCTTCGTGCAACGTTCCCCGGAGGAGCCGATGCCCCGGCTGTTGACCGCCCCGGAGCAGGATTTCCGGGTACGGGAGGTGCTCAGCGGTGCCTTCGAGCGGGAGGGATCGGGGGGCTGGCCCCCCTCGGTCGAGCAGGCGTACCACACCCGCGCCTTCGCTCAGGAGGTCCGGGCGGTGTTCTCCCGGGCGCGGATGCTGGGGATGGATGCCGAGGACCTGATCGATGCCGGCCGGCGCGCCGGGCGTGGGGAGTGGGTCAGCGTCGGCACCTTCATGGATGAATACCTCGAGGTCCTCGACTTCGAGGGGGCCCTGGACTATGCCGAGCTGGTGCATCGCTGCCGGCTCCTGCTGGCCGATCCGGAGAATCTGGCGCAGGTGCGCGACGAGATCGACGGCATCTGGGTCGATGAGTACCAGGACACCGACCCCAGCCAGATCGGGTTGTTGCGGCAGTTGGTCGCTCCCGGGGATACCCTGGTCGCGTTCGGTGACCCGCATCAGTCCATCTACGCCTTCCGGGGCGCGCAGGGCGGCGCGATCGCGGACTTCGCGACCACGTTCGGGACGCCGCAGGCCCCGGCCCCGACGATCGCCCTCGGCCGCACTCGGCGGTTCGGTCGCCGTCTCGCCCACACCGCGGCCACGCTCGCCAACCGGCTGCCCCAGCCGTCCGGCCTGGCTCCCGACGTGCGCCGGGCCTTCGGGCAACCGATGCCCGAGCCGACCGCGCCGGCCGGGGAGGTCCGGGCGTACACCTATGACTCCGAGGGCGCCCAGGCCGAATACATTGCCGACCTGCTGCGCCGGGCCTACCTGCGCGAGGGCTTCGGCTGGGACGAGATGGCGGTGCTGGTCCGCTCCGGGCGGCGCAGCATCCCCGGCCTGAGCCGGGCCCTGAGTGCGGCCGGGGTGCCGATCGAGGTGGCCGGCGACGAGATCGCCCTGTCCGCCGAGCTCGCGGTCCGGCCGCTGCTGCTCGCGCTGGATGTGGTCCGCCGCTCCCGACGGGCCGAGAACGAGGAAGCGGCGCAACTGTTGCTGTCCCCGCTCGGCGGCCTGGACAGCCTCGGACTGCGCCGGCTGGGACGGTCACTGCGGGAGGCCGAGCGCCGGGAGCACGGCGCCCTCCCGCCACTGTCGGACGAGCTGATCCGGCTGGCCCTGCTGGAACCGGAGCGGTTCAGCCAGGCCGCCGAACTGGTGGGGGACAGCCGGGAACTGGTGGCCGGGCGACAACTCGCCGAGCTGCTGCAGCAGGTGGAGCAGGTGGTGACCCGGGGCGGGACCGCCGAGGAGGCCCTGTGGACGCTGTGGGCGGGCACCGAGTGGCCGCGTCGGCTGCGTACCGAGGCCGATGCCGGGGGCGACCTGACCCGGCGCGCCGATCGGGACCTCGATGCCATCTGCGCCCTGTTTGCGGTGGCCAGGCGCTCCGGCGAGGTGGTCGGCACCCGCGGGCTGGAGGCGTTCCTCGCCGTGGTCGCGGCGCAGCAGATTCCGGCCGACACCCAGCGGGAGGCCGATGTCCGGGGGCAGGGCGTCCGGGTGATGACCGCGCACCGGGCGAAGGGGCTGGAGTGGCGGCTGGTCGTGGTGGCCTCGGTCCAGGAGGGCAGTTGGCCCGATCTGCGCCGCCGGGGGTCCTTGCTGGAGGCCGATCGACTCGGTCCGCAGGGGCTCACCGAGGCCGAGCCACCCAGCGCGCTGTTGGCCGAGGAACGACGGCTGTTCTACGTGGCCTGCACCCGCGCCCGGGAGCGGCTGGTGGTGACCGCGGTCTCCGGCACCGAGGGCGAGGGCGATCAGCCGTCGCGGTTCCTGACGGAACTGGGCGCCAGACCGGTGCACGTGACCGGACGCCCGGCCCGCCCGCTGACCCTGACCGGGCTGGTCGGCGAGTTGCGCCGGGTCAGCGTCGATCCGCAGGCCGCGCCGGCCCTGCGGGATGCGGCCGCCGTCCGGTTGGCCATGCTCGCCGATGCCCACGATGACCAGCAGCGGCCGCTGGTCGGGGCGGCCGACCCGAAGCGGTGGTGGGGACTGGCACCGTTGACGCATTCGGCGCAGGCCGTGCAGCGCCACCAGGAGCCGGTGCGGATCACCGGCTCGTCGCTGGAGGCGCTGCTGGAGTGTCCCCGGCGGTGGTTCCTGCAGCGGCGGGCCCGGGGCGAGGCGGGGCAGCGCGGCGCGGCCAGCAAGGGCACGGTGCTGCACACTCTGATCGAGTACGCCAGCAACGAGCAGATCCCGGCCACCGAACTGGCCGACAACCTCGACCTGGTCTGGGACCAACTCGATTTCCCGGCGAACTACCTGTCGGCCACCGAACGGGTGGAGGCGGAGACCGCCCTGGAGCGGTTCACCGCGTGGGAGCAGGCCAATGACCAGCGCCGGACCCTGGGCAATGAGGTCGCCTTCACCGTGCGCACCACCATCGGCGGAGAATCGGTCGAGCTCGGTGGGACGGTGGACCGGCTTGCGCTGCGCCCCGACGGCAAGCTGGTCATCGTCGACTACAAGACCGGCCGGGTGCCGCGCGACCTGAAGAGCCGGGTTCCGCAGCATCCGCAGCTGGGGTTGTATCAACTGGCGGCCACCCACGGGGCCTTCGCCGACCTGATCGACACCCGCGAGGTCGGGGCCGCGGAGTTGGTGTATCTCAGCGCCGGTGACGGGTATCCGACCGTGGCCACCCAGGCCTCGCTGGCCGAGCAGCCGCATCTGGGCGAGGCCGACCAGGGCTACCCGAGCTGGGCCGACGAACAGGTTGCCCGGGCCGCGCGGATCGTCCGCAGCGAGAACTTCGTGGCGCGCCGGTGCACGTCGTGCTCCTACTGCCCGTTCCGCTCCTCGTGCCCGGTCCAGTCGAAGGAAGTGATCTCATGACGGTGCTGGACTTTCCCGGTGCCCGGCGGGCGCTGCGTACCCCCGACGAACTGTGCGAGGCCCTGGGGATCCCGTTCTCCGACCAGCAACTGGCTGCGATCACCGCCCCGCTGGAGCCCGCGGTGATCATCGCCGGCGCCGGGTCGGGCAAGACGACGGTGATGGCCGCACGGGTGGTCTGGCTGGTCGGGACCGGGCAGGTCCGCCCCGAGGAAGTGCTCGGGCTGACCTTCACCCGTAAGGCGGCCGCCGAACTGTCCGCCCGGGTGCGGGCCGCGCTGGTCCGGGCCGACGTGCTGAACAACGATGGCGTGGACGAGGCCGGCGAGCAGGTCGTGATGACCTATGACGCGTTCGCCGCGCGCCTGGTGTCGGAGCACGGGATGCGGATCGGGGTGGACACCGACCCGGTGATGATCACCGGCGCCACGCGCTACCGGCTGGCGGCGCGAGTGGTGAAGAATGCCGCCGGGCCGTTCGAGGCCCTGTCCCGGCTGCGTCCGAGCAGCATCACCGAGCGGGTGCTCGGCCTGGACAGCGACATGCAGTCGCACCTGGTCAGCGCGGCCGACCTGGACGCCGACGCCCGGGCGTACCGGATGGAACTGCTGTCGGCGCCGCCCAAACGCGGCGGGGGCCGGTACAAGCAGATCGACGATGCGCTGGCCACCCTGGACGAACGGTTGGAATTGGCCGGGCTGGTGACCCAGTACCAGCGACTGAAACGTGAGTTGGGCGTGGTGGAGTTCTCCGATCAGATGGCGGTGGCCGCCGACCTGGTCGGCCGGGTGCCGGTGGTCGGGGAACTGCTGCGCGAGCAGTTCCGGGTGGTGTTGCTCGACGAATATCAGGACACCTCCTCGGCCCAGGCCGAACTGCTGCACGGGTTGTTCTCCGGGGAGCGCACCGACGAGGGGCGCGGGCATCCGGTGACTGCTGTGGGCGACCCGTTCCAGGCGATCTACGGCTGGCGCGGCGCCGCCGCGAGCAACATTCTCGAGTTCAGCGACCACTTCCGGCGGGCCGATGGAGGGCCGGCCACGCCGTACGCCCTCACGGTGAACCGGCGCTCGGGGCACACCATCCTCGAGGTGGCGAACCAGCTGGCCGCACCCCTGCGCGCGGACCCGCTGCTGACCTCCGACCTGTCCGATCAGGCCCTGGTCGGTCCGCCCGAGGCGCCGGCCGGCGAGGTCGCTGCGGCCACCTTCATCAGCTGGCCCGAGGAGATCGCGTGGGTGGCCGACCAGATCGCGGCCGCCAAGGAGCACGGCGAGGTCGCGGCCTGGTCCGACATCGCGGTGCTGGCCCGGCGCAACAGCCAGATCGGCTCGCTGTTCGGGGAGTTGTCGGCCCGCTCGATCCCGGTGGAGATCGTCGGGCTGGGCGGTCTGCTGGAACTCCCGGAAATCCTGGACGTGGTCTGCACGCTGCGGCTGGTGAACGATGTGACCGCCAATCCGAGTCTGCTGCGACTGCTGTCCGGGGCGCGGTGGCGGATCGGGCCGCGGGATCTTGCCCTGTTGGGGCAGCGTGCGGCGTACCTGGCCGGCCAGCGCCGCGACGAGGCGGCGGAATCCGAGGAACTGGCCGCGGCACTGGCCGACGCGGTGGCCGACATCGACCCGACCGAGGTGATCAGCCTGGTCGATGCGCTCTCCGATCCCGGGGACCTGCCCTACTCGGAGGCGGCCCGACAGCGGTTCGCGATCTGCGCCGCCGAGCTCGCCACGCTGCGCTCCCATGCCGAGGAGCCGGTGCTGGATCTGGTTAGACGGGTGATCCAGGCGCTGGGGCTGGACGTGGAACTGGTTGCCACCCCCGAGTTCGACGCGTCCGGGCGGCGCACCCAGCTGGCCACCTTCCTCGACGCGGTGGCCGGCTATGTCGATGTGGACGGTGACGCCTCGCTCAGCGGTCTGCTGGCCTATCTGGATGCCGAGGTCGAGCATTCGGTCGGGCTGGAGCAGGCGGTCCCGACCGAGGCGAACTCGGTGAAGCTGCTCACCGTGCACAAGGCGAAGGGGCTGGAGTGGCAGCTGGTGTTCCTGCCCGGGGTGGTCGCCGAGGTGTTCCCGAGCACTCGGGTGACCGACAACTGGACCAAGAACGCGGCGGCGGTCCCCGCGGGGCTGCGCGGGGACCGGGACTCGATCCCGCAGCTGACCGAGGTGTCGAAGGTCGGGCTGGATGCGTACGCCACGGCGCTCAAGGAGCAGCAGACCCGCTCGGAGGATCGCCTGGCCTATGTCGCGGTCACCCGGGCCAAGCGGCGCCTGGTGGCCTCCGCGCATGTGTGGCAGCCGGGCCTGGTGAAACCGAAGGCGCCGTCGCCGTACTTCCGGGTGATCAGCGAGGTGGCCCGTCGGGACGGCCGCATGCTGGCCGAGGCGCCGGCGCCGGAAGCCGGGGCGCAGAACCCGTTGGACGCCACCATCGAGGCCGTGGTCTGGCCGCAGCCCCTGGACCCGGATGCCGAACGCCGCCGCCGGGACGCGGCCCTGGCTGTGGAGGCGGCTCGGGCCCGTTTCGCGCAGACCGGCTCCTATCAGCTGGACGATGAACCGCTGATGCTGGATATCGCCGAGCAGATCGCCGGCTGGGACGATGACATCGATCGGCTGACCGCCGAGCTGCGGGAGTCGCGCCGCGGCGTACGTGCGGTGCTGATGCCGGAGTCGCTGTCGGCGACGCGGTTGTTGCAGGTCCGCGCCGACCCCCAGGCCTTCGCCGCCGAACTGATCCGGCCGATGCCCCAGCCGCCGTCGGCAGCCGCCCGACGCGGGTCGCTGTTCCACGAGTGGGTCGAGCAGTACTACGCCCGCCTGCAGCACACCGTGCCCCTGTTCGACCCGGACACCCTGGCCGATCGGGCCGATGAGGACACCCCCGACCGGACCGAACTGACCGAGCTGATCGACGCGTTCCGGGCCGGGCCGTACGCCGAGCGAATCCCCGACGCCATCGAGCGCGCCTTCACGCTGCGGCTGGGCGCCCAGCTGATCCGGGGTCGGATCGATGCGGCGTACCGACTGGACGGGAGCGACGGTTACCACTGGCAGGTGGTGGACTGGAAGACCAATGCGGCCACCGAGGCCGATGTGGGGCAGTTGGCGATCTACCGGCTGGCGTGGGCCGAACTGCACGGCTTGACCCCCGATCAGGTCGATGCCGTTTTCTACTACGTCCGCGATGCCCGGCTGGTCCGCCCGACCGGTCTCGGGGGCAGGACTGAACTGGAGAGTTGGTTGAACGATACGGTGGGGTTGTGAACAACTGGTCGCTGCACAACTGGGGTCAAGAAGCCATTCTCGATCGGGCCGATGACGCCCGGACCGCCGAGCGTCTCGCCGAACTGTGGGCCGATCCACGGGCCCGGCTGGTCGAGGTCGATTGGGAGGGGCAGTTCCGCGGTGACCGCGAGGCCGGCCGGATCGAGCCGGTGGACACCACCGGTGAGTACGACGAGCAGCGCCATGTGTTCCTGGGCCTGCTCGAGGGGGTGCCGTATTTCGCGGTCACCACGATCCTGGACACACCCACGGTCGCCATCCGGAAGCTGCTCGGGCGCGCCGAGGGTGGCGAACTCGAGGTGATCACCTCGACCGCGGCGATCCTGAACTGGCATCGCTCCGGTGGCTACTGCGTGTCCTGCGGCAAGCTCACCCAGCGGATCCGGGGCGGGTACGCCCGGATCTGCCCGAACTGTGACTGGCTCGAGTTTCCGCGGACCGATCCGGCGGTCATCGTGTCGATCATCGATGACGACGACCGGATCCTGCTCGCCCATCAGGGGACCTGGGACGAGGGCCGCTACTCGGTGCTCGCCGGGTTCGTCGAGGCGGGGCAGTCCTTCGAACAGACCTGTTTCCGGGAGGTGCTCGAGGAGTCCGGGATCCACCTGCGTGAGGTGAAGTACATGGGCTCACAGCCCTGGCCGTTCCCGCGCTCGATCATGATCGGGTTCGAGGCCCGCGCCGCGACCACCGAGATCAAGGTGGACGGCGAGGAGATCGTGCACGCAGCGTGGTTCACGCGGGACGAGCTGGCCCGCGCGGTGGAAGCAGGGACGGTGAAGTTGCCGTTCCGCGGCTCGATCGCGGCGGCCCTGATCGATCGGTGGCGCTACCCGGCGGCCTCGGCCCGCTGAACGTGACTGCGGGCATGTGCCACCGCCGCATCGAGATCGTTGAACTGATGCCGGTGATGGCGCAGTGAGGCCAGCACACCCACCGATCGGAAGAGCCGATCGTGGTCGGAGCGTACGCCCTTGATCAGCACGGTGATCCCGCGTCGTTCCAGGGACTGAACGATTTCGGCGAGGACCCGGGCGCCGCTGGCATCGACCAGTTCGAGCTGGGAGAGCCGCAGGATCACCACCTGGGTGCCACGGATGCCGGTGACCAGCTCCAGGACCCGGTCGGCCGAGGTGAAGATGAGCGGTCCGTCCAGCCGCAGCACGGCGATCCGTTCGTCCCCGGGCTGCGGCTCCCCGGCCAACTCCTCGCGATGTACGCCGGCCGCCCGGGACATGTGGCGCAGCGCGACGATCCCGGCCAGCACCATCCCGACGATCACGGCGACGATCAGGTCGAAGGAGACCGTGACCAGGGCGGTGAGCAGGAACGCGGCGGCATCGGACCGGGTGGACCGGATGATCGAGCGCACGGTGGACAGTTGCACCATCCGGACGGCGGTCACCATCAGGATCCCGGCGAGTGCGGCCAGCGGGATCATTCCGACCGGCCCGGCCGCCACGAGCACGATCGTCAGCAGGACCAGCGAATGCACGATCGCTGCCAGGCGGGTTCGGCCGCCGGCGCGGACATTGACCGCGGTCCGGGCGATGGCGCCGGTGGCCGGCATGCCGCCGAAGACACCGGAACCGATGGAGGCCAGACCCTGGCCGACCAGTTCGCGGTCCGGGTCATAGGGTCCGGTGTCCTCCAGCGAGGCGGCGACCCGGGCCGAGAGCAGCGATTCGATCGCGGCCAGGGCTGCGACCGTGACCGCGGGCATCAGCAAGGACCCCACCACGGCCGGATTCAGGTTGGGCAGCGACGGTGCGGGCAGGGTATTGGGCAGGGTGCCGATCCGGGCCAGCGGGGTCGGCACGACCGCGCACAGCAGGGTGACCACCACGATGCCGATGATCGAGCCCGGGATCGCGCGATGCACCCGCGGGGCGAGCACCATGATGACCGCCACGATTGCCGCGGCCCCGACCGCCCAGGCGACGTACGCCGGGTCGGCAGCCGCGATCGCCTGGCCGGCGGCGATGACCGCATTCGAACTGTGCTCGCCGGCACCCGCTTGGTCGTGGGAGGTCAGCAGGGGAACCTGCTGCAGAAAGATGATGAGCGCGATACCGAGGGTGAATCCCTCGATCACCGGCCACGGGATGAACGAGACCGCGCGGCCCAGTCGCAGGACGCCGGCGACGATCACGATGAGACCGGCCAGTACGCTCACCGTGGCCACGGCACCGACCCCGTGCTGGGCGACGATCGGCAGCAGGACCACCACCATGGCGCCGGTCGGTCCGGAGATCTGAACGTTCGAACCGCCGAAGATCGCCGCCAGTATGCCGGCCACGATCGCGGTGATCAGTCCGGCTTCGGCGCTGACGCCGGAGCTGACCCCGAAGCCGAGCGCCAGTGGTAGGGCCACGATGCCGACGGTGAGACCGGCAACGAGGTCGCTGCGCCAGGTGTGGCGCAGGTTCCGGTAGTCATCCAGGGAAGGAAGCAGGGAACGGACCCGCTGAGCCACACTCATCGGGCCGGCAGATCCGGGAGCTCGGCCAGGGCCTCGACCGCTTCGGCGTCGGCGGTGGTCAGTTCGAACAGCAGCGAGCGGGCGACCGCCAGCAGCTCGGCCACCTTGGGGGACACCAGCCGGTAGTAGACGTGGCTGCCCCGGCGTTCGGAATCCACCAGGCGATGGCGTCGCAGCACTGCCAGGTGTTGCGACGCATGGGAGGGTTCCAGCTCGATGTTCTCCAGGAGCTCGGTGACGGTGTGTTCCTCGCCGTCGGCGAGCAGCTCCAGCAGGCGGATGCGATAGGGATGCGACAGGCCCCGGAACAGTCCGGCCTTGACCTCGTAGAGCGGACGCGCGGTCCATTGTTGCGACATGATGAAATGACAATATCGCAAGGTGGTGGGGTCGGCCACTCGCATCGAGGCGGCCGGCAACCGGCCGGACTCAGCTGAAAAGGGTGGGGTGGAAGTAGTCGAACAAGCCGGATCCGATCGGCTCGGCAAGGTGCAGTCGGATCCGGACCACCGGAGCTCTGGCCCCCTCGGGCATCGAATCCTCGCGGGCCTCGGCTGAGGTCGCCGAGCCGAGGTAGTAGTGCGCCGGACCCTCGGCGTCATCACGCCGGACGAAGACCTCGACCCGGACCTGATTGGCCACGATCGGAGCCACGTCCTTACTCGTCAGCGTCCGTCGGGACCGGGTGAACCACTCCACGGTCTGCGGATCGAGCAGCCGGTCCTGGTACTGAAGACTCTCCGGCACATTCGCGGGCTTGTGCAGCGTTATGAAGATCGGGCACACGCCACGATAAATCTTGTAACCGTAGATCGTGGACGCGAAGGAGCGAGGCCACCCGAGCAGCCGGGTGACTTCATTGCGTGAATACTGGTAGCCGGGAGCGAAAGGATGCGCGGCGGCGTACCGGCGGGCGACCAGCTGTCGGCCGGTCATCACAATGTCGTCTACCGCGCGGCCAAAGGCCGGATTCTGCTGGTAGCCCGCCATGAAGGCGTGGGTCAGGCGCACCTGCCCGCCGACCTGCTCCGCGACTCGCTCCGGATAGCGATCCTGGACCGTCCGGCTGTGGGTGGCCAGCGTAAATGAGTCCGACACGGACGCCACAGTCTGGTCGTCCACGGGCAGGTCGGCGTCGATGAACAGCGCGGCCAGTTCCGACGCGGTCAGTCCGGGGCGTCGCAGCAGTCCGGCCAGGGCCTCGAACTCATGGCCCCGGGCGGCCGGCAGGACTTCATGGGACAACTGCTTGAGCCACCCGTGCTGCTGGTCGGTGAGGCCCATAGGCGTACGCAGGACCTGTTCGACGAGATCCGGATAGGACCGCCGCTTGGTGGCCAGCAGTACGGGATCGGCCGACTCGGCGGGCAGAAAGTCGGCCAGATCGGGAAGGCGACCCAGTCGACTGCGCAGGCGCATGATCGCCTGCTTCAGATTCGGGACGGAATCCAGGCGGGCGTCGGCGATCGAACGAAGCACCCGACGCTGCGAGACCCGGTCGAACCGGATGCTGGCCAGCCCGGGCAGCACGCCGGACTCTTCGGCCGCGGCCAGCCGCTGATTGAGTGACTCCTTGTGCAGGGATTCATCACCGAACAAGGCGACCGGGATCAGATAGTTGTTCTGATAATTCCCGATGAAGTCCAGGACGACCACATAGTCCTTCGCTGGATGTTTTCGTAGCCCCCGGCCGAGTTGTTGGACAAAGACGGTGGCGGATTGCGTCTGGCGCAGCATGATGATCTGGTTTATCGACGGAATGTCCACTCCCTCGTTGAACACGTCCACGGTCAGCAGATAGTCCACGTCGCCCGCCTCCAGACGCGCCACTGCTTCCTTCCGGAACTCGATCGAATCGCTCCCGGCCAGGGCCACCGTCCGCAGGGGCTGTCCGCGGAGGGTGCGCTCGTTGAGCGCCTCAGAGAGGGCCCGCGCCTCCTCGATCCGGCTGCAGAAGATCAGGCCCCGCGGGGCGACCCCCGCCTGCCCGTAGATCTCGATTGCCCGGATCAGATGTGCCACCCGCTCGGCACTGATCAGCACCGACAGCTCGGGTGGGGCAGCGGCATCGCCGGCGCCGTCGAGCACCGAGTCGAAGGCCACGTCCGCGACACCGTAATAGTGGAAGGGGCAGAGCAGATCGTCCTCGAGCGCTCGGTGCAGGCGGATCTCATAGGGGACGTTGTGGTCGAACAGCGGATAGATATCTTCGCCGTCCATCCGTTCCGGAGTCGCGGTCATCCCCAACAGGAACCGTGGAGTGAAGTGCGCCAGGACGCGCCGATAGCTGTCGGCGGACGCCCGGTGCGCTTCGTCGATCACGATGTAATCGAAGCGGCCCGGGGAGAACTGCGCGAGGATCTCCGGCTTCGAGAGCGTCTGGATGGTTGCGAACAGGTGCTGGGCGTCGGTCTGGCGGACCGAGCCACTGAGTTTGCCGAAGTCGTCGGCGCTGCCGCCCAGTGCCTTGCGGTACTCGGTGATGGTCCGGTCGAGGATCTGCTCACGGTGGGCCAGAAACAGCGTCGAACCGGCCGCGGCGGTGCGCGCGTCGAGGGCGGAGAGCATGGTCTTGCCGGTGCCGGTCGCCGAAATGATCAGGGCTCGGCGTTCCCCGGCGGCGCGCAGTTCGGCCAACGCGGCCAGGGCTTCGCGTTGCATCGGCGTCGGCACAATCACCGCACCCTTGCTGCTTCGTCGGTACGCCCCGGCGGCCGGGCCCGCGTCGACGCCGCGAGGCGGCGTCCACCCGGCGGCGTAATCGTCCACCCACTGCTGGGTCAGCGGCTCGGATTCGCTGATCTGACGCCGCAGCAGGGCTGCCAGTTGTTCCCCCAGGTCACTGCCGGGGGCTGCGCTGATCTTCAGGTTCCATTCGTAGTTACGAACCAGGGCGTTCTCGGTGAGATTCGAACTGCCGATCATGGCCGTATGGAGTCCGGATTCGGTGAACAGATACCCCTTGGGGTGAAAGGCCGGAGCTGAGTGGACCCGGACATCCAGGCCGATCCGGCGCAGATTGAGCAACTCCGCGAATGCCTGGGGACTGTTGAAGCGCAGATAGGTGGAGGTGACGACGGTACCTGTGCCCCCATTGTCGGCGAAGTCGATCAACTCCTGCTTGAGCAGCGCGATCGCCCGCGGGGTCACAAAAGCGGTGGAGAACAAGAACGTGTGGCTGTGCAACAACTCCTCGCGAAGGATCCGGAGCACGGTCTGATTTGCCTGCTCGGCATTGAGGACGACCTGAGGATTCATCCTGCGTGGCGCACGATCGTTGCGCTGCAGCAGCCCATGGCTGATGTCGACGGCAAGATCGGTGCGCGGGAAACTGGCCTCGGTCATCGAGTTGCCTGCTGCAGGGCACGGACCGTCGGCAGGTCGGCCGGCGCCCAGTCGAGCTCGGTCAGATCGCCGGCGGCGAGCCACCGGGCCGCAGTGTGTTCGGTCAGCCGCGGTGGCTCGGCGACCAACCGGCAGCGATAGCTGGCCAGGGTGATCACCGCGAAGTCGTAGGCGTGCGTGGTGGTGGTGATCGGCTCTTCGACCCGGATCCGACAGCCGAGTTCCTCGGCGATCTCGCGGGTCAGGGCCTGCTCGGGCGCTTCACCCGGCTCGATCTTGCCGCCGGGGAACTCCCACAGTCCGGCCAGCGGGCCGGTGCCCCGCCGGGTACACAACGTGCGGTCAGCGTCGACGATCACGGCCGCGACGACGTCGAACACCGGCCGTTCCCCGGGGACGGAGTGGGTCTCGGACATCGGTACTCCTCGCCTGATCAGCGCAGCCGCCGGGCCAGGCCGGAAGCTCGGTTTGCGGGACGTTCGACGGCGCGGCGGACGGCAGCGGCGGAGCCGATCAGGCGTACCGCACTCTTCGCGCGGGTCACCGCGGTGTACAGCAACTCGCGCGTGAGCAGGGGCGAGTCCAGCGGCGGCAGCACGAAGGTGAGCCGGTCGAACTGGCTGCCCTGGGACTTGTGCACCGTCATCGCATGCACCGGTTCGGCCTTGTCGAGCTGGATCAGGGAATACAGCCGGGGACCGCTGCCGCGGTCGAAAGCGGCCCGCAGCCCTTCGGCGGTCCGGATGATCACCCCGGTGTCGCCGTTGGCCAGGTCCACACTCGCATCGTTCTCGGTGATCAGCAGGGGCATGCCGAGGTAGAAGTCGCCCTCGGCGCCGTAGCCGGGCAGGTCCGCCCGCAGCCAGGCCTCGACCTGGGCGGCCCAGCGGGTCACCCCGTAGGGACCGCTGCGATGCGCGCAGAGCACGCGGTGCTGCTCCAGGGCGCGCGTGGCGGTCTCGGCGTCCCCGGCCTGCGCCGCGGCGTACATCTCCCGGACCGCCGACACCGCATCGCGCCGGACGGCGTCGGCCACCGACCCGGGCAGGCCCTGCGGTCCGGGCTCGATCCCGGCGGGCAGGTCGACGAAGTGGATCGACCCGTCGGCCCCCGCGGCGGGCGAGCGGGACAGGACCTCGAGGGTACGCTCCGGGTCGCCGGTCCGGATGGCAGCGGCCAGTTCGGCGATCTGGCCGCCATAGCGCCAGGTGTGGTCCAGGGTGACCACGTTCGCGGAGGTCAGCGGGGCATTCGGCCGGGCCGGATCGGCGACCTCGGCCAGCCGCGCGGTGAGCGTGGAATCGGGCTGGAACGGCAACCGGGTGATGTCACCCATCACGGCGCCCGCCTCGACCGAACTCAGCTGATCCGGATCGCCGACCAGAATGAGGCGAGCATCCGGACGGACCGCCGGGAGCAGGCGCGCCATCATCGTCAGCGAGACCATCGACATCTCATCGATCACGATCACTTCGTGGGGCAGCGGATTGTCCCGGTCGTGCTGGAACCGGGTATTGGACCCGGGGCGCGGGCCCAGCAGTCGATGCATAGTCGTCGCGGTCAGCCCGGACAGATCGGTGGCGAACCGGCCCCCGACCCGGGCGGCCTGCCCCCGGACGGACTCGGTCAGCCGGGTGGCAGCCTTCCCGGTGGGCGCCGCGAGCGCAATGGTCGGAACCCGGCCGGCCAACTCCGACAGGATCCGCAGGATTCGGGCGATCGTGCTGGTCTTCCCGGTGCCGGGACCGCCGGCGATCACGGTGACCGCGTTCAGGGCCGCCAGCGCGGCCGCGGCCCGCTGGGCGTCGGGCACTCCGGGCTCCAGATCGGTGCCGGGGAACAGCTCGTTCAGTTGCCAACGCAGGTCGGCCAGGTCGACCGGAGGATGCAGTCGGGTCAGCAGGGTGAGATTGCTGCGCACCTGCTCCTCCTGCTCCCAATAGCGCTCCAGGTAGACCAGGCCCTCGACCACCCGCAACGGTCGCCCACCGAGCCCACCGGGGCCGCGGGAGACCATCGGGGACCCTTCGAGGGCGCTCTGCCACGCCGCGGGCTCGGGCCAGGGGAGCGCGGCGAGGTCTTCGGTGCTCTCGCGTTCCTGGTCCAGGACCAGATCCGACACGGTCGCCAGATCCACGCACACCGATCCGGCGCGCAACGCCCGGACGGTCAGCGCGGCGGCCAGGCGTACCTGCTCGTCCGGTTCGGCGTACAGGTCGGCGACCCGACGGGCGGTGTACAGGTCGGCCGGGCCCAGTACGCCGGACTCGGCGAAGGTGTCCAGCAGCGTCATCGGCGGGCCTCCGGATCCGGGTCGGTCTGATCGATCGCAGCGGAGAGATCCAGCACCAGGGCGGCACTGGGCCGCCAGGTGAACACGCCGCACGGCATCCCGTCCAGCACGGGGGTATCGGGGCCGGCCATCCCGCGGACGAACAGATATCCGGCGCCGCCCAGGTGCCGGGCCGGGTCGTAGCCGGGCAGGCGCCAGGAGAGGAAGCGGTGCAGGGCAACCGAGTAGAGCAGGGCCTGCAACGGATAGTGCGCCTGCATCATGGCCTGCGCCATTGCCTCGGGGCGGTAGTGCCCGACCACCAGGTCGGCGCTGTCCGGCGGACCCAGCCAGTTGGTCTTGTAGTCGACCACGACGAAGCGGGGACCGTCGGCACCCGGCACCCGGAGTACGGCATCGATCGATCCGGTCAGGAAGCCGCGCAGCACCTGGGATCCCAGGCCGGGATCCCGCAGCCGATCCGGGTAGGACCGCAGCGGGTCGTCGGCCGCCAGATGCCGATCCAGCAGGTCGGCGATCCCACTCAGCCGCAGGCCGGTCCCGGGCGCGGCGTCGGGGCCACCGGCCAGCGGGAACTCGAAGTCCAGTTCGGCGAGCCGGTCGGCCGGGGAGAAGTCGCACAGCCGGAGCCCGCCGGTCAGGTCGCCCAGGGCTGTCCGCACCCCGGGCTCCAGCCCCGCAGCCAGCGCCTCGGCGGCGATGTCCATCGGGGTGCGGGCCAGTTCCGCGGTGACCGCCCGGAGCAGTTCCGCGGCGAGATCCGGGGCGGTCGGGTCGAAATGTTCATACACCGCGTGCACCAGGGTGCCGAACTCCGTGCCTCGCGGCAGTTCGGCCATCGGCGAGACCCGGGCGAGGGCGCCGGTCAGCGGGACGGGCTTGGTCCGGTCGGTCTCCGGCTCGTCCTCGAGTGCGTTGATCGTGTCCGGGGCTGCCGCGTGTGCCTGGACGGTCAGCCCCGAGTATGACGTCCGGCGCCACACCTGGTCGATCGTCCGGTCGAAGGTACGCAACTGCGGTGCCAACGCCTGCGCCGGGGCGACCGGTTCGGGGGCGGTCGGAGTGATCCGTTCGACCGAAATCTGGGGGTGCTGCAGCCCCCAGGACTCCGGTCCGGAGCGGGGATCGGCGTACCTGGGCACCTGACCCCGGCCCTGCCGATTGAGCACCCGGTGCAGCGAGGAGTCCTTGGTGGAACGCGACGGGGCCCAGTAGGTGATCAGTTGGCTCTGGGCCCGGGTCATCGCCACGTACAGCCGGCGCAGTTGATCGGCCGCGTCCTCCTCGGCGTGCGAACCGAGCGCCGCGTCGCGGTCGGGGCGGGGGTGGGGGCCGAGAAACAGCCGGTGCGCGCCGTCGGCGTAGTACTCCACCGGCCCGCTGTCGTCGCGTCGCTGTCGGGAGCGCCACAGATCGGGCAGGAAGACGATCGGGAACTCCAGTCCCTTGGCTCGATGCACCGTCATGATCTGCACGGCGTCGGCGTCGGTCTCCAACCGACGGGTCCGGTCCGCCCCGCTGGTGTCCTCGGTCGCATCGGCGATCTGCTCGGTCAACCACTCGATCAGGGTGGTCAGGCCGAGACTCTGCGTGACCTGCGCCTCGTGCAACAACTGGCCCACGTGGCGCAGATCGGTCAGGTGGCGTTCCCCGCCGGGACGCGCGATCAGCCGTGCGCCCACGCCGTCGGCGAGAATCTGATCGGCCAGGATGGCGGGGCCGCCCTCGGCGTACGCGACGGCCCACTCCTTGATCCGGGCGGCCAGCCGGTTCTGCTCGGCGTCGGTGGCCAGGGCCAGCCGTTCGTAGGTCCAGCCACCGAACCCGGTCAGCGCGGCAGCGCGGATGTCGCGGGCCTCGCGGGTCCGGATGGCTCGCAGCAGGGTGAGCCATTCCTTGGCTTCGGTGCTACCGAAAACCGCTTGGGCGCCCGGGTAGACGACGGGGATGCCGGCATCGGCGAGTGCCTGGCGGTACGCCTCGGCCCGGGAGTTTGCCTGGACCAGGATGGCGAGGTCACCGGGTCGGACCGGCCGGGCCGCGGCGCCGGTGCCCAGCCGGGTCGCGGAATCCAGCAGGCTCCGGATCTCGGCGAGCACATCATTGCGGATGTGCGTATCGGCGAAATCCGGGCGCGGCAGCTGGGGGGAGTCGGGCACCGGCAGGTACCGCAGGCGCAGTGGAGTGACCCGGCCGGGGTCGGGGTCGCTCAGCCGGGAGTGCGGCCAGTGGGCCCGGACCGGGCGGACCACGATCCGGGGATCGCCGAGTTCGGCACCGCCCAACAGGGCGTCCAGTGCCTCCAGCAGCGGCTGGTCGGTCCGGAAGTTCTTGTCCAGGGTGAGCCGGTGGGCGCCGGGCTGTTCGGTCGCCTGCAGGTAGGAATGGACGTCGGCCCCCCGGAACCCGTAGATGGCCTGCTTGGGATCGCCGATCAGGATGACCGTCGCGTGCCCGGCGAAGGCGGTTCGCACGATGTCCCACTGGATCGGGTCGGTGTCCTGGAATTCATCGATCAGCACCACGTCATAGCGGGCCCGCAGGCGCTGCTTGACCGTCTCCCCGAGGGACTCGTCGTGCAACAGTTCCTGCAGGTCGGTCAACAGGTCGTGGTAGGTGTGCCAGCCCCGCTCCCGTTTGCGGCGCTGGACCTCGGCCCGGACCGCGCGGGCGAACTGCACCCGTTCGGCGGCCCGCTCGTCGTCCGGACCGACCTCGCCGACGAACTCGACCACGGTCTCGGCAATGCTGATCGCCTCGGCGAACGGGAGTGCCGGGGCCGCGGCGTACGCATACTTGCGCAGCCAGAAGTCGGTGGCGACCTCGCGGGTGAGTTCGGCGATCCGCTCGGTGTGCTGCAGCGCCGGGTCACGTCCCGACAGCAGGCCGAGTCGGTCCAGCATCTGGCCGCAGAACTCGTGAGTGGTGGCGATGGTGGCCTGATCGAAGTCGGCCAGCGCGGCGGTGATCCGCTGCAGGCGCTGGTCGAGCACGGTGTCCGGTCCGGTCAGCAGCAGCTGGGTGACGTCATCGGTCCGATCGCTCGGCTCGATCGGGGCATCCGGGCCACGGCGGAGGCGGCGGGTCAGGGCCTGCTCGAGTCCGATCAGGCGACTCTGCACCCGGTCCCGCAACTCCTGGGTCGCGGCCCGGGAGAAGGTGACGGTGAGCAGGCGGGACAGCGGGATTCCCTCGGCCAGGTAGCGTGCGGCGAGCGCGGCGATGGTGTACGTCTTGCCGGTGCCGGCCGATGCTTCCAGCACGTAGGTGCCCCCGGCGGGGAGCTCTCCGGTGATGTCGAAGAAGTCGATCGAGGGGGCCGCGGGGTGGGCCTCGCTCGGCGCCGGCGGTGTCGTCCGGACCTCGGCGGAGATGTCCAGGTCGCTCATGCCGGCTTCTCCACCTGGTCGAGCAGGGGCTGCCACACGCGCCGGTTGAGGGCCTGGAAGCGATTGGTGCCGGGCCCGTCCTCGGGACCACACGGCTGCTGTTCCAGGGACCAGAGCCAGGGGCGGTAGAAGTGTTCCCACCCGCCGGAACATTCATCCTTCCAGGTCTTCACGGCGCTCTCCCGGTTTCCGCGGGCGAAGTCGTACCCCGTTTTCGGCGGCAGCGGCAGGGGTTCGGTGCAGCCACGCAGATAGAGGGTGATCAGGTCACTGAGGACCGCCCGGGCGTGAGCTTCCTCAACGCGGCGCAGTTGCAGGGGCGGCTGCCGGGCGCCGATCAGCACCGCTTGCCTGGAGTTGGGCTGGTGGCAGGTCAGCGCGAGCAGGTTCAGCCAGGATCTCAGCAGATGCCCGCCCTTGATCCGGCCGAATTCCACCGTCAGGATGGTGCGGTCGCGCAGGTCGGGAACCGACCCGGTGATCACGTAGTTGCCGATTTCGGCGCGGACGAACCGGGTGTCGGCGGGCACCTGGGCCCACCGGTCCGCCGACTGTTTCGCGCGACTGACGGTGTCGGTGATGTCGCGGAGCACGCGGTCACCCAGTTGCCCGGGGGGCAGCTCGCCGCGGCGCAATTCCACCGCGGCCAGTTGGGTCAGGTCGGCGCCGGCGAGGTGGGCGCGCAGCATCCGATTGCCGATGTGCCATCGTTGCAGGCCGTCGAGTTCGGTGGGGATCTCGTCGGCGGGCTCCTCGGTGCGCCACGGATCGATCTCGGCCCGTTTCCGCAGCAGGGTCCGGATCGGGTGGGCGTAGAACTGCTGCAACTGCTGCAGGGTGATGCTGACCCGGTCGGTGCTGTGCTCGGGCAGCGGCGGCAGGCGCATCGCCGTGGTGAACCTCGGCTCGGGCTCGTCCGACCTGCGTGGCGTCGAGGCAATGGCGTACCCGAGCGGATCGAAGCCGGATCCGTCGCGGAAGTTGTCCATAGTGAACGGCTGCGCCGGATGCCGACGCTCGATCACCGGGAAGGGGTCTTCGGTGCACAGGTCCGTCACCGCGGCGCGGAGTTCGGCGATCGGGGCGCTGGGTGGACGCGTACGCCCGGTCCGGGCATCGAAGGCGCCGTGGATGACCACCAGAGTCTGCTCGGCGGCGAGCACCGCCTCCAGCAGCGCCTGCCGGTCGGCCGACGCGGCGTCCGGGTCACCCACCCACGGATCCGGTCGCATCAGGCTGTCGCCCTGCTCGGGCTGGTGATGCGGAAACACCCCGGCATCGGGGCCCAGCAGGCACACCACCCGGTGCGGCACCCCGCGCAGGGCGTGCAGCGAGGACACCGTTAGAGCCCCGGTGCCGAAACTGGCCCGGGGACTGCGCCCGGACACGCTGTCCAGCAGCAGTGAGCGCAGTTCGGCCGGGGTCAGCCGAACCGGGTCGGCGGTGTCGGCGCCGGCCGAATCGGCCAGATCGGCCAGCACCGACCAGGCATGCGCCTTCTGCCAGCGGTCGGCCGGGGCGGGCTCGGTCACCGCGGACAGCGCATCACGGCAGTACTCCGCCCACTCGGTGACGCTATGCGCCCGGCCGAAAAGGTCGGCGATCCGAGTGAGGTGCTCGACCAACTCGGCGAAGTTGCCGATCAGCTGGACATCCTCGGAGGCAACGTCGTCATAGGGCAGCACCAGGCCCTGGAAGTGATGGCCCTGCTCACTCATGGTCACCCCGAGCAGCAGCCGGTCCAGCCCGGCGCGCCAGGTGTTCTGCCCGAATCTGCCCATCGCATGGTTGCGCCGATGATCGGCGTCGATGCCCCAGCGCAAGCCGGCGTCGGACAGCAGCTTCTGCAGCCGCTCCAACCGCTTCTCGGTGAACCCGAAGCGCCGCGCGACGGCCGGCTCGGCACAGAAGTCGAGCAGCCCGGACAACCGGGCGCGGGAGCGATTGAGATCCATCAGCCGGGTCAGCGTCGCCAGCAGGGGATTGAGCTCGCGCAACGAGCGGTCGGTGATGCGCATCCGGATCGCCTGCGCCGGATGCTGCTGCGCGACCTCACCGGCATCGGTGTGCCAGGCCGCCTGCAGCAGCGGAAGGTAGCTGCCCAACTGCGGGCACAGCACCACGATGTCGCGTGGCTCCAGGGTGGGATCCTCGGCCAACAACTCCAGCACCACCTCGCGCAGCACCTCGACCTGCCGGTCGGGGCCGTGGCTGGCATGGAACCGAACACTGCGGTCCTGTGGGTCGAGCGGCTGCGCCGCGGGGTGCTCGAGGTCGGCGTGGATCGCCGCCTGCAGCCGGCCCAGCAGCGTTCCCACGCCCGGGGCGTCGGGCTCCGGGAGCGGTGCGCCGGGGACCTCCACCAGCTGCCGCAGCAGCACCTGCTGCTCCCGGGCATCGCGGCCCAGGCGACGGTTCAGCCGATGCCGGGCAGTCAGTGAGGTGGGATCCTCCGATCGAGGGCCCGGGGACCACCCCGCCGCGTCGGCGCGCACCCGGTCCCACCAGACCGGCGACGGGTGGGTGAGCCACAGATCGACCCGGCGGTGCTCGGCCAGGGCGCCCAGCAGCGGCACCAGATCGGGGGAGAGCCGGGGCGTTCCGAACACCGACACCCGGGGCGGCAGTGAGGACAGTTCGGGGTGCTCGCGCAGGGCGGCGGCCGCCGAGCCGATCCGCTCGACCGGATCCGGCCCGCCGAGGCGGGCGCGCAGTCGGGACCACAGCCGGGCCTGCCAGGCGGCGTCGGGACCGAGCTCGGTGCCGTCGGGATCGACCCAGCGGCCCTGCCGCCACTGCTCCAACATGGCCGGACGATACGCGGCGTAGTCGGCGTACAGGTCACGCAACTGCACCGCCGCGGTATAGGTGTGGGCCCGCGGGCCGGTGGCCACCCGGTCCCGGATCAGCCGGAACCAGGGTTCGTCGGCGACCTCGGCGATCACCTGCAGCAATCCCCACACCTGCGCCTCGGGAAGCCAGGGATCGGTCACCGGGTCCAGGTCCAGCGCCTGCTGCACCAGGTCGCGGCGCAGCCGCTGCGGCGACAGGAAGTCGATCCCCGCGCTGATCCCCAACCGCAGGGACAGCGACTGGGACAGCCAGCGCTCCACCCCGGCTCCGGGCACCACGATCGCCTCGGCGGCGAACGGGTCGGCCAGCGGCGTCCGCAGCAGATCGGCGACGCCGGCGCCGAGCGGCCCGAGGCCCGGCGCGAGGTGCAGCTGCACCCCGGCGGCGAGGGCAGCGGCGGGCGAACCGGAGCGGGAACTGAGCGCGAGATTCATGATGGGCCCACCCTAGAACCGTCCTCCGACACTTTTCGGCCACTTGGCAATCTCCGGCGCACCCGGTGGGCTCGGGTAGGTTGATCCCGCAGAGGCCGGACCCCAGCGCGGAGGAACACCATGATCGCAACCGCAGACCTGTTCGACGAGCGCGGCGAGCAGCTGCAGTCCTGCCAGACGCAGTTCCGCCAGTTCGGCGCCCGGCGTGAGTTCAGCGGGCCGATCCGGACGATCATCTGCCACAACGACAACGGCCTGGTCAAGCAATTGGCCAACACCCCCGGGGCGGGTGCGGTGCTGGTGGTCGACGGAGGCGCGTCGATGGCCTCGGCGCTGATGGGAGATCAGATCGCCGCGGCCGCGGCCCGCAACGGCTGGGCCGGCGCGGTCATCCTGGGGCCGGTCCGCGATTCGCAGGTGCTGGCGACCACCGATCTGGGCATCAAGGCGTTGGGGACCAACCCGCGCAAGTCGGCGAAGGACGGGGTCGGGCAGGTCGACGTCCCGGTCAGTTTCGGTGAGGTGACCTTCGTTCCCGGCCGGATGCTGTGGAGCGACGACGACGGCATTCTGCTGGAACGCTGATCCCGTGCCGGTCATTGACCGGTGGGGTCGGTGCGGGCGCCTAAGGTGGGCTGCACTGTGAACTCGCTCAATATGTCCGCCCCGATTCTGCCCGCCCCCGAACAGCTGCTCGATGCGCTGGATCCCGAGCAGCGGGAGGTTGCGCTCGCACTGTCCGGGCCGGTCGCGGTGATCGCCGGCGCCGGCACCGGCAAGACCCGGGCCATCACCCACCGGATCGCCTACGGCGCCCGGGTCGGGGCCTATGTGCCCAACCAGGTGCTCGCGGTGACGTTCACCACGCGGGCGGCCGGCGAGATGCGGGGGCGGCTGCAGCAGCTGGGCGTACGCGGGGTCCAGGCGCGCACCTTCCACTCCGCGGCACTGCGCCAGGCCCAGTACTTCTGGCCGCGGGTCTACCGGGGCGACCTGCCGCAGATCCTGGACAACCGCTTCGGGGTCCTCGCCGAGGCGGCCCGCCGGCTCCGGGTCGGCGTCGACACGGCCAAGCTGCGCGACCTGTCCGGGGAGATCTCCTGGTCCAAGGTCTCCAACGTCACCGCGGCCGACTATCCCGGGATCGCCCGGGCCACCCGCCGCGAGGTCAGCGGCCTGGATCCGGACACCATCGGGCGGGTGTTCGCCGGCTACGAGCAGCTCAAGAACGACCGGGGACGCATCGATTTCGAGGACATCCTGCTGTGCACCGTGGCGCTGCTGTCGGATCATCCGGAGATCCTGGAGGAGGTGCGGCGGACCTATCGGCACCTGGTCGTCGACGAGTACCAGGACGTCAGCCCGTTGCAGGAAACGCTGCTCGATCTGTGGGTGGGGGAGCGCGGCGACCTGTGCGTGGTCGGTGATCCGGCCCAGACGATCCACTCCTTCGCCGGGGCGCGCTCGGACTATCTCACCGGTTTCGCCCGCAAACACCGTCGGGCCACGGTGGTCCGGCTGGTCCGGGACTACCGCTCGACCCACGAGGTGGTCGAGGTGGCCAACCGGTTGATGCGGCCGAGCAGCAATCGCGGCGAACTCACCGGGGTGACGCTGCAGGCCCAGGCCGGTCACGGTCCCGAGCCGGTCTACGTCGACTCCGGGGACGAACCGACCGAGGCGGCCGGGATCGCCCAGTGGCTGCGCCGCCAGCACGAGGACGGCATCGCCTACCGGGAGATGGCGGTGCTGTTCCGGATCAATGCCCAGTCCCCGGCGCTGGAACAGGCCCTGTCCACCGCCGGGGTGCCCTACCTGGTCCGCAGCGGGGAACGCTTCTACGAACGCCCCGAAGTACGCCAGGCCCTGGGCCAGTTGCGTACGCAGGCCCGCGCCACCGCCGATCCGGACGTGCCCACCGGCGACCAGGTCCGGGCGGTGCTCAGCGAACTGGGCTGGACCCCGCAGGCGCCCACCGGCGCCGGGGCCACCCGGGAACGCTGGGAGTCCCTGGCAGCGCTGGTCCAGGTCGCCGACGACGTGCTCGCCGCGTTGCCCCGGGCGACCCTGGCCGATGTCGTCGAGGCGCTGACCGAACGCGCCAACGCCCAGCACGTGCCCCAGGCCGAAGGGGTCACCCTGTCCACCATCCATGCCGCGAAGGGCCTGGAGTGGGACGCGGTCGCGGTCAGTGGCGTCCATGAGGGAACCCTGCCGTTCGTGCTGGCCACCTCCGCCGAGGAGATCGCCGAGGAACGCCGGCTGCTCTACGTCGCCATCACCCGGGCCCGGCAGCGGCTGCGGATCTCCTGGTCGCGCAAGCCGTCCCGGTTCCTCGACGGGCTGCGCCCGGGCGATGTCGAGTCGGCCCGGGCGGGTCGTCGCGTACGCCCGAAGGCCGCGCGGACCCCGTCGTGCCGGGTCTGCGGTGAACCGCTCACCCAGGGCGCGGACCGGAAATTGGGCCGACACCTGGACTGTCCCTCCAGCTACGACGAGTCGATGCTGGAACTGCTCAAGGAATGGCGCAAGCAAACCGCGGAGGCCGACAAGGTGCCGGCCTACGTGGTGTTCACCGACGCGACGCTGATCGCCATCGCCGAAGCCGTTCCGCAGGACCATGGTGACCTGCTCCGGCTGCGGGGGATCGGTCAGGCCAAGCTGACCAAGTACGGTGAGGAAGTCCTGGCGGTCGTCCGGCTGGCCGGTGACCGCAACGCCGAGGGCACGGACTGATTCGCCCCGGCGAAAGCTCTCGGAATTAAATCGATTGCAGCCCTCGGAACGAGCGCGTAATCTGGTTCAGGCTTGTGCAGGGCAGTGAAATCTGTGCAGGTGGAACGCAACGACCAGGTCCCGGTGCACCCGGGGCCGCAACCGACGGGGGAGGTGGCCCACATGCTGGAAGTGGCAGCGACGTTCGGCGGCTTGTCCGCGTCCTCGAACCACGCGTATTCCGGGTGCCGGCTCACCCGAACCTGGCGTGGCGGCGAGGAACGAGACAAGCGCCGCGAGCACCTCGAGCCGCGACATTGGCGCTCCGGTCAGCTCGCCCGTCCGACCGTCCGCACCCACCCGTTCCACCCGGATCGACCCCTGCCACCTCGATCGCACATCGTGCACTGATCGCAGCGTTCTTCAGGGCCGTGGATCCGACCGGGATTCACGGCCTTCGTGTTTCCCGGGACCAGAGCCCCGAGGAGAACCCATGATCGTCACCGTTTCGTCCCTTGATCGACTACCCTGCGTGGTCGCCGGTCCCCTGGCATTCTTCGCCGAGGACCCCGAGGTGATCGAGTTCGCCAAGCAGCTGTGCGCCGAGTGCCCCGTCCGGGAGGCCTGCCTGGCCGCCGCGCTGGAGCGCGCGGAGGCCTGCGGCGTGTGGGGTGGCGAGTTGATCGTCAACGGCGCCGTGGTCGCCCGCAAGCGTGGTCGCGGCCGTCCGCCGAAGACCGCTGTCGTAGTGCGGGCCCGGGCGCCCGAGGACGGCGACCGGGAGGTCGCCGCCTGAGGGCCCCGGCCACTGGCTGGGTCAGCGCCGCCACAGCGGCAGGAACTCATCCAGCACCGCGCCGAAGCCGGCCCGGACGTCGATCTGCGACAGCACCGCGATGCCGCCGATCCAGACCTTCCAGACCATGCCGTACTCGGGAGGCAGGTTGAGGTGGCGGACCACCGGCGTCGCGGCCGCGGCGTTCACCCGCTGGAACTGATCGCGCATCCAGGCGCGATGGAAATGGAAGGTCTCCACCAGGGCCGGCTCGACGAACGGCTCCAGGTAGTCGAGCAGGTCCTGGGGATCGATCTTCTCCGCGGTCAGGAATCCCTCACTGCGCAGCCCCGCGGTCATTGCCGCGGCATTGCCGTCGGCCGCATGCCGCATCAGCCGGCCCATTGCCGGGGGGAGCCCGTCGGGCATCCGGGAGGCCAGTCCCCAGTCCAGCGCGGCCAGCCGGCCATCGGGGAGCACCTTGAAGTTGCCCGGGTGCGGATCGCCGTGCAGCAGCCCCGCCAGGGACGGCATCGCGAACAGGAACCGGACATAGCGCAGGCCGAGTTGGTTGCGGCGCTCCTCGGTCCAGGTCGGAGCATCGGAGAAGCGTTCCCCGTCCACCCATTCGCTGACCATCACCTTCCCGGTGTGGGTCAGCACGCGCGGCACGGTGAACTCCGGATGCCCCTCGAGGGCCTCGGCCGCCTGCTGCTGGGCCGCGGCCTCCAGGGTGTAGTCGGATTCCTCGTTGATCCGGGCGGCCATCTCATCGATCAGCGGCCGGACCTCGATCCCGCCGGCCAGCGGCTGGAGGACCGACCCGAGCCGCTTCATCATCTTCAGATCCGACTCCAGCGCCTTGTCCGCGCCCGGGTACTGGATCTTGATCGCGACCTTGCGGCCGTCGGCGGCCCACACACCCTTGTGGACCTGACCGATCGAGGCCGCCGCGGTGGGACGGGAGCGGAACTCCGAGAACAGCGAGCGCCACTGCGGGCCCAGCTCCGTGGTCAACACCGCATCGACCCGGGTGGCCGGCATCGGCGGCGCAGAGTCCTGCAGCTTGCGCAACTGCAGCCGGTACGGCTCGGCCATGTCCTCCGGCAGCGCGACCTCGAACAGGCTGAGCATCTGCCCGACCTTCATCGCGCCGCCCTTGAGGTCACCCAGCACCCGGAAGAGTTGTTCGGCGGCTTCGTGGCGGGCCTGGGCGGTGACCGCGTCCGCGCTCTGCCCCCCGAGCCGACGACCGACCCCCCGGGTGGCCCGGCCGGCGGCACCGAACGGGAGCGACATCAGCCGCGCGCCGCGGCCCAAGGACGACCGACGCAGTTCGGCCGAGTCACCGTCTTCCGGTTGCACGCGAAACCCCTTCCACCGGCACACCCCGCGGGCGTGCATGGGCCAAGATTACGTGAGAAGACCGGCCCGGGAGCACAGTGCGTCGCGGGTGGAGCCGATCAGGTCAGGCTGCGACACCCGCAGTCCGGATGAGGGGGCCAGTGCCGGGCCCGGCTCACCCAACCGCGATCCAGCTCGATGGTGGCGTTGGCGGCCTCCACCGGCTGCCCGGACTGCCAGGCGCGGATCTGGATCACCGCGGACGCGGCGGCCCAGGCGGCCGCTTCCACCGGTGGCTGTGCCGTCAGGCGGCACAGCTGGGCGAGCACGGTCGGCCAGGCCGGGTCCGCACACCGAATCAGATCCACACACCGGGTGCAGGCGCTGTGCCCCGGACTCACCCACGGTCCGAGGACCACCCCGTCGGGCAGCGGGCGCAGCAACAGGTGCGGCTGGTCCAACCGCAGCAGCTGGTCGGTCAGGGCCCGGTCGGGTTCGAGACGGTCGGTGGCCACCACCGTCAGGTCGCCAACGGCACCCGCGATGGACCAATGATCGCTCACCGTGACCCGCCGGGGATCGAGCGCCGGGCCGATCCCCGGGGGAGCGGTCAACAGGTGCGACCGCAACGTGGCGGCGCCGGTTGCCTGCGGATAGCGATACATCCCGTCGTCGGGTCGACCGGCATCGGCCAGCAGCAGATTGCCCAGGTCGGCAGCGAGATAGCTCTCGGCGAAACACCGGGCAAGCAGCCCGGCACCGATCAGCCGAACCGTGAGCGGAGGGAGGGCGGCCGGTCTGCCGCCGAGGATGTCCGCCCTGGTCAGCGCGCGAATGATCGGTTCGGTGACGGTCGGTTCCAGGTCGTGCTGCCGGGCCAGCAGGGTGGGGTCCCGGGTGCCGTCGAGGCCATGGAGGAAGGCGACGATCCGCTCGTCGGTGCCGTGCAGCACCAGGGCGTACGCCGGGTCGACGCCGACCTGGACCGAGGTCGCGGTGCGCTGCAGAATCGGGAATTCGGGGCGGAGACGGGGGTGCGCCGAGGGGCTCATGACGCCAGTATCGGCCCCGGCCACCGCGGCGCGCTCGGCCCGGACGGGGTTGTCCACAGGGCAGTTTTCGCGGCGTCGGGCGGCCGGGCCGTCGCGCCGCGGAGCCCGGACAGGTGCGAGGCCCCCGGGTGCCGGCCGCTTGCCTTCCCCTGCGAGCGACGGCCCTCCGGGGGCCTCATGGAGGCCAAACTATGCCCGCGGCCGAGCCCCGTCAAGCGTCCTCGCCGCGTCCGGTTGCCCTTGTTATCCACGGCCTGTGGATAAGTGTGTGGACAATCTGTGTATGACACTGGATGAGCTGTGGACATGTGATTGTTTCATGCCGTTCACCTGGCGGAAATCTGGAAACGTGGTAGAAACCGCTGACCGGGGGCAGAAGATGAGAGACTCCTGCGGTGCCCCCCAACACCCGGACCACGCAGCTGCGCGACGTATTGATCGACGGTGAACTGCATGCGGTGGAGTTCCGACGCAGTACCCGCCGCCGGCGTACCATCTCGGCGTCGTTGGAGGAGGGCCGGCTGGTCCTCGCGGTTCCGGCCGGCCTCGGGGTGGCAGCGGAGGACGAATACGCCCAGCAGGTGGTGCCGCGGTTGCTGAAACGGTTGGGGCGTACGCGGGCGGCCGCCGACGACGGGGCGCTGCGGGAGCGGGCGGAGTACCTGGTCGCCACGATCCTGGAACCGGCGACCGGGGAGCGACGCCTACCGGCCGGCATCCGCTGGGTCGGCAACCAGCGGCGGCGTTGGGGATCGTGCAGCATCCACAGCCGGGAGATCCGGATCAGCGACCGCGTCCGGCCGATGCCGGACTGGGTGCTGGACTACGTCCTGGTCCACGAGTTGGCCCACCTGTACGAGTCCGGGCACACCCGGCGGTTCTGGAATCTGGTCGGCCGCTATCCCGAGACCGAGCGCGCCAAGGCGTTCCTGGAGGGCTGGGCCGCCGCGGTGGCCGCCGGCGAAGCCTCCGCGGAGCAGACCTCCGGGGAGCCGGCCGGGGCGGCCCCGCCGGCGCCGTCGGAGTGTCAGTTCTGAGGCGGATCCTCCTCGGTGGGGTTGCCCTCGGTGGGGCCACCCTCGGAGTTCAACAGTTTCTCCAACTCGGCGTCGAGATCGTGCGATTCGCCGGATCCGCTCAGCTCCGCGGCAAACCCGACGGGGTCATCGAGAGCGGCCTCATCGGGCACCAGGTCGGGGTGCTTCCACAGCCCGTCGCGCTGCTGGTTCCCGACCGCCGTGCGGATGGCAGCCCACAGGTTCGCCGCATCGCGCATCCGGCGGGGCCGTAGCTCGAGCCCGACCAGGGCCTGGAACACCGCTTCGGCCGGCCCGTCGGTGGCCCGCCGGCGGCGCAGCGTCTCCGCCAGCGGCACGGCATTGGGCATCCACTTGGCCGTGGCCTCGGCGACCACGTCGTCGACCCAGCCCTCGACCAGGGCGAGCAGGGTCTCCAGCCGGGCCAGCACCGCCGCCTGGTTGGGGGAGGGGACCGGGGAGAACAGTCGGCCCTCCATCTGCTGCTGCAGTTCGGCCATGGTTTCGGGACTGAACCCGTTCTCCTCGACCTGGCGGGCGGCGTCCTCCATCCAGGAGGTGTCGATCTTGATGCCGCGGGCGTACTGCTCGATCAGATTCAGCATCTGCGGACCGAGCCAGGCCGCGGTGCGGAACAGCCGGAGCCGGGCCGCCTCGCGCAGCGCGAGATAGAGCAGGATGTCGCTCTTGGACTGGGTCAGTCCCTCGGCGAAGGCCGCCACGTTGTGCGGCAGCAGGGCCAGGGTGTCGGCGTGCTCACCGTCCAGCGGGAGGCCGGCCTCGGTCGCCGAGAGCACCTGGACGGCCAGCTTCCCGATCGCCTGACCGGCCTGCAGGCCGAACATGTTCGCTCCGCTGGATTTCACCAGCGGGCGCAGCATGGCCTCCAGCCCGGCGGCCTGCTCGTCGGCGAGCCCCTCGGCGGTCACCGAGTCCGCCATCGCCTCGGCCATCGACTCCATCACCGGGTCGATCATCCGGCGCCAGGTGCCCATGGTGTTCTCGACCCATTCCGCGCGGCTCCAGACCTCCACCTTGGGGGATCCGCCGGGCAGTTCGGTGACCTCGTCCAGCCACATCTCGGCCAGGCGTACGGCATCGCGCAACTCGGTCAGGTCGGCAGCGGAGGTCGTGGGGTCGCTGCCCTCCCCGGACACGGTGCGGCGGGCGATGTCGCGAATGGTCTCCCAGCTCATCCCGCCGGACTGGTTGGGGCCGGTGGCGAACATGCCGCCCATGCCCATCTGACTGAGTGCCGCCTGCAGTTGCTGCAGCATCGCGTTCAGGTCGGCCGGCTGCGATCCGCCGAACCCGAACTGCTTGAAGAACTCCGAGAAGGGGTCTTCGCGGCCAGGGTCGTCTGCCATGTGTCTCCAGTCGTCGCGATGGTCTGCATCGTCCATTCTTCCCCACCGGACCAACCCGCGCACGCGGGGATCACGCGCGCGCCGCCACGGGGGTTCGACCTGCAGTGCTGGTCAACGCTACCCTCCTCCAAGCGTTGTTCCCAGGGGCCGGACCCGCTTGAAGGGTTCCTGAAATGTGCCTCAGGGTGTCCCCCCTTGCCGGGACAGGTGGGTAGTGTCGCGACGGCGCACCGGTAGGCTCGGCAGAAGCGCGCCGCGTTCGGGGTGAGGGCCCGGACAGCACCGCAGGCAACCGACAACGAGGGTGAATGTGACACGACAGACCTGGACCGCAGTGGTGTCCGCGCTGTTCTTCGTCATCCTGGCCGCGGCGCTGGCGTTCGTTCCGGTGCCCTACGTCATCTACAGTCCCGGGCGGGCGTACAACGTGCTGGGCGACAACGCCGCCAATCAGCCCATCATTCAGATCTCGGGCATCCAGTCGCACCAGACCTCCGGGCAGTTGTTCATGACCACGGTCGCGGTGACCCGGTCCAGCGGCCGGGTCGGACTGGGGGAGGCCCTGGTTGCGTACTGGGGGCCGGCCCGGGATGCCCTGCCGCGGGACGCGGTCTACACCCAGGGCAAGAGCGATGAGCAGGTGCGCACCGAGGAACAGCTGCTGATGGACACCTCCAAGCAGGATGCCGTGGTGGCCGCGCTGCGGCAGGCCGATGTTCCGGTGCACCCGATGCCCGTGGTCGCGTCGGTCTCGGTCGCCGGGCCGGCCCATGAGAAGTTGCAGCCGGGGGACCTGATCGAGTCGGTGAACCGGCAGCCGGTCGCCACCCCCGACGATGTCCGCCGGATCATCAGGGCCGCCGCCCCCGGCGACGAGGTCTCCCTCGACATCGTGCGGGACCGGCAGCCGCTGAACGTACGCCTGAGCAGCGACCTGTCGGGGCAGTCCCGGTCGGCCGTCATCGGGATCACCGTCGACACCGGGTACAGCTACGAGCCCCGGATCGACTTCGGTGTCGGCCGCGATATCGGGGGACCGAGCGCGGGCCTGGTGTTCGCCCTGGCGGTGTATGACCGGATCACCCCGAAGGATCTGCTGAACCAGCGCTCGGTCGCCGGCACCGGCACCATCAACTCCGACGGGAAGGTCGGTCCGATCGGCGGCATTCAGGAGAAGGTCGACGGGGCCCAGGCCGCCGGCGCCCAGGTCTTTCTGGTGCCCGCGGCCAACTGCCGCGACCTGGCCGGGGTCAAGACCACGATGACGCTGATCCGGGTCGACACCCTGGACTCGGCGATCCGCAGCCTGGACGCCCTGGCCGATCCCGCCCAGCAGGGGCAACTGCCGCACTGCTGACCAGGTGCAGCCCGATCCACCATCCGCCCAACCCCGAGGAGAACGGCCCCGCATGTCGAGCGAGTTTCCCGCACCCGATCCGAACACCGACCCCAGCCGCACCGTCCCGACCCCGGACGAGGCTGCTGAGGCGCTCCTGGCGGCGCTGATCGAACTGGAGCACTATGTGGGGGCGTCGGGTTGGGACCAGCCGGCCCGGCTGTTCGCGCTGGTGGAGACCGACGATCTGATCGCGGCCGAACCCGCCCTGGCCGCACAACTGCAACTGCGTTCCAGCGCCGACTCGGGGCTGCCCGGAGCACTGACCGCGATCGAGCAGGAGGAGTTCCACACCGGAGCCGACCTGCCCGACGTCCTGGCCCGGATCGCCTGGCCGGACACCGTCCGCGGGTGTGCGCTGAGCCTGGAGCGGGTCTTCCTGCCCGCCGAGTTCGAGGCCGATCTGCCGGAGGATCCGGTCGCCGCCGAGCGGTTCGTGGCCGAGCATCCGCAGCGCCAGGAACTCCGCCTGATCGTGGGAGCCGTACGCCGCGCGCCCGGCGCCGACGCCGACCCGATCACCCACAGCCTGGCCCGACTGCGCGGCACCCCGGAGGAACTGCTGTCCGGGACCGAGCTGGCCCCGGGGGTCAGTGCCGCAATCGCGGCTACCCTGGGGTGACCGCATAGGGTAGCTACCGCCGGCGGCTGCCTGCAGGTGCAGACGCACGCCCGACGAACCAGGAGAACAGAGATGAGTACGGCCAACCCGTTCCGAACCGGAAACAGACGGGCCGGTGCACTGCTACCCACCCTGATCATCCTCGTCGTCGCGATTGTGGCGCTGCTGCTGTTCACCAATGTCTGGACCGACCGGCTGTGGTTCAACAATCTGAACTTCCCCACGGTCTGGTCCACCCAGTTCTGGACCCGGGTCGGGCTGTTCCTGGCCTTCGGGGTGGTCGGCGCACTGATCGTGGTCGGGAACATCTGGATCGCGTTCCGGGTCCGGCCGAAGATTCGCGCGCAGGGACCCAACAGTGAACTGGTGCAGCGCTACCGGGAACTGCTGGAGTCCCGCCTGGTGCTGGTCCTGGTGATCGTGGGCATCCTCGTCGGGCTGTTCGCGGGGACCTCCGCGCTGGCCCAGGTGCAGACCTTCCTGGCCTGGCGCAGCAAGGTGCCGTTCGGGGTGAAGGACTCCACCTTCGGGCTGGACGCCTCCTTCTTCGTCTTCGACTATCCCTGGTGGCGCTACCTCGTGTCCTCCCTGGGCGCCCTGCTGTTCACCGCGGTGGTGGCCACGGTCATCTCGCACTTCATTCTGGGTGCGCTCAAGCTGAATCTGCGCCGGGTCGACGGCTCGACCCCGGCGGCCCAGGCCCACGTCTCGGTACTGGTCGGCCTGCTCGTGCTGACCGGGGCGGTGAGCGCCTGGCTGGATCGCTACGGCTTCCAACTCGACAGCTCCGGGTTGTTCACCGGCGTCACCTACACCGATGCCCAGGCCTCGATCACCGCGAGTCTGGTGCTGTCCATCATCGGTGCGCTGTGTGCGGTCTTCTTCTTCGCCAATGCCTTCCTGCGGCGCTGGATCGTCCCGATCACCGCGTTGGTGCTGATGCTGGTCTCCGCGATCATCCTGAGCGGGATCTACCCGGCGATCGTGCAGCAGTTCACCGTGCGTCCGAACGAGCCGGACAAGGAGGGTCCCTACATCACCAAGCACATCGAGGCGACCCGCGCGGCGTACGGCATCGACAAGGTGGAGATCACCGACTACTCCGCCCGGACCGAGGCAACCGCGGGACAGTTGCGTTCCGACGCCGAGGCCCTGCCCGGGATCCGGCTGATCGATCCGGCCGTGGTCAGCCCGACCTTCGACCAGTTGCAGCAGGTGCGCGGCTACTACTCCTTCCCCAAGCAGTTGGATGTCGACCGGTACGTGCTCGACAACACCGAGAACGACTCGGTGGTCGCCGTCCGCGAACTGGACGTCACCAACATCCCCGACCGCTCCTGGAACAACCTGCACACCGCGTACACCCACGGCTACGGCATGGTGATCGCGCACGGCAATCAGCGCGGCCCCAACGGTGAGCCGGTGTGGATGTCCTACAACATGCCGGTCGACGGGCAGATCAAGGACTACGAACCGCGGATCTACTTCGGTGAATCGCACCGGGAATACTCGATCGTCGGGGGCCCTCAGGGTGGGGTCAACTACGAGATCGACGCGGCGAACTCCTCCTACACCTACGAGGGCGTCGGCGGCGTACCCATCGGCAACTGGTTCAACCGGCTGCTGTACGCCATCAAGTACGGCGACATCAACATTCTGCTGTCGGAGCGGGTGAACCAGGACTCGCGGATCATCTACGATCGCACTCCGCGGGAGCGGGTCCAGGCTGCGGCACCGTGGCTGACGCTGGATTCCAACAGCTACCCGGCGGTGGTGGAGGGCCGCGTGGTCTGGGTCGTGGACGGCTACACCACCTCCGACTCCTACCCGAACTCCCAGCGGGTGTCCTTGGCCCAGGCCATCGACGACTCGCAGACCGATCCCTCGCTGGTGCCGACCGACACGGTCAACTACATGCGCAACTCGGTGAAGGCGGTCGTGGATGCCTACGACGGCACCGTGACCCTGTACGAGTGGGACGCCCAGGATCCGGTGCTGAAGACGTGGGAGAAGGCCTACCCCGGCACCGTGCAGCCGCGGGACCGGATTCCGGCGGCCCTGATGAGCCACCTGCGGTACCCGGAGGACCTGTTCAAGGTGCAGCGGGAGATGCTCGCCCGCTACCACGTCTCCGATCCCAACGTGTGGTTCCAGAACAACGACCTGTGGGAGATTCCGCGGGACCCGGTGGCCCAGAACAATCAGAAGGAAACCCCGTACTACCTGTCGATCCGGTGGCCGAGCGTGCAGGGCCAGCCGGCGATCCCCGCGGCCTTCTCCCAGACCTCGGTGTTCGTCCCGCGGGGCCGGCAGAACCTGGCGGCGTACATGGCGGTCAATGCCGAGGCGACCAGCCCCGACTACGGCAAGATCCGGATTCTGCGGATGGCCGACAACCGCCAGATCGACGGGCCGGGGCAGACGTTCAACGCGATGAAGACCAATGAGGCGGTGGCCACCCGACTGCGGCAGTACCTCAACCAGGGCGCGGCCGCGGTGACCTACGGCAATCTGCTCACCCTGCCGGTCGGCGGCGGCCTGCTGTACGTCCAGCCGGTCTACACCCAGGCCCAGGGGTCGACCGGTGCCTATCCGGTGCTGACCTTCGTGATGGTCCGCTTCGGTGAGCATGTCGGCATCGGTGAGACCCTGCAGGAGGCGCTGGACCAGGTGTTCGCCGGAGATGCGGGCGCGCAGACGGGGGAGCAGAAGACCACCTCCGGAAACACCCAGACCGGGCAGACCCCCGGAACCCAGCTGGGGCAGCTCTCCCCGGAGGCGTCGGCCAAGCTGCGGGAATCGCAGACGCTGTTCACCGAGGCCGATCAGGCGCTCAAGAACGGCGATCTGGGTACCTATCAGACCAAGACGAACCAGGCCCGGGACGCCCTCAACGAGGCGATCAAGCTGATGGGCGGCTAGTCCGGGGCGCTCGTTCGCGGGCGCGCCAGGTCACGAATTCCGCGCTCGAGGAACGGTCGGGCGTCGAGGTTCGGGTCCACGGTAAGGCGGTGCAACATCAGGCCGTCGCCCAGGGCCATCAGGGTCCGGGTGGCGCTCGCCGGGTCGGGGATCCCGGCCCGGCGCACCAGGACCTCGGCCCATTGTTCGACTTCCAGTCGCTGACGCCGCAGTGGCTCGAACAGCTCGGGATCGTGGGAGACATCCAGGAACAGGGCGTACCGGGCACGGGTGCGGGTGGCAAAGGGACCTGCTTGGACCTCGAACATCGCGCACATCCCCGCGATCAGCGAGTCGGGATCCGAGATCGGCGGCAGGGCGCCGGGATCGAGGTCGGCGCGTTCCCGCTCAGCGATCCAGTCGACCAGTGCTGCCAGCAGGGCCCGGCGGGTCCGGAACCAGTTCGATGCCGATCCCGGAGGGAGTCCGGCGCGCTGGTCGACCCGGCCGTGGGTCAGGGCGCGTACGCCGTCGGTGCCGACCAATTCGACTGCCGCCTCGAGGCTGCGCTCTCGGGTTCTCGGGCCCATGGACATCCTCTTCCCCTCGATCTACTATAAATATAGTAGATCGCGATGGAGGTCGTCATGACCGCTGCAGCAGCACCCCATTCAACGTGGTCGCCGCCTCTGCCGGAGGCGCCCGGTTTCGAGCACGTCATGGTGGACACACCCGGCTTGCGGACCCATGTTGCGACGATCGGTACCGGGGACCCCGTGGTGTTCCTGCACGGGTTTCCGGAGCACTGGTGGCAGTGGCGGGAGGTCGCCGCGCGCGTCGCCGGGGGATATCGCGCGCTGTGTCCCGATCTGCGCGGCGCGGGATGGACGCAGGCGACGAGTGCCCGGGTGGAACGACTGACCCGACTGCGAGACCTGCTCGCGCTGTTCGACGCGCTCGAGATCGATCGCGCCCATCTGGTCTCCCACGACATGGGTGCCATCACCGCGATGCAGATGAGTTATGAGCATCCCGAGCGGGTACGCCGGCATGTGCAACTCTCGGTGCCGCCGGCCTTCCTGGCCATGCGCCCGCGGCTCGCCCCCGGGTTCCGGCACCTGCCTCGGTTCATCTGGCACCGACCCGGACGGTCGTTGCGCGGCATCTTCGCGGCGCCGTACCTGGCCCATCCGCTGACGGCCGAGGAGATCGATGCCCATCTCGCGGCAATGGCGCGCCCGGAGATCGATGCCGCGGTACAGCCCCTCACCAGAAGAATGATCCTGCCGGAGGCGATGCGCCTGGCCCGGGGCCACTACCGGCGTCGTCGGCTCACGGTGCCGACGCGGACCGTCTTCGGGCGCCGCGATTGGCCCTGGAGCGAGGAAGCGATGCGGGTGTGCTGCCCGCATCCGGAGAAGTATGCCGACGAATACGACTTTGCCTATATCGAGGACGCGGCGCACTTCATCACCGACGACCAACCGGCCGAGGTTGCCGATGTGGTGCTCGACTGGCTCGACCGGCCCGATGCGGGAACGACGCGCTGACGCGGTGGGTCAGGCGTCCTGCCCCGGGTGCGCCCGATCACTGATCGGGGCACCCGGCCGGCGTCCGTCCGGGATCAGGACAGGCGTTCGATCACCATCGCCATGCCCTGGCCGCCACCGACACACCGGGCCAGGCCGGCCCGGAAGATGGTGTGGTCATCGACGATCAGTGGGTCGATCATGTCGGCACCGGCTCCACCTGCAGCGGGCCGCCAGCCCGCAACTCCTCGGTGAGGGCGTCGCCGTCACCGACCACGACGAGGGTCGCGGCGTCCACATCCACCAGCGAGTTGTACGCCTCGGTGGCCTGCGCTGGGGTGACCTCGCGCAGCGCGGCCAGGAAGCCGGTCAAATAGTCCGGGCCGAGGCCGGCCAGCGCCTGATCGGTCGCCTGATCGGCCACCGCCCCGGCGGTCGCGTAGCGCAGCGGGGAGATTCCCGCGTGGTAGTTGACCGCGGTGGCGACCTCCTCGGCGGTGATCGGTTGATCGCCCAGGACGAGCAGCTCCCGCGCCTCGGCGATCGCGGCCGCGGTCACCTCGGTCCGGAACGAACCGCTGAACGTGTACTGGCCCCCGTGGGGGTACGCCGTGCGGGCCAGGTGCACGCCATAGGTGTAGCCGCGTTCCTCGCGCAGGACCCGATTCAGCCGGGACCAGAAGGCGCCACCCACGGCATGGACGGCGACGGTGAACGGGACCCAGCGCGGATCCGCCCGGTCGATCGCCGGCGCCCCGAGCCGCACATCGGCCTGGACCGCCCCGGGACGATCGATCAGGATCCGCGCCGGATCGGCCGCCCGGGCCGCCGCCGGCAGTGGTACGCGGGTAGCGGGGCCGGACCAATCGGCGAACCCGGCCGAGGCGATCAGTCCGGGCAGATCCGCGATCGAGGAGAAGTCCCCGGCCAGGATCAGCGTGGCCCCCTCGGGTCCGTAGTACGCGGCGTGGAAGTCCCGCGCAGCCGCCCCGGTGAGTCCGGCGACGGTGGCCGGTTCCCCGCCGTTCATCCGGGCGAGCCGTTCGGAGTCGGCGTACAGGGCGGAGCGGAAGCGGGTGCTGGCCAGTTGGGCCCCGTTGGCGCGGATCTGCTCGATCTCCGAGAGGCGCAGTTGGGCGTGCCGGGCGATGTCCTGGTCGCTGATCTGCGGACTGATCAGCGATTCGGCGAGCAGCCCGAGCGCGATCGGGAACCGGCTGGCGGGGACGTCGATGGCCACCGCCAGACCGGAGTACCCGTGATGCAGGGTCAACTCCGCGCCCTCGGTCTCCAGGGTCTCGGCGAAGCTGATCCCGGGGTGCTCCCGGCTGCCCTCGTCGATGGTGCGCGAGGCAATCACCGCGACTCCCTCGAGGTCGCGGGGTTCGGCGGTCAGCGGGATCGGTTGGGCGACCGAGGCGGTGATCACCTGCTGGCCGGGCAGGTGGTAGGTCCACACCCGCAGGCCGTTCGGCAGGACCTGCTCGGTCGCGGCGGGGAAGCTCCAGGGGGCGGCCGGGGCCACCGGCGGGGGAGTCGTACGCATGCTCAGTTCTCCTCGGGGGACGCGGTCGGCAGGTAGACGACGCCGGCCGCCCGGTCGGGGTTCAGCCAGGTGCTGGTTGCTTCGCGGACCTGGTCGGCGGTCACCGCATTGACCTCGGCGAGCCGGGCGTTGACCCGTTCGGGATCGCCCACCAGCGTGGCGTACGCGGACAACTGATCGGCGCGGGTCGCGATCTCGGCCAAGGATTCCAGCCAGGCTCGCTCGAACTGCGCCTTGGCACGCCGCATCTCCTCGGCGGTGGGTCCCTCCTCGGCCAGCCGGGTGATCTCCGCGCCGATCTCGGCGGTCAGGTCGTCGATCGGGACGCCGTCGCGGGCGCGGGCATTCACCACCGCCAAGGAGTTGCCGCCGATCAGCCCCAGGGCGGACGCGCTGACCGACTCCGCCCGCTCGGTGTCACGCACCAGCAGCCGGTAGAGCCGGGCGCTCTGCGTACCGCCGCCGAGGATGTCCAGGGCCAGGGAGACCGCGTCCAGGGCCGGGTCCCCGAACTGCGGGACCCGCCAGCCGAGGGCGACCAGGGCGGCGGGGACCTCGCGCGTCAGGCGTACCCGGGTCGGCTCGGCCAGCGGCTCCAGCGGGGGCATCTGCGGCGCCGGCGGGACCGGGCCGGCGGGGATCTCCCCGAAGTACTCCGCGGCCTTGGCGAAGCCCTGCTCCGGGGTCAGGTCACCCACCAGCGACAGCACCGCATTGTTCGGGCGGTAGTGGGTGGTGAAGAAGCGATGGACGTCCTCCACCGAGGCGGCGTTCAGATCCTCCATCGACCCGATCGTGGTGTGGGCGTACGGGTGCCCCTGCGGGAAGACCACTTCGCACAGGTGGATCATCAGGTCGCCGTAGGGGACGTTGTCGTAGCGCTGCCGCTTCTCCTCCTTGACCACCTCGCGCTGGTTGTCCAGATTCTCCTGGTTGACCGCGCTCAGCAGGGTGCCCATCCGATCCGCCTCCAGCCACAGGGCCAGGTCGAGCCCGCCCACCGGCAGCGCTTCGAAATAGTTGGTCCGGTCGAACCAGGTGGTCGCGTTGACCGAGGCGCCCTGGGCCTGCATCAGGGCCAGATGCTGGGCGCTGGCCACGTGTTCCGAACCCTGGAACATGAGGTGTTCGAACAGGTGCGCGAACCCGGTCCGACCCGCCTCCTCGTGGCGGGAGCCCACGTCGTACCACAGATTGACCGCGACGGCGGGCACGCTGTGATCGGGGCTCACCACCACCCGCAGGCCGTTGTCCAGGGTGGTCTGGCTGATCGGGTACTGGGTCATAGGGGACATCTCACCACATCGGGCCGCCGGAACCGGGCGCATCCGGGGTCCCGGCATCCCTGATCCCTTTCACAGTTTCTTCTCAGGTTCGACCCAGCAGAATTGACGGCTCCCGGAGGTAATGTCGGGACTGCGGCCGGACGCCGGGGAATCCCGGGATCCGGCCGTCCACACGTTCCGGCGGCTCGGGCCACGGGCGCTCTCACTCGGTGCGCTGGGCCTGCCTGGTGAGGTACGCCGAGACCGCGTCGGCGAAGTCGTAGTCCGGATCCGGCTCGAGGTAGGAGTCGATGACCGCCTTGAAGCCCAGCGCCGGCAGGGTCCATTCGGCCCCGTCCACGTCGACGGTGGAGGTCACCGGGTGGTCGGCCAGTGGGGCCCGCAGCCCCATTCCGTCGATCAGCGGGGCAGCGATCCGGACCAGTTCGAGGAAGGTCGCCGCGGGCCGACGCAGCCGCAGCCCGAGCACGATCGCCACATCCTCGATGGTGTCGGCCAGTGCCTTGTTGTGCGCGGCGATGGTGAGGCTGAGCTGCTGGAGGACCTGCTCCCGGTCGGCGTCGCCCGGCATGGTGGCGACGGTGGCCTGGATGGCGATCAGCGAGCGCCACCGCGGCGAACCCAGCACTTCATCGCAGTAGGCCCGGATCACGTCGCGGATCACGGTGTCCAGCAGGCGGGCGCGGGATTCGGGAGCGCGGAGCTGATCGAGGTTCTGCGCGACCTTGGTGCGGACCTCGACCAGGACCTGCCGACTGAACACGGTGCCCTGGACCTCCGGGCCGGCCAGATCGCAGAGCAGATCCTGATAGAAGGCCTCCTTGGACTCCCAGACCCGGTACAGCGAGGTCCGGGCCACCCCGGCCTCCTGCATGATCTCGTCGATGGTGAGGGTGTCCAGATTCAGGGTGAGCCCGCCGGCATCGTCCGACAGCCGTCGCGCGGCATCGAGGATGCGGCGACGCAGGGGAGCGGACTCGGCCGTGGCGTTGCGTGGGGGTGTCACAGGGGCCCTCCGACAGGAGTGCCCGACGGGCTGCCGGGCACGTGTCACACAAAGTGTACGCAAGGCTGACGAACTGTCGCAGAAACCGGATCAAGTGTCAATAACGATTCCCGCGGACACAGCGAAGCCGTGGCCCGCAAGTGCGGACCACGGCCTCGGTGTGCTGTGTTTCAGATGACGCGAACGTTCTCAGCCTGCAGGCCCTTGGGACCCTGGGCCAGGTCGTACTCGACCTTCTCGTTCTCTTCGAGCGACTTGTAGCCGGTCGACTGAATGGCGGAGAAATGGACGAAAACGTCCGCACCACCGTCGTCCTGTGCGATGAAGCCGAAACCCTTGTCGGCGTTGAACCACTTGACGGTTCCCTGAGCCATGTTCTTTTCCCTTTGTTCAGTGCTGAGCGCGCCATGCCCGGACAGGGCGCCCGGCGGCGCTGCGGTTCTGTGCCCTGGTACCAGGTGCGCAGGTGAGCGGCGTCGGGGTGGAAGCGTGCCATGTGCGGCCACCCGCGTACGCAGGCGACCCGTCACACCTGCAGGTTAGTGCATCAGCGGGCCCCGGACGCAAGTGGGGAGGAATCCTCAGGGGCGAACTTGGGTGCGGCGGATGAGGATGCGCCAGCGCTCGGGCCCCGAGGTGAGGTATTCGGTGCTGTAGTCCGAGCCGTGGCGGTCGGCCAACTGATTGAGCAGCGGTACCGGGTTGTGTGTTGCCGAGATCACCAGGCCGCCTCCCGGGTGCAGCGATTCCACGGCGCCGAAGATCGCGGCGTGCCGGATCGCGTGCGGGATGGTCTGGACATCCAACTCGGGAATGTCCTCGTCGTGTCCCCCGCAGGCGCAGCCGCCGGATGCTGCCGATGCGGAGGCGTGCTCCCGGGAACGGTGGATCTGAATGTCGGCCATGTCACTCCTTGGATTCGTACCTGGCCCGACCCACTTTAATACACTGATTCCGTGAAAAAGATTGCGGAGTGCGGCCGCGGACCCGGTGCCCGGTACGCGAGGGCGGCATGACGACCGCGACGCTCGCTGCGCACCGGAAGGCCGGACCCGGCCCACGGTTGGGGTGGCTGCTCCCGGCCGGCTTCGCGCTGCTCGCCGGGTTGGATGCCGGGCTGGTCCTGCTCGGCCTGCCGGCACCGGTCAACTCGGGGCGGCTGGCCGAGGTGCACGGAGTGCTGTTGGTGCTCGGGTTCGTCGGCACCGTGATCGCCCTCGAGCGGGCGACCGCGCTGGACCGCTGGTACGGCTACGCCGCGCCGCTGCTGCTGGGCGCCGGCGGGGTGCTGCTCGTCCTGGCGCCGGTGCCGCTGACCCTCGCCAAGGTGGTCGTGGCGAGCGGGATGGCGGCCTTCACCCTGCTGTACGTACCCCTGTGGCGACGCCAGCACGACCACGTGCAGTTGACCGAGTTGCTCGCCACGGCCTTCGGTCTGGCCGGGGCGATCCTGTGGATCGGACGGGTGGAGATGCTCCACGTGTTGCCCTGGCTGATCGGGTTCGTGGTGTTCACCATCGCTGCCGAGCGTGTCGAGCTGGCCCGGATCACGATGGGGGCCGGGGCCGGCGTACGCCTGCTGGCGCATGCGGTGGCCTTCGGACTCGCGCTGCTGATCGGGACCGGGCTGCCGGACCTGGGGGCCGTCCTGACCGGCCTGGTGCTGTGTTCGCTGGTGGCCTGGCTGGTCATTCACGACGTGGCTCGGCGCACGATCCGGCTGACCGGGGTCACCCGCTATGCCGCGGCCTGCATCCTCGCCGGCTACGTGTGGCTCAGCCTGGCTGCACTGTTGCTGCTGCTCGGCGCCCCGACCCGTCAGCCGGTCTACGACGCGATCGTGCACAGCGTCTTCCTCGGCTACACGATCTCGATGATCCTGGCGCACGCCCCGACGATCCTGCCGGCCGTCCTGCACGTCCGGATGAAGTACCGCCCGGTGTTCTGGGTACCGGCGATCACCCTGCAACTCGCCCTGATCGTCCGGATCTGGTTCGGCGACGGCCTGGGACACCCCCTGGCGTGGCAGATCGGCGGAGCCGGTGGGGTCCTGGCGATTCTGCTGTTCCTTCTCGTCGCGGTCGGCAGTTCGCTGCCGGGGCGATCCCGATCCCGGACCGGCGCCGCCGCCGCGACCGACCGGCGTACCGAGAGCTCGGTGTCATGAAGATCTCCACCACCGGTACCGCCGACCGACCCGCCACGGTGGGACGCGGGTTCTGGCCGATGCGCGACATCCCGACCGTGGCCTGGCTGCTGGCGGCAGTCCTGGCCGCGCTGGCGCACCGCTGGATCCCGGCCGCGCAGTGGCTGCTGATCCACCTGCTGCTGCTCGGCGCGGTGACCCACGCCATCCTGGTGTGGAGCCAGTACTTCTCCTACGCCCTGTTGCGCAGTCGGGCCGGCCTGGCCGAGCGCCGGGGGGAGAACATCCGATTGATCCTGGCCAATGCCGGGGCGCTGGGTGTCCTGATCGGCGTCCCGACCGGCGTCTGGGGCCTCACCGCGCTGGGGGCCGCGCTGTTGGTCGCGGCGGTCGGCTGGCACGGGGTGACGCTGTGGCTGCGCCTGCGGCGCAACCTGCCGGGCAAGTTCGGGCACATCGTGCGTTACTACATCGCCGCCGCGGGCTGCCTGGTGATCGGCGGGGTGCTGGGGGCGCTGATCGCCCGCGGTGGGATGCCGGCCGGACTCGTGCTGGCGCATCTGCTGGTCAACACCCTGGGCTGGATCGGACTGACCGTTGCCGGAACCCTGGTGACGTTCTGGCCCACGGTGCTGCGTACCCGCGCCGATCCGGCCGCCGACATCGGCGCGGCCCGGGCACTGCCGGTCCTGGTTGCGGCCAGCCTGGTCGCCGCCGCCGGTGCGGCGATCGGCGTACCCGTCGTCCTCGTCGTCGGCCTCGCCGGCTACCTGGTCGGGTTGGTCGTGATCGCCGTCTCCGGCGTACGCGCCGCGCGGTCGGCGCCCCCGACGAGTTTTGCGGCGCTGTCGATCGCTGCCGCTTTTGCGTGGTGGACGGGGTCGACGGTCTTCGTCATCGTCCGAACCCTGGTCGGGCTGGCGTCCGGACGGGCCGCCGGCGTCGCCACCGCCGCGGTGGGGGAGGTGGTGCCGTTCTTCGCGGCCGGCTTCGCCGCGCAGGTGCTGGTCGGGGCGTTGAGCTATCTGATCCCGGTGGTGCTGGGTGGCGGTCCCGCGGCGGTGCGCGCCGGTACGTGGGCGTTCGACCGGGCCGGGGTGCTGCGGGTGACCACGGCGAATGTGGCCCTGGTGGCGTGCGCGCTGCCCGTCTCCAGCGTGGTCCGGGTGGCGGCCTCGGTGCTGTACCTGGTGGCCATGGCCTCCTTCCTGGTCCTGCTGGTGGTCGCAATGCGGGCCCAGCGGCGGGCGAAACGGGAAGGCACCACGCCGGGCAGCAAGGTGCCCGAGCGACCGCCGGCACGCGGCGGCGCCCAGCTGGTCGCCGGATTGCTCGCGGTCCTGCTGGTGGTCGCTGGAGGTGCTGCCGCATCCCCGGCCTCGATGGGCTGGGGGAGCGGCCCGGCCGGAGCGGCCGATGCGCCGGTGACGACCGTGCGGGTCACCGCGGCCGACATGCGGTTCACCCCGAACCGGATCGAGGTTCCGGCCGGACATCGCCTGGTGATCGAGCTGACCAACACCGACCCGACCCAGACCCACGACCTGGTGCTCGCCAACGGTGTCGCGGGGTCGCGCCTGGCGCCGGGGGAGTCCGAACGGATCGACGCCGGGGTGATCACCGCCGATGTCGACGGCTGGTGCTCGATCGTGGGCCACCGGCAACTGGGGATGACCCTGACCGTGATTGCGAGCGGCGCCGGCGCGACCCCGGCCCCGACAACGTCAGCGAGCCCCACTCCCACCGCCGCCCCCTCCGGAATCGACCTGACCCGGGCGCCCGGGCCGGGCTTCACCCCGTACGACGCGACCCTGCCCGCCCTCCCGGCGGCGACCGGGCCGACGGTGCACCGCACCACCCTCTCGGTGACCGACACCGTGCGGGAAGTGGCCCCCGGGGTCACCCAGACCCTGTGGACCTACAACGGCACCGCTCCCGGGCCGGTGCTGCACGGACGGGTCGGGGACACCTTCGAGATCACCCTGCGCAACGACTCCACGATGGGCCATTCGATCGACTTCCATGCCGGGGCCCTGGCTCCGGACCAGCCGATGCGCACGATCCCACCCGGGGAGAGCCTCAGCTACACCTTCACCGCGACCCGGGCGGGAATCTGGATGTACCACTGCTCCACGATGCCGATGTCGGCCCACATCGCCAACGGCATGTACGGGGCAGTGGTGATCGAGCCGGACAATCTGGCTCCGGTGGACCAGAGCTTCGTGCTGATCCAGGGGGAGTACTACCTCGGCGATCACCACGCCGGCGAGGTAGACACCGCCAAGATTGCGCAGGCGGCCCCGGATCTGGTCACCTTCAACGGGTACGCCGCGCAGTACGATCACGCTCCGTTGCAGGTCGTGGCGGGCAAGCGCGTCCGGATCTGGGTGCTGGATGCCGGGATCGATCGACCGACCAGCTTCCACATCGTCGGGGGCCAGTTCGACACCACCTGGGCGGAGGGACGCTATCTGGTCGATCACGGCACCGATACCGGCGCGCAGGCGCTGGCGCTGGCCCCGGCCCAGGGCGGATTCGTCGAGTTGGCCTTCCCCGAGGCGGGGACCTATCCGTTCGTGTCGCACTACATGGTCGATGCGGAGCGAGGCGCCCACGGGCTGTTCCGGGTCAGCGCCGGTTGACGTTGCTCCGGGTCCGGGCCCGCCCGCCGATCAGCCGCTGCCCGGCGCTGACCAGCATGGCCCCTGCGGTCAGCGCCCACACCAGCAGCGACAGCCAGAACCACGCCGAGCCCACCGTCTCCACCAGAGGCAGGCGATCGGCCCGGCCGAGGTAGATCCCGGCGACCGCGTACATGCCCATCGGAAAGACGAAGCTCCACAGGGTCGGCTGGTAGCGCAGCGGCACGCGGTGGAACCAGTGCCGCCAGACGCCGGCGGCGAACAGCACCGGGATCAGCCACGTGGCGAAGGACCAGAAGACCACCGACAGCCCGGCGATCAGCTCGCGCGTCGCGTTCACCATCGGCGCATCGGGCATCTGCACGATCCGGGCGCCGGCGACGACCGTGATCGCCAGGGCGCCCATCGCTACCCAGTACGGCGGGTCGAGGTCCTCCGGGTCGAGACGGTAGAGCATGATCCGCAGGGTCACGAATATCGCGCATGCGCCATAGAGGATGACGCCGATCGACCAGGCCGTGACCGCGAGCACGGACAGCACATCGCGGAAGCGCTCGTCGAGGGGGTCCAGACCGGCGGCGACGACGGCGACGGACTGGCTCGCGACCACCCAGATGAACCACGTGCCGTTCGCGGAGTCGAGCATCGGACGGTGGCTGCTGCCCAGCACCGCCGTCCACGGGATCACGTATCCGAGGATCAGCCACGCCAGGACCGACACGATCAGCAGCGCCCGGGCGAAGTCGGAGCGCCCGGTGCCGAGGAACCCCGTCGCGATGACGTTCGTCGCGGCGATGAAGGTGAAGAAGACGAACGCGCGCGACGGCGACCTGAAGTCGGCGACGACCCGGTCGCGATGCGCGATCAGGCGCCATCCGGTGAGGACGATGAGCACGGCGTAGAGCACGATCGCGCACCAGAACAGGACTGCCGCGAGGATGCCGTGTCCGGTCAGCAGCGCGCCCACCGAAACGATCCCGGTGGCCATGACGGCTGGGAAGTAGCCCGGCGTCAGCTCTGCCGGACTCCACCGCGAGGTCGCGGGCGCATCGCTGTCGCTCACGCTGCAACCCTAGCCCCGCCGTTCGTTCCCGCTCGTGCTGTTCCGAGCTGGTCGCGTCCGCGAACGAGGATAGAAACAAGGCCTTCTGACCAGGTATTTCTCCTGGCCAGAAGGCCTTTCTCGTAGCGGGGACAGGATTTGAACCTGTGACCTCTGGGTTATGAGCCCAGCGAGCTACCGAGCTGCTCCACCCCGCGGCGACCTGTTCAACTATACACGACTGATCAGGGGGGTCAAATCGACGACGAGACTCACACAGAGTCCCCGCGTAGCAGGGTGCCGTGCCTCACATAGTTTTCCCCGGGAAGTGTGGGTGGCGGTCACGATGGGGTGTGAGTGTGAAGGATCTGTCGTTGGCTGCCAGGTACGAGGTGACCAAGAAGTACGCGCAGGCTTATGCGGCGGCGCCGAAGAAGGGCAAGAGCGAGATCTTGGATCAGGTGGTCGCGGTGACCGGCTGGAACCGTGACCATGCCCGCCAGCAGTTGACCGCCCGGCTGCGGCAGACCCCGGGTCGGGCCCGGGCCACCGTCGCGGTGATCGACCGACGCACGACCAAAGCACGCCGGTACTCCTATGACG
>NZ_AUHH01000001.1 GCF_000423085.1 Granulicoccus phenolivorans DSM 17626 = NBRC 107789 = JCM 15570 | reverse complement strand
CGCGGGGTCTGACGGGAGTGCGCGGGCCTAATTCGGCCGCGCGGGGTCTGGCGGGAGTGCGCGGGCCCAATTCGGTCGCGCGGGCCCAAATCGGTCGCGCGGGCCCTGCAGGACCCGCGGGCCGGATGAGCGCCAGCGAACTCGTACACCGACCCGCGACCCCGTACGCCGACCCGCGACCCCGTACGCCGACCCGCGACCCCGTACGCCGACCCGCGAACCCGTACCAGGGCCCGCGCAACCCTCCTCGGCAGGTGAACCGACCCCGTACTACCGGCCGGCGCCGCCCAACAACTCGGTGAGTACGGCCACATCGTCGAGGGCGTCCACGTGCAGACTCGCCTCGGCCAACTCGGCGGTCCGGGCAGCGCCGAGGACGGGCTCGACCAGCGCGGTGAACTTCTCGATGAGGTCACTCTCGGTGAACTGACGCTCCCCGCGACCGACGGCGTCCTGGACCCAACTGGTGATCTCCCGCCCATCGGTGGTGGTGCAGGACAACCGGCAACTGAACCGGGAGGTGGTGTTGTTGATGCTCGGATCCAGCTGGACCCGGACCCGCTCCATGACCGCGGTGAATCCGGGATCGGCCAGATTCTGCTCCAGCGCCTGCGCCCCGGTGTCCTGCGGCAGGATCGGCCGCTCCTGGGTCAGCGCCACGGTGAGCACATAGGGCAGGTCGAACTGGGCCCCGCGCGGGGTCAGCTCACCCAGCCGGGGGCTGCCGACCAGACCGTAGGCATCCTTGGCCAGGTCGATCCGGATCCCGGACAGTTGGGCCGGGGTCAGGTCCTCGCGGGCGAGCAGTTCCCACATCCCGTCGATGCTGGAATGGGTGTAGCCGCAGCAGGCGTGGCGCTTGCGGTTGGGCCGATGCAGGTGCCACTGCTGTCCCAGCCCGGCGGTCAGGGTGTCCGGGCGCCAGTGGGTGGCCACGGTGTGCAGGTAGCCGCCGTAGTCACTCTCGTAGGAGTCCTCGGCGCCGGTCAGGTCGTGGGTGGCGTACATCGCGGCGTAGGTCCCGGCATAGACGTGCCAGCCGCTGAACAGCAGCGGCTTCAGGGAACTGCCGACCTTGGCGTTGACCATCGGGGCGAAAGGCATCAGCGCCAGCGCCCCGTTCATCGCGCCGAAGGTCCGGTCCGCGTCGGAGCCGAGCAGCAGGCTGCTCTGGACCGCGGACCCGATCGCGTTCGGGGCCACGATCGGGATGAAGGCCGCCTCCCGGTAGGGCTTCAGGGTGTCGAAGGTGGTGTCGAGGACCCGCCCGATCACCTCATAACCGGCGACCATACTGGTCAGCAGGTCCCGACCCGAGCGCCGCTGCGCCTCGGCCACGGCCAGGCCGACCGGCACGGTGACCAGGGACGCATGTCCGGCGGTGTTGTCGTCGAGCTCGAGGATGCTGGCGTACGCGGAGTTCACCTTCGCCGCGGTGGGCACCGGCATCCGACCCCCGCCCGCCACCACGGTGGCCCGGCCCTGGCCGGTGTGGATGGCCTGCTCGGCGGCCAGCAGCTGCCGGCTGTGCGGTTGGCGGGAGCCGGCCAGCATGCAGCCGAGGGTGTCGAGCAGGCTGAGCCGCGCCTGATCCAGGATCTCCGCCGGAATGTCGTCGTAGGACAGGTGCACCGCCCACTCGGCCAGCGGCCGAAGCATCGGTCCCGGGGTGGGGGTGGGCTCGGTGGACAGCGGGTTCGTCGCCTGCGTGGTGGTCACGATGCTGGGTCCTTTCGACCTGACGGTGCGTCGTTGCACCGCCATTTCGAAATTTAGACGAAATATCGGCTAAGTCAACGGGTCTACTGCTTGGGTGCCCGGCCGAGCGAGCGTCCGTGCACCAGCCAGTACAGGGAGATGGTCAGTACCGCCAGCACGGCCAGGGCCACGTACATGCCGCGGAAACCGAGCTCCGGAATCAGGAAGCCGAGCAGCAGCGGCCCCAGGCCGTTGCCGATCTCCAGCAGCAGAAAGAACGTCGAGGTCACCTGGGACAGCCGCTCCAGCGGGGACCGGTTGATCGCGATGATCTGCATCGCCGGCATGATCGCGCCGTAACCCAGGCCGACCAGGATCGCAGTGAGGATTACCCCGGTGGTGTTCGGCAGAGCGGCGAAGACGGCCAACCCGGCGGCGAAGCACACGATCGCCGGAATCACCACGAGGTTGTCCGGATACAGGTCCTGAATCCGCCCGATCGACAGCCGGGCGACCAGAACCGCGGCGGCGTACACCACGAAGAAGGTGGTCATCGACTCCGCGAACCCCTGGTCCAGCGCGTAGGAGTTCGCGAACGACAGGATCGCCGCGTACGCCAGCCCGAGCAGGGTCATCACCAACCCGATCGGCACCGTAGCCCGGTCGATGAAGTCGGCCACCCGAAACCGACGCAGCCCGGCCCGCATCTGCGGGGTCGGCGGGCTCTCGGCCAGCCGGACCGGCAGGGCCAGCAGCAGCGCCACCAGCGCGAGGCCGGCACACAGCCAGAACATCTGGGTGAAGGCACCCAGCCGCAGCAGTTCGGCCCCCAGCAGCGGGCCCAGCGCGGTCCCCAGCGGGATCGCGGCGCTGAAGAAGCCCGTCCCCTCGGCCCGACGGGCCTCCGGGACCGCCCCCAGGATGCCCGCGACCAACGCGGTGTTGCCCACCCCGAACATGAAGCCGTGCAGCACCCGCAGGGTGATCAGCAGCCCATAGCTGTCGGCGCCGAGGTATCCCAGACAGCACCCGATCTGCAGGGCGGTGGAGATCAGCAGCGCCGGGCGTCGGCCGACGAAGTCGAGGTACTTGCCGCAGACCAGGCGGGCCAGCACGGTCCCGAGCAGGAAACTGCTGGAGGCGAACCCGCCGCCGGCGGTGGATCCGCCGAAGCGTTCGGCGGTGTAGGGCGCCAGTACGGTGAGCAGCAGGAAGAACACCATCGCCATCGCCACGGTGCTGGCCAGGCCGAGGATGTAGGACCGTGTCCACAGCCGGGCCCTATCGCTGGTCATTGCGCACCCCGGCCACCACATCGCTCCTTGATTCGAAATTTCGGAGCACCTGCCGTATAGCTGTGGGCGACCCTCGGGCAGGATACGGGGTTCGTTGCGCAGAAGCTAGCGCGGGCGGCTCCACTGCGGATCGCGACCGGTCAGCGCCAGCAGCCGATCCAGCGCCGGGGCGTCGGCGGCGACCTCGACCGGCAGTGCGAACGACTTGCCCGGTCCCACCTGGTCCGGAGTGAGCATCGGCGGGGCGAAGGCCAAGCTCGCCAACAGCCCCGACTCCTCGGGCTGCCAGGGCTGTCCGGTCGCGGCGGCCAGATCCCAGCCGTGGATCTGGTACTCCAGCAGGGTCATCGACGCGGCCAACTCGCCCGGCAGCCCGGCCTCGCCGATGTACATGTCCCGCTCCAGGCCGCCGTCGTTGAGCCCGGCGACCAGGCGGGGCAGGAGCTCACGCACCTGGGGGCCGCCGGTGCCGCGTACGCTGACCGCCGCGGCGTCCGAGCACCGGCCGGCCGGGTCGCTGAACCCGTCGGTGAACGCGGTCAGCCAGCCGACCACATGGCCGCGCAGTTCGGCGACGGTGAACTCGGTGCACGGGGTGGGATCGGTGCTCTGCTCGGGACCGATGCCATCGAGGACGTCGGCGAGGTCGGCGACGACCCGGGCCAGGCTCTGGGTGGTGTGATGGGTGGTGCTGGTATCCATACCCGGGACGCTAGTCGAGGGGAGTGACCCGATCTTGAACAAAGGCGACAGCGCCGAGCCGCCCGGCCTGACTCCCGCCGAGAACACCCGCGGCATCGTGTCCCCGGGCCGGATGCTGCGGACCGTCGACCTGGTGCGCTACCCGATCCCGCCGGACAGCCCGCTGGCCGGGCTCGTGGAGTGGATCTGGTCGGTGTCCTGGTCGCTGCCCGTGGACGTCCGGCATCGCCAGGACGTGGTCGCCCAGCCCGGGGTGAACCTCAGCCTCGGCAATCCGCCGCCCCCGGGTCCGGCCCCGGCGCCCGGGCCGTATCCGCTGCGGGCGGTGGTCAATGGGGTGAGCACCGACCTGACCACCCGGATGCTGGCCCGGACCGGCTACAACATCGCCGCCAAGACGACCACCGGGGGCTTCGGCGCCTTCACCGAGGACGTGGCCGCGCTGACCGACCGGGTCTGTGACGCCGCCGAGGTGCTGCCCGGGCATCGGCTGCTGGAGCTGGCTCCGCCGAGCGTACGCCCGGACCGGGCCCGGCTGCGCGCCCTCGCCGACGCGATGATCGCCGAACTCGAGCGACTGCTGGCGGTCCAACCGGCGGCCCGGATCGCCCGCGCCCGCGAGGTCGCCACGATCGCCCGGCTGGCCGAGACCGACCGCAGCGTGCGCCGACTCGACACGCTGGCCGCACTGGCCGGGGTGGGCCCGCGTACCCTGCAGCGAACCTTCCAGGCCTGTGCCGGGGTCAGTCCGACCTGGGTGATCCGGCGCGCCCGGGTGCTCGACGCGATCGAGGCGGCCCGGTCGGGGGAGCGGGTCGAGTGGGGCCGGGTCGCCGCCGATCTGGGGTACGCCGACCAGGCCCATCTCACCCGGGATGTGGTCCGGGCCCTGGGGATGTCGCCGGCGGCGTACGCGGCGGCCCAGCGGTCCCGGCCGATGCCCGGGCCCTGACCGATTCAGCCCTGACCGATTCAGCGCTGACCGAATCAGCGCAGGTCGTCGGGGCGGTGCAGGTTCCCGGGCAGTTGTCCCCGGTCCGACGGTGGCTGCTCGTCCTTCTTGGTCCCGAACATCCACGGCACCAGTACGGCCAGGAACATGCCCAGCATCGGCCAGATCGGCCAGTAGTAGTAGAAGCCCCTCGACGCGATCGCGGTGACCAACCAGATCACATTCACCACCACGGTGACCGAGAGCCAGGAGCGGACCGGGCCCGGGATCCGACCGCGGGGCCGCCGGGCCGCCGGTTGCGCGTCGGGGACCAGATCGCTGAGCAGGGGGACCAGGGCGCCCAGTTCGCGGACCTGCAGCAACTGATTGTTGCGCAGCTCGAACTCCTCGTGGGACAGCCGCCCCTCGGCGTACGCCTCGGCAATCAGATGGTGGGCGGTGTCGCGATCGGCGTCGCTGGCGCGGAGATGACCCTGGGTGCGGGGGTCACCGGAGAAGGAACTCCACCGATCCCCACCCGGGGGTTCCGGACGGGCGGGTACAGTCACCACTCCAGTGTTCCACACCACACCCAGGAAGGCAGGAGCCGTGATGGCCGACGTGACCATTCTGCACAACCCGCGCTGCACGACCTCGAAGGCTGCTCTCGCGGCGGCCGAGGCGGCCGGCACCGACGTCGAGGTGGTGCAGTACCTGAAGACCCCGCTGACCGCCGACCAGCTCCGCGACCTGATCGGCAAGCTGGAGGATCCGGTCGCGGATCTGGTCCGCCACGACTCCTTCTTCAAGGAACTCGGGCTGAGCGACGCCGACGTCGCCACGTCGGATCAGATCGTGGATCTGCTGGTGGCCCACCCCCGGCTGATGCAGCGACCGATCCTGATCCGCGGCGACCGGGCGATCATCGGACGCCCGAAGGATCGAGTTCCCGACTTCCTGCGCTGACCGCCGGCACCGGCTCGGCGTGCGGCACCGGGACCCGGACCGCATCGGCCACCGCGTGCACCCACACCTGCTCGGCCCCCGCCAGGCCGGCCTCGGCGGCCTCCCGCCGGGTCAGGGTGACCAGCGCGGGTGCGGCGGCACCGGCCAGGTCCACCTCGATCTGGACCTCGAAGCCGACACGGTTGTACCGCAGGACGCGGCCGCCCACCTCGCCGGGCCGGCCGGTGGGGGCGGTGGCGATGCCCAGGTCGTGCGGTCGCACCAGGGTGTTCCCGAAGGTGGTGACCGGGCCGAGGAAGCTCATCACGAAGCTGGTGGCGGGCTCGTCGTACAGCTGGTCGGAGGTCCCGACCTGCTCGATCCGCCCCTGGTTGATCAGGACCAGATGGTGGGCGACCTCCAGGGCCTCCTCCTGATCATGGGTGACGAACACGGTGGTGACGTGCACCTCGTCGTGCAGCCGACGCAGCCACTCGCGCAACTCCTTGCGTACCTTGGCGTCCAGAGCGCCGAACGGCTCGTCCAGCAGCAGCACCCGGGGGCGGATCGCCAGCGCCCGGGCCAGCGCCATCCGCTGGCGCTGGCCGCCGGACAGCTGCGCCGGATGGCGGTCGGCGAACTGCTGCAGGTGCACCAGTTCCAGCATCTCCTCGACCCGCTCGGCGATCACCTTGCGGGGCTGCTTGCGGATGCTGAGCCCGAAGGCGACATTCTCCGCGACCGTGAGATGCCGGAAGGCGGCGTAGTGCTGGAAGACGAAGCCCACGTCGCGCTTGCGGGCCGGTACGCCGGTGGCGTCCACCCCTTCGATGGCCACGGTGCCGGTGTCGGCGGATTCCAGGCCGGCGATGATCCGCAGCAGGGTGGATTTGCCGCCGCCGCTGGGGCCCAGCAGGGCGGTCAGGTCTCCGGTGGGGATGGTGAGGTCGATGTCGGACAGGGCGGTGAAGTCGCCGAAATGTTTCGATACCGAACGGATCTCGATGCTCATGATCGCTTCTCCTGGGACGGGCGCAGCGCGGCCACCACGATGAGCGCCACCAGGGCGATCACGGTGAGCAGCAGGGCTGCGGTGTAGGCGGTGGTATGGGTGGCGCCGAACTGCTGGTACCGCTCCTCGACGAGCAGGGTGGCGGTCTGGGTCCGGAAGGCGACCCCGCCGGAGACCACCTTGACCGCGCCGTACTCGCCGAGGGCGCGGGCGAAGCTCAGCACGACGCCGTAGACGACGGCCCATTTGATGGTGGGCAGGGTGATCCGGGTGAAGATCTGCCAGGGGCCGGCGCCGAGGCTGGCCGCGGCCTGCTCGGCATCGGTGCCGGTCTCGATCAGCACCGGGGTGACCTCGCGGATCACCAACGGCAGGCAGACGAAGGTGGTCGCCAGGACGAGTCCGGGCGGGGCATAGATGACCTGGAACCCGGCCGCCTGCAGGGCCGGACCGAACCACCCGGTGGTGCCGCCGTAGACCAGCAGCAGCGCCAGGCCGACCACCACGGGGGAGACCGACAGCGGCAGGTCGACCAGGGCGGAGAGAATCCGGCGGCCGGGGAAGCGGTGCCGGACCAGCAGCAGCGAGATGCCGACCCCGAACACGGTGTTCAGCGCGACCGACCAGAACGCGGTCACGAGGGTGAGCTGGAAGGCGAAGATCAGCGCCGGATCCTGCAGGGCGGCCAGGACCGGTCCGACGCCGCCGGCGAACGCGTTGACCGCGACCAGGGACACCGGCCAGATGACCAGGAGTCCCAGATAGACGATCACGACGGCGCGGCGCAGATTGCGGAACAGGCCACCGCCGGATCGGCGCGGAGTCGGCCGGGCGTCAGTTGCTACGGGGTCAGTCGGCACGGTGGGTCACCTTCCGGGAGAACAGGTCGAGCAGCACGATCACGGCCAGGGCCACCAGCAGCAGCACCGAGGCAACCGCCGCCGCGCCGTGCAGGTTGTCGCCCTCGATGTAGCCGAGGATGCGTACCGCGGCCACCTCGGTGTGCAGCGGCAGGCTGCCCGACAGCAGCACCAGCGAGCCGAACTCCGACAGGCCCCGGGCGAACGACATGGCCGCGCCGGAGGCGATCGCCGGAGCCAGGCTGGGGAGCACGATCCGCCGGAACACCGTCACCGGACCGGCGCCCAGCGAGGCGGCCGCCTCCTCCACCTCCGGCTCCAGCTCGAGCAGCACCGGCTGGACCGTCCGCACCACGAACGGCAGCGTCACGAACAAGAAGGCCAGCCCGACCGCGATCCGGGTGTTGGCCACATTGATCCCCAGCGGGGAGTGCGGACCGTACAGACTGAGCAGGACCAGGCCGGCCACGATGGTGGGCAGCGCGAAGGGCAGGTCGATGACCACCTCGAGGACCCGGCGGCCAGGAAAGTCGTCGCGGACCAGCACCCAGGCAATCAGCGTGCCCATCACCACGTTGATCGCGGTGACCACCAGAGCGGCCACGATGGTCAGACCGATCGCCGCCGCGGTCTGCGGGTCGCTGAGCGCGGCCCAGTACGCGGTCCAGCCGCCCTCGGACGCCTTCACCAGCACTGCGGTGAGCGGGATGAGCACCAGCAGACTGAACCAGATCAGGGCCAGGCCGAGCCCGGTCCCCGACCGGCGGTCGAGCGTGGTGCGGCGGGGGCGCCGCCGCGGCGCCGGGGCCGGCTCGGGCCGCGACCGGTCGGGTGCGAGTACGCCGCTCACCGGGTCCGACCCGTCTGCTGCTGGATCCGCGGCACCAGGCCGGTGGAGTCGGCGAAGAACTTCTTGTTGACCGCCGACCAGCCGCCGAGATTGTCATTGACCGTGGACAGCCGGGCCGGCTTCGGGAATGGGGCGGCCGGATCATTGGCGCCGGCGACCTCGGGCAACGGCACCCCCGGGGTCACCGGGCGGAAGCCCTTGCGGGCGAACTCGACCTGGCCCTCGGAGCTGAGTACGAAGTTGAGGTAGTCGCTCGCCCGGGGGTTGGCGTTCTTGGTCACCGCACCCGGGTTCTCGATCAGCAGGGTGTCCTCGGGCACGATGTACTCGAAATCCTCGCCGGACTGCCGGGCCAGGATGGCCTCGTTCTCGTAGGAGATGAGCACGTCGGCGGTGCCCTGCAGGAAGGCATTGGAGGCATCGCGGCCGCTGCCGGGCAGCGCCACGACATTGCCGAAGAACGACGCCAGATACTGCTCGGCCTGCGCTTCGGTCCCGCCCTGGCTGATCACCTGCTGGTAGGCCGCCAGGATGTTCCAGCGGGCCGAGCCCGAACTGGCCGGGTTGGGGGTGATGATCCGGATCCCGGGCCGGATCAGATCGGCCCAACCGCGGATGTTGTGCGGGTTGCCCTTGGCGACCACCAGGACGACCACCGAGTCGGCGACGATGCCCTTGGTGGGGCCGGTGTTCCAGCTCGGGTCGACCAGGCCGGCATCGACCAGTCGGGTGACATCGCCCTCGAGGGAGAAGTTGACGTAGTCGGCCGCCAGTCCGTTGACCACCGCCCGGCTCTGATCGCCGGAGGCGCCGTAGGACTCCTGCCAGACCGTGCCCTGCCCCGCCGGGGTCTGGGCGAACTTGGCCTGGATCGCGTTGTTCGCCTCCTTGGGGACCGCGAACCCGACCAGATGGAGGGTGGTGGCCCCCGCCGAGCCGGTCGATCCGGCCGCTCCACCGACGCAGGCCGACAGGGTGAGCGAGGCCGCGGTGAGGCCGGCCAGCGACAGCAGAACGCGTCGGGGGACAGTGCGCTTCATGGGGTGACCCTTCGTGGGGGCGCCGCGAGGACGCTCAAGACCATAGAGAATACTTTTTGAAGTATTGAGGAAGTTTATACATCACGATTTCTTCCGTCCGCAACCGGAACCCGCGCGGGGGGTGGCGGCACGCGGCGCCGCGGGCCGTTATTGTGTGGGGCGACCAGAGGGAGTCAATGTGGATCTTGTGATCGGACACCCGGTGATCACCCAGGTGGTGTTCGTCGGCCCGTACGGTGTCGGCAAGACGACCGCCGTGCGGACGCTGTCCGATGTCCCTGTGCTCACCACCGAGTCCAGTACCTCGATGCAACAGTCCCGGCAGGTTCCGCTGAAGCCGACCACCACCGTCGGCATCGACTACGGCGAATGGACCGATCCGCAGGGGCGACGGCATGCCCTGATCGGTACGCCGGGGCAGACCCGGTTCAGTGCGATGCGACGGACCGCGTTGGTCGCCGATGCCGCGGTCGTGCTGTGGCTGTACGGCAACCGTGGCGACGGGTTGACCGACGCCGATCAGTGGCTGACCCGGCTCTCCTTCGAAACCGAGCTGAGCCGGGTGGTGGTCGCGGTGACCCGGATCGAACTGGGCGGCGGACCCGAGTTGGCCGAGTACCGACCCATCCTGGACAACCATCTCGCCGACATCCCGCTGCTGGCCGCCGATCCCCGGGGCCGGCTGCACGTGGCCCGGGTGGTCGATGCGGCCCGCACCAATCTGGAAAAGGAAGGCGTACGCCGTGATCGTTGAGGGTGCACAGACCGACCCGGCCGACCCGGCCTGGGAGCTCACCGGGTTGGACCCCTCGATCGCCAAGGACTGGCACGTCTGGTCGATGGTGCTCGGGCGTACGCTCAAGCCGGCGATGGACGAACTGGCCCGGCGGGTGCCGAACCTGCACAGCGCAATGGTGTGCACCTCCGACGGGTTCAACCTGTGCGCGCTGAACATCGCCGAGGACAAGGTCGCCCGGATGGCCGCCCTGAGCAGTTCGCTGTTCGCGCTCGGGTCGGCCTCCGGGGAGGTGGTCGGCCACAGCGGGGCCGAACCCATCGATGTGCTCACCATGGAACACGGCAAGCGTCGCTCGGTACTGGTGGGGCGGGAGCAACCGATGATCGGGCACGCCCTGGTACACGTGGTCGCCGAGGGGGTCAGCCTGGGGGCCCTGCTGGTCGCCGCGCAGCGGTGTGCCAAGGAGGTGGCCGACCTGCTCGACCTGGAACAGCCCGCGACCCCGCCGCCGGGAAGTTCGCCGCAGCACCGCCGTCCCGGCCCGGCCCAGTCGGAGCAGGCTGCCGAGCAGGCATGACCGACCTGGGGCTGACCGAGGTGGTCGCCGTCTCCGCCACGGTCAGCGCGACCCGGTCCCGCAACGCCAAGGTGGCCGCCTTCGCGGAGTTGTTCGCCGCCGCCGGGCCCGCCGATGCCCGACTGGCGGCGGCGTACCTGGCCGGTCACCTGCCCCAGGGCCGGATCGGGGTCGGCTGGCGCAGTCTGGCCGAACTGCCGCCCGCGGCGGCGACCGCGTCCTGGACCCTGGTTGAGGTGGATGCCCGGATCAGCGAGATCGCCGCGATCCACGGCGCCGCCTCGACCGCCCGGCGGGCTGCGGCGCTGACCCGGTTGCTGGAGCGGGCCACCGCCGCCGAGCAGGAATTCCTGCGCCGGCTGATGCTCGGCGAGATGCGGCAGGGGGCCGGTGATTCGCTCATCGCCCAGGGGATCGCCGCCGCGTACGCCATCGACCCGGCCCTGGTGCAGCGCGCCTGGATGCTCGCCGGGGACCTGCCCGCGGTGGCCGCGGTGGCCGCCGCCGAGGGGACCGCCGGACTTGCCCGGATCGGGCTGGAGGTCGGCCGCGGGCTGGCCCCGATGCTGGCCGGGTCGGCCCCCGACGTCGCCGCCGCGTACGCCACCCTCGACGGGGCCGCGGCCAGTGTGGAGACCAAGATCGACGGCATCCGGATCCAGGCCCACAAGGGCGACTTCGGGGTCCGGCTGTTCACCCGCAGCCTGGCCGACATCACCGACCGGCTGCCCGAGATCGCCGACCTGGTGGCCGACCTTGAGGCCCCGGAGGTGGTGCTCGACGGGGAGGTGATCGCGTTGCGTCCCGACGGCCGCCCGGAGGCCTTCCAGGTCACCGGGTCACGGACCGCCGCCGGCGCCGATCCGCTCACCGAATCGGCCCGGACGCCGCTGACGGCGTACTTCTTCGACGTGCTCGCGCTGGCCGGCCGGACCCTGATCGACGAGCCGCTCAGCGTACGCCGGGGCGCCCTGGTCGACACCGTGGCACCGGCCCAACTGATCCCGCATGTGATCACCGCCGACGTCGCCGAGGCGAGTGCGTTCGCCGCCGACGCGGTCGCGGCCGGCCACGAGGGAGTGGTGATCAAACGCCTCGACGCCGTCTGGGCGGTCGGTCGGCGCGGCGGGGACTGGATCAAGGTGAAGCCCCGGCACACCCTCGACCTGGTCGTCCTTGCCGTCGAGTGGGGCTCCGGGCGACGCCAGGGGCTGCTGTCCAACATCCACCTCGGCGCCCGCGACCCGGAGACCGGCGGTTTCGTCATGCTCGGCAAGACCTTCAAGGGGATGACCGACCAGATGCTGGCCTGGCAGACCGAACGCTTCACCGAGCTCGCGGTCGCCCGCGACCAGTACACCGTGACCGTCCGCCCCGAACAGGTCGTCGAAATCGCCTTCGACGGCCTGCAACGCTCCACCCGCTATCCCGGCGGGCTCGCGCTGCGCTTCGCCCGCGTGCTGCGCTACCGCGACGACAAGACCGCCGACCAGGCCGATACGATCCAGACCGTTCGTGCCCTGGCCGACTTCACCGACTGAAGACCCGACCACAACACACACCCTGCTGGAGGAACCATGCTCGATGTTGACACCGCGATCCTGGACAAGGTCGTCGCCGAACAGGAGCGTCAGCTCCGCGGCGCCCTGGTCTCGATGGACCTGTGGGACCGCGAATCCGGCCTCTCGCTGGCCGGATTCAACTCCCAGCCCGCCGCGACCGCACTGTTCAACCAGGTCACCGGAGACCTCGACTACACCCTCAAGGAGTCCGGCTTCCCGACGCTGAACCGCTTCTACATGCTGGATCTGACCGACGGCAAGATGGTGGTCATCCTGCGGCAGGCCGACGACTTCCTCGGCGGCATGCTGCTGGACGGGGCGAAGACCAACCTGGGGATCCTCCTCGGGGTGGCGGTTCCGAAGGCATTGAAGGGCATGGACGACGCACGTCACGCGCGCTGATCGGCCCCGCCACGGCTGGGGCCGATTTGTTCGGGGCGGTAGGTTGGTCCGGTGACCCTTTCGGGACTGGTGAAACTTGCTTCGACCGACCCCGTCATCGCAAAGGCCTGCGATGACGCGCGCCTGCGTACCTCCACGTCGCTGAATCTGGTCGCCACCGCGTCGATCCGGCCCTTCGTGGTCGCTGCGTTGGCCGCCCAGCGGCCGATCCTGGTGGTCAGTCCGACCTACCGGGAGGCGGAGAACTTCACCACCGCCCTCGGCGCGATCCTGGGCGAGGAGCAGGTGGCGTACTTCCCGGCCTGGGAGACCTTGCCGCACGAGCGGCTCAGCCCGCGCTCGGACACCGTCGGCCGGCGGCTCACCGTGCTGCGGCGCCTCGTCGGCAACGACGCCGCGCCGGCCCCCCGGGTGGTCGTCGCGCCGATCCGCGCGGTGCTGCAGCCGATGGTGCGGGGGCTGGGCGAGATCCTCCCGGTCCGGGTGGTGGCCGGGGAGGACTACGACATCGACGCGCTGAGCCGGGACCTGGTGAATGCGGCGTACCACCGCGTCGACCTGGTCGAGCGGCGCGGGGAGTTCGCCGTGCGCGGTGGCATCGTCGACGTGTTCACCCCGACCGCCGAGCATCCGGTCCGGATCGACTTCTTCGGCGACACCGTCGAGGAGATCCGCTACTTCACCGTCGCCGATCAGCGTTCCACCGACCTGACCCTGCCGGAGCTGACCGCCGTCCCGTGCCGGGAGCTGTTGCTCACCGACGCGGTCCGCGAGCGGGCGCTGGAGCTGGCCGAGGCGCATCCGGAGCTGGCCGACATGCTGGAGCGGATCGCCGAGGGCCATGCGGTGGAAGGGATGGAATCGCTCAGCTCGGTCTTGGCCGACGGGATGGAACTGCTGGTCGACGTGCTCGACCCCGACACCCTGGTCACCGTCTGCGATCCGGAACTGGTCCGGGCCCGCGCCGCGGACCTGGTCACCACCGGCGAGGAATTCCTGCACGCCTCCTGGGCGGCGGCGGCCGGGGGCGGCAAGGCGCCGATCGACCTCGGGGCGTCCTCGTTCCACCAGTACGCCGATGTGCGTTTCCACGCGATGAGCCGCGGGCTGGGCTGGTGGTCCTTCGCCCCGTTCGCGGTCGCCCCGGACTCCGCCGAGGTCCTGGCCGGCGAAGGGGACCCGATGGGGGTCACCGCCGTGGAGACCCGGACGATCGCCGCGCACCCGATCGATTCCTTCCGCGGCAACACCGACCAGGTGGTCACCGACATCCGGGCGGCAATGGCCGACGGCTGGCGGGTGGTGATGGTCGCCGAGGGCAAGGGCATGGTGAAACGCCTGGTCGAACTGCTCACCGAGGCTGAGATCGGCACCAAGGCCGTCGCCGCGCTGAAGGCCGTGCCGCGCGCCGACATCGTCACCGTCGCGATGGCCGAACTCGCCCACGGCTTCCGGCTCGACTCGGCCAAGTTGGCGGTCTTCACCGCCGGCGACCTGTCCGGGCGCGCCCCGGTGGACCGCAGTGCGCGCCGGATGCCGGCCCGGCGCAAGAACCAGGTGAATCCGCTCGAGCTGACCGCCGGCGACTTCGTCGTCCACGAACACCACGGGGTGGGGCGCTATGTGGAGATGATCCAGCGCACCGGCGGCGGCGCCACCCGGGAGTACCTGGTGATCGAGTACGCCCCGTCCAAGCGCGGCCATCCCGGCGACCGGCTGTTCGTCCCGATGGACCAGCTCGACCTGGTCACCCGCTATGTGGGCGGGGAGGCGCCGACGCTGGACAAGATGGGCGGGGCGGACTGGAACAAGCGCAAGGCCCGGGCCAAGAAGGCGGTCAAGGAGATCGCCGCCGAGCTGATCAAGCTGTACGCCGCCCGGCAGGCCTCCAAGGGGCATGCGTTCGCCCCCGACACGCCCTGGCAGCGGGAACTGGAGGACGCGTTCAACTACGTGGAGACCCCCGACCAGTTGTCGACGATCGCCGAGGTCAAGCACGACATGGAGCAGATCGTCCCGATGGACCGGCTGGTCTGCGGCGACGTCGGCTACGGCAAGACCGAGATCGCGGTCCGCGCGGCGTTCAAGGCGGTCCAGGACGGCAAGCAGGTCGCGGTGCTGGTGCCGACCACCATCCTGGTGCAGCAGCACGCCTCGACCTTTGCCGACCGGTACGCCGGGTTTCCGGTCCGGGTGGCGCAGCTGTCGCGGTTCCAGACGGCCAAGGAGTCCGAGCGGGTGATCAACGACCTGGCCGCCGGGAAGGTGGATGTGGTCGTGGGCACCCACCGGCTGCTGTCGGACCAGGTGCAGTTCAAGGACCTCGGGCTGGTGATCATCGATGAGGAGCAGCGCTTCGGGGTGGAGCACAAGGAGCAGTTGAAGAAGCTGCGGCTCAACGTCGATGTGCTCGCCATGTCGGCGACTCCGATCCCGCGTACGCTCGAAATGGCGGTCACCGGGATCCGGGAGATGTCCACGATCGCGACCCCGCCGGAGGAACGGCATCCGGTGCTGACCTTCGCCGGCCCGTACGACACCGGGCAGGTGACCGCGGCGATCCGCCGGGAACTGATGCGCGAGGGCCAGGTCTTCTACATCCACAACCGGGTCTCCGACATCGATCGGGCCGCGGCCCGGTTGGCCGAACTGGTGCCGGAGGCCCGGGTGGTCACCGCACACGGGCAGATGGGGGAGAAGCGCCTCGAAGAGGTGATGAACGACTTCGTCAATCGGGAGTACGACGTGCTGGTGTGCACCACCATCGTCGAGGCCGGTCTGGACGTGTCCACCGCGAACACCCTGATCATCGAGCGCGCCGACACCCTCGGGCTGTCCCAGTTGCACCAGTTGCGGGGACGGGTCGGTCGGTCCCGGGAGCGCGGGTACGCGTACTTCTTCTATCCGCCGGACAAGCCGCTGACCGAGACCGCGCACGACCGGCTCGCCACGATGGCCGCGCACACCGACCTGGGGGCCGGCATGCAGATCGCGATGAAGGACCTGGAGATCCGCGGGGCGGGCAACCTGCTCGGCGGGCAGCAGTCCGGGCACATCGCCGATGTCGGCTTCGACCTGTACCTGCGGCTGGTCGGGGATGCGGTCACCGCCTTCCGCAACGACGGCGCCGACACCGATGAGGAGCCCGAGATGCGGATCGAACTGCCGGTGGAGGCTCGGTTGCCGGTGGACTACGTCGAGTCCGAGCGGCTGCGGCTGGAGATGTACAAACGCCTGGCCGAGGTACGCAGCGAGGCCGACATCGCCGAGGCCCGGGCCGAACTGGTCGACCGCTACGGGCCGCCGCCGCCGGAGGTGGATCTGTTGCTGGATGTGGCCCGGTTCCGGATCGAGGCGCGGGCGGCCGGCCTCACCGAGGTGGTGGCCCAGGGGGACCGGGTACGGTTCGGCCCGCACGACCTGCCCGAGTCGCGGATGCTGCGGTTGGCGCGGATGTACCCCGGGGCGGTGGTGAAGCCGAACTTCATCCAGATTCCGCGGCCGCGGGCGAAGAACGTGGGGGGTCCGCTGCCGGTCGACGGGGAACTGCTGGGCTGGTGCCGGGAGGTGGTGGCGCAGATCTTTGCGCCGGTAGTGGCGGTTTCGGCGTAGTCCTCGGTGGGGGCGCTTTCGGGGCGCGTCGGGGTTCCCGCGACGGGGAAATCGGTCGGGGGGTTTCCCGCGACAGGTGAATGGGCCGGGGCCTTCCTGCGACGGGAAAACCGGCCGGGGGCCTTCCTGCGACGGGAAAACCGGCCGGGGGCCTTCCCGCGTTGCCTCCGCGCATTCCGCGCCTCGAAATGTTTGCCGCACCTGCTGCAACACCCGCGAGGACCCTGGTGCTGTCGCGGGGTCACGTGTGCTGTCGCGGGAAGGGCCCGGCCCGTACTTGCTGTCGCGGGAAGCGCTCCGGCCGTACTTGCTGTCGCGGGCAGGGTTCGGGCCGTACTTGCTGTCGCGGGAAGGGCCCGGGCCGTACTTGCTGTCGCGGGCAGGGCCCGGGCCGTACTTGCTGTCGCGGGAAGCGTCCCGCCCGTACTTGCGGTCGCGCGCAGCGTACGCACGGTCAAGCAGCGTCACCCCGGGGCAGGCAGCTTCGGGGCGCATAGACGCTGTGTTACCCAGAGTGAAGCTGGATGACCGAGTTACCCAGAGTGAAGCTGGATGACCGAACCGTCGCCGCACCGGCCACGATCCCCGGGGTCGCAGTCGCCGCTGGAGAGATTCGTGGGGCTTGCCGGGAGTTCGCGGGGCTTGCTGGGGGCTCGCAGTGCCCGCTGGGACTCGCGGGCCCTGCAGGGGCCGCGCATCGCACGGGACTCCGCGCACCGCCCTGGACCCCGCGCACCGCCCGGGACCCCGCGCTCCGCACGGGACCCCGCGCATCGGCACGGGCCCCCGCGCACCGCCCTGGACCCCGCGCATCGCCGGGACCCCGCGCACCGCACGAGACCCGCGCCACCGGTGCCGACCGGCTGGCCCCGACCGAAAATCGGCCCGCAGAAAGCTCAGAATCGCCTGATAAACAGCCCGACGCAATAGTGCCGAATCTCCTCTGGCTTATAGAGTCAGAATCATCACATTTTCCCCGAAAGGGCTGTGCTATGACTCCTCCCGAACCGTTGTCCGCGGCCGCTGCCGAAGCCGCCTGGAACTCCTACGTCGCCGCCTGGAACTCCCGTCAGGGCGCCACCCTGGTGGCCGCCCTGGCCCCGGGCGCCACCTACGTCGACCCGATGTTGCCCGGCCCGCTGTCCGGGGAGGCGCTGGCCGGGTACGTCGACGCGTTGGCCGCGTCCACCCCGGACCTGGCCCTGGTCAGCGACGAACTCACCATTGACCGATCCCGCTTGTGGGCGTCCTGGCACATGACCGGCACCTGGACCGGGCCCCTCCCCGGGCTCCCGGAGCCGACCGGAGCCGGGTGGGAAATCCGCGGCGTCGATGTCGTCGCGCTCGGCGCCGAGGGGCTGACCGAGATCGTGGGCTACTTCGACTCCGGCGCCTTCCTGCGTTCGCTCGGGCTCTCGGTGACGGTCGCGCCGCCCGACTGATCGGGGCCGCGTACGCACGGTCGCGCGGCGTCACCACCGGGCAGCCCGCTTCGGGGCGCATCGAACCCGGGCTGCCCGCCGCCGTTGGGCGGGGTGGCCTAGACTGCCTGGGCACCCGATCGGGAGGATCACCATGCCCCACCTGCGGCGCCCGCTGGCACTGCTGTCGACCGTTGCCCTGCTCGGCGCGCTCAGTGCGTGCAGTACGAGTCCCAACAACGGTGTCGCCATGGGGGACCAGACCCTCACCGTGGCGCAGGTGCAGCAGTTCACCGAGCGAGCGAACGCACAGATCGAGTCGGCACCGCCGTCGGTACGCTGGGCGATCGACGCGGTCCCGGTGGTCACCGGACAGGCCCCCTCGGTCGAGCTGTGGAACGAGGCCGGCACCGCGCAGATGCTCGCCACCGAGTACGCCCTGCAGGCGGCCGGACTTCCGCAGCCGGGGCAGGATCCGGTGCAGCAGGTCGACCCGGCGATCCGGCAGGTGCTGCAGGAGCGCCCCGAGGCAATGCGGCTGTGGCGGGCGAACATCATCAGCGCCACGCTGAGCAGCGCCGACCCTGAGGCGCTGACCCAGGTGAAGCAGCGCGTACCGGTCACCCTGAACCCCCGCTACGGCTCCTGGCCCGAGGTCGGGTCCGGCTCGCTCTCGCGGGTCGGTCGCGACGCCTCCTCGGAGTGACCATGGCCACCCCCGACCCGACGGGCACCGAGGCCGACAGTCAGCTCGATCGACTCGTCGCGGTGATGGCCCGGTTGCGTACCGAGTGCCCCTGGGACGCCCAGCAGACCCATCGCAGCCTGGTGCGCTACCTGGTCGAGGAGACCTGCGAGGTGATCGACGCCATCGAATCCGGGGACGCCGACGACCTGCGGGAAGAACTCGGCGACCTGTTGCTGCAGGTGGTCTTCCATGCCCGGATCGCCTCGGAATCGGCCGGCTTCGATCTGCAGGACGTGGCGGCCGGGATCAGCGCCAAGCTGATCGACCGGCATCCCTACGTCTTCGGTGAGGGGTCGGTGCCCGATGACCTCAACGCCACCTGGGAGGCTCGCAAGCGGGCGGAGAAGGGCCGTACCTCCGCGCTGGAGGGGATCCCGGAGTCGCTGTCGGCGATGACCCGGGCCGCCAAGGTGATCTCGCGAACCCGCTCGCACGCGGTCCCCCTCGACCTGCCGACCGCCCCGGTCACCGCGCCGGAGGTGGGCCGCGGCGTCCTCGACCTGGTGGCCCGGGCCCAGGCCGCCGGGATCGACCCGGAGCAGGCCGTACGCGACGCGCTGCGCGAGTTGGAGGGCGAGGTTCGCGCCGCGGAGTCGGGCGCGGCCGCGGTGTAGGCAAGCTCACCTGCCAACCCGGAGCCCGCGCCTGCGGGGGCCGGGCGGCCCAACTAGGGTGGGATTCGAGCGGCCGCTGTGCCGGCCGCGCAACCTCTCCGCACTGTGAAAGGCAGCATCGTGGCTCAGATCGACAACATTCTTGCCCGCGAGATCCTCGACTCCCGGGGCAACCCCACCGTCGAGGTGCAGGTCCAGCTCCAGGACGGCTCCAGCGGGCGGGCCGCGGTCCCCTCCGGTGCCTCCACCGGCGCCTTCGAGGCCGTCGAACTGCGTGACGGCGGTGAGCGTTACCTCGGCAAGGGCGTCCAGCAGGCGGTGGACAACGTGGACGAGCTGGCCGAGGTCGTCGGCGTCTTCGACGCCACCGACCAGCGCCTGATCGATGAGGCGATGATCGACAAGGACGGCACCGACAACAAGGGCCGGCTCGGCGCCAACGCCATCCTCGGCGTCTCGCTCGCGGTCGCCAAGGCCGCCGCGGACTACTCCGACCTGCCGCTGTTCCGCTACGTCGGTGGCGCGAACGCGCACGTGCTGCCGGTGCCGATGATGAACATCCTCAATGGCGGCGCCCATGCCGACTCCAACGTCGACATCCAAGAGTTCATGATCGCCCCGATCGGCGCGGAAACCTTCTCCGAGGCCCTCCGGATGGGTGCCGAGGTCTACCACACCCTGAAGAAGGTCCTGCACAACAAGGGCCTGGGCACCGGCCTGGGCGATGAGGGCGGCTTCGCGCCGAACCTGGAGTCCAATGCCGCCGCGCTCGACCTGATCGTCGAGGCCATCAAGGAGGCCGGGTACGAGCCCGGAACCCAGGTCGCCCTCGCCCTGGACGTGGCCGCCTCGGAGTTCTACACCGACGGCTCCTACGCCTTCGAGGGCGGCACGAAGTCGGCCCAGGACATGATCGAGCTGTACGCCTCCTGGGTCGAGAAGTACCCGCTGGTCTCCATCGAGGATCCGCTCAACGAGGAGGACTGGGACGGTTGGAAGGCGATCACCGAGCGGCTGGGCGCCAAGGTCCAGCTGGTCGGCGACGACCTGTTCGTCACCAACCCCGAGCGGCTGCAGCGCGGCATCGACGAGGGCGCCGCCAATGCCCTGCTGGTCAAGGTGAATCAGATCGGTACCCTCACCGAGACCCTGGACGCCTGCGAACTCGCCCAGCGCAGCGGCTACCGCTGCATGATGTCGCACCGCTCCGGGGAGACCGAGGACGTCACCATCGCCCATCTGGCCGTGGCGATCAACTGCGGTCAGATCAAGACCGGTGCCCCCGCGCGCTCGGACCGCGTCGCCAAGTACAACGAGCTGCTGCGCATCGAGGAGTTCCTCGAGGATTCCGCCAGCTACGCCGGGGCCGCGGCCTTCCCGCGCTTTCGGGCCAACTGAACACACCGCTGCCTTCCCGGGGGAGCAGGCGCTCTCGGCCTAGACTTGGGTCGATGCCTCACACACCTCGCAGTAGCCGTACCGGAGCCGGTCCGGGTCGTGGTCGCCCACGATCCCGGGCCGGTTCGCGTACCCGGTCGACGAATGTGGCGCCCCCCACGGTCCACGACGCCGATCAGGTCGCGACCGCGGACGATCCGGCGCCCACCCGGGGCCTGCGGGTCACCCGTCGGGCGCTGGCGCTGCTGATCGTGCTGGCGGTGGTCGCGGTCTCTTTCGGCAACAGTCTGCGGGTCTATTTCGAGACCGAGCAGCGCAGCGCGGCGAACCGGGAGCGGATCGCCGCCTCCGAACAGCGCATCGGTGAACTCCAGGACGACCTGAGCCGCTGGGACGACCCGCAGTACGTCCGGGCCCAGGCCCACACCCGGCTCGGCTGGGTGATGCCCGGTGAGGTCGGCTACCGGGTGGTCGGGGCCGACGGGAAACCGATCGGGAACACGATCCAGACCCAGCGCGACGACAAGCCGGGGGTCGCTGCGAACCAGGAGCGCCCGTGGTGGCAGAAGATCTGGGAATCGGTCAAGGTGGCCGACGGCACCGGGACGCCGGGGCCCACGCCGGAGGCGGCGAAGCCGCCGCTGACCGACGGCACCAACACCCCCACGCCGAGGACCAGCCCCACGCCGACGGCGACCCCGACCCCGAGCAAGAGCGCCAGCAAGACCCCGACGAAGAGCCCGAGTGTGACCAAGAGCCCGACCAAGAGCACCCGATGACCGAACCCAAGCAGTACCAGCCGTTGTCCGAAGCCGATGCGGCCGCGGTCGAAGCGCAGTTGGAACGGCCGGCCCGCGGCGTGGCCGGGGTGGCCTGGCGCTGTCCGTGCGGGAAACCGGGCGTGATCGCGACCGAACCCCGGCTGCCCGACGGTACGCCGTTCCCGACCACCTACTATCTGACCTGTCCCCGGGCCACCTCGGCGGTCTCCACCCTGGAGGCGTCGGGGATGATGGCCGAGATGACCCGGCGCCTCAGCGAGGATCCCGAGCTCGCCGCGGCGTACCGACACGCGCACGAGGCCTACCTGGCCGACCGGGCCGCGCTGGGGGAGGTCCCCGAGATCGAGGGGATCAGCGCCGGCGGGATGCCGAATCGGGTCAAGTGCCTGCACGTGCTGGTGGGGCACTCCCTGGCCGCCGGCCCCGGGGTGAATCCGCTGGGCGATGAGGCCGTGGCCGAACTCGGGGAGTTCTGGCGCAACCCCTGCTGACCGAGGGTCAGTCCTCGCCGTAGGAGGCGTACGCCGCGGGGTTATTGACCGCCCAGGTCTCCGCGGCCGCCAACGTCGGGGACAGCAGCAGCAGATCGGTGCCGTCGACCCAGCAGCGACTGCCGTCGGCGAAGTTCCAGTACGTGCCGTCCTCGCCGTCCAGACTGCGACCGGTGGCCGGCGTCCCCCCGATCAGGGCGGTGATCACCGCGCTCACCGCCGCCATTCGGGCCGCGGTGTCCACCGATTCCGCCGGAGCCTCGGGATCCCAGCAGGTGTGTTCCAGTTGCAGGCGGTCGGTCTCCTCGGGGGTCCCGCCGGCCGACCCCGAGGCCCCCGTCGGGGTCTCCAGGATCGTGCCGCGCCGGCCCAGCGGACGCCAGCCGAACCGTTCCTGCAGCAGGGCCCGGGTCTCGGTCACCGGACGGGTCCAGTCGACGGCGGCGGCGACCCGGAAGAAGTCCCGGATCTCATCGTCGGTCAGGGCGTACTCGGCCCCAGGGACAAGGTTCGGATCAACCATCTGTGACCTCCGGTCGGTTCGGCGGCCTCACCAGGTGAGCCGGCTCGGGTCGATAGTGAACGGCTGGCTGGACACCGACCCGTCCGGGCGGGTGCGTACCAGCTCGTAGTTCACGTTGATACTGCCATCTTGCAGGCCCTCGCGGACCGCCGGGTTCTTGGCGAGATAGTCCGCCAGGGCGGGATCGCGGGCCGCGACGTCGTTGAGGTACTCGGTGGTGCCCTGCTGGGCCCGGCCGTCCGGGGTGTCCCGGGCGCCGAGCGGGCTGTTGCCGCCCTTGGCCTCGTAGACGTTCAGATCGGTCACCTTCCCGTCCGGGCCGTGGGTCACCGACATCTGGTCGAACGTGCCGGCGCCGGAGCCCGGCTGGGTCGGGATGGGTTCCTGCCCCCGTTGGTGGATGACATTGCTGGCGCCCTGTTCGCCCATCGCCTCGGAGTGCTGGCCGAGCTTGGCCTGCGCGTCCCGCTGCTGGCGGAAGCCCTCGCGGATCTCCCGGGCCTCGGCGGCACTGATGCCGTACTTCTGGCGCAGCTCGGCCACCGACATCCCGCCGACCTCGGACTTGCTCGCCGGCGGCTCGACCGGGGGCAGGCTGTCGTAGAGCTCGTCGCGGGCGGCGATCGCGTCCTTGTTGTTCTTGGCGAGCTGGGTGCGCCGGGTCACCAGCGCCGGGTCGACCGGCGGATGCTGGGTCCGCGGTCCCTTCTGGGCCCGGTGGGCCAGCGGCTTCTTGGCCGGTTTCACCTTCTTGAGGAAGGGGCCGACGACCTTCTCCAGGATGCCGGCGCCCGCGGCCGCCTTGCTCACGAAGCCGACTCCCGACCACGCTGCGTACCCATGAGAAGTCACCTTTCGCCGGATGCCGGTTCGAGGTTAGGCGGGCCCCGGTCCGCGGCGGCGGGAGCGCGACCGGAAGAATCCGCCGAGTGCTGAACGTCGTTCAAATCGGGTTACCATGCGGCCATGGCGTTGACGAAGGACCGGGTGCTGGGCACCGCCCTGGAGATTGTCGACAGCTACGGGCTCGGTGACCTCAGCATGCGGCGGCTGGCCGGGGCGCTCGGGGTGCAGCCGGGGGCGCTGTACTACCACGTCGCCAACAAGCAGACCCTGCTCATCGAACTGGCCGACCTGATCCTGGCCGACCCGATCCCGACCACGCCGCAGCAGGCCGGGGAGCAGCCGGGGGACTGGTTGCGCGAGTGGGGCCTGGGCCTGCATCGGCAGTTGCGCGCCCACCGCTGCGGGGCCGAACTGGTCAGCGCCGCGTTGGCGATGCGCCCGGCCGGCGAATCACCGGCGCGCCCGGTGCTGGAGCGGCTCACCCACGGCGGGCTCTCCGCCGAGGACGCCGCCGCGGTTGCCGCCGGGGCGCTGCACCTGGTGATCGGCCACAGCCTGGACGCCGAACAGCGTGCCCAGTACGCCGAACTCGGCCACGACTGCGGCGCCGAGGACCCCGAGGCGGCGGAGCGACGCCTCGACGCGGCCCTCGGCATGCTCGCCCGGGGGGCCGGATGCTGAGCCTCTACCAACCCGGCACCAGCCCGGTCCACCGCTGTCCGGCCTGGGTGAAACTGCTCGCGATGCTGGTGCTGGGCACCGCCGCCTTCTTCCTCACCGACCTGCGGGTGCTCGGCGCCGGATTGGCCGTGGTGATCGGGGCGTACGCGGTGGCCCGGATCCCGATCGCCGCGGCGTGGAAACTGCTGCGCGGCGTACTGGTGATGCTGGTCATCGTCGTGCTCGCCCAGGGCCTGCTCGGGGACTGGCCCACCGCGGCCCAGGTCGGCATCCGGCTGCTGCTGGTGATCGGGCTGGCGAACCTGATCACGCTGACCACCACCCAGACCGCGATCGTCGACACCGTCGAGCGGATCGCCACGCCGCTGCGGGTCTTCGGCGTACGCCCGGACCGGATCGGGCTGCTGATCGCGCTGGTGTTCCGCTTCATCCCGGTGATCGCCACCGAAGCGGCCCGGGTCCGGGAGGCGCACGAGGCACGCGGGGTGCGGCCGGGGCTGTCCTATCTGGCGCCGCTGGTCATCCGGACCCTGCGGATGGCCGACGGGCTCGGCGAGGCGCTCGAGGTGCGCGGCGTCGGCGAGGACGATCCACCCCGTCGGCGCGGTGCTAGAGTCCGCGGTTGAACACTGTTCAAAATCGAGAAAGGTCGCGCCGATGCGTCCCAAAGACATCGCCCTGATCGCCCTGTTCACCGCGCTGATGTGCGTGCTCGGGCTGACCCCGCGGATCCAGTTGCCGCTGCTGCCGGCACCGTTCACCGCACAGACCCTCGGGGTGATCCTGGCCGGCGGAATCCTGGGGGCGCGCCGCGGCTTCGCGTCGATGGCGCTGTTCGTCCTACTGGTCGCGATCGGGGCGCCGGTGCTGGTCGGCGGAGTCGGTGGCCTGGGGATGATCCTCGGCCCGACCGGCGGCTTCATCATCGCCTACCCCTTCGGTGCGCTGGTGACCGGGCTGCTGATCGAGCGCTGGTGGCCGAAGCTGAACTACCTCACCGCCTTCCTGGCCGGCTTCATCGGCGGCGCCCTGGTGCTCTACGTCATCGGGCAGCCGTGGCTGATCACCGTATCGGCCAAGGTCAGCCTCGCCGACGGCTGGTGGAGCTGGATTGTCTACCTGCCCGGTGATCTGATCAAAACCGCCATCGCGGCCGGGATCATCGTCACGGTCAAGAAGGCCTATCCGCTGATCACGCCGCGGCGTACGGATGCGACCCCGGCGGCGGCCTGAGGCATGATCGAACTTCGCCGGGTGAGCTTCGCCTACCCCCAGCGGCCGGTGCTGACCGAGGTCTCCGCGGTGCTCGCCGAGCAACGGATCGGGATCGTCGGGGGCAACGGATCGGGCAAGTCCACCCTGGCGCGGCTGATCAACGGCCTGGTCCGGCCGACCGGTGGGCAGGTGCTGGTGGACGGGCTGGACACCCACCGCGACCTCAAGCAGGTACGCCGCCGCGTCGGCTTCGTCTTCCAGGACCCGGATCTGCAGATCGTGATGCCGACGGTGGCGGAGGATCTGGCGTTCTCCCTGCGGCCGCGGAAGCTGCCGGCCGATCAGGTGCGGCAGCGGGTCGAGCAGACGTTGGCGGCCTACGGGCTGCAGGAGCATGCCGATCATCCCGCGCACCTGCTGTCGGGCGGACAGAAGCAGCTGCTGGCGCTGGCCGCGGTGCTGATCACCGAGCCCGCGATCATGGTGCTGGACGAGCCGACCACGCTGCTGGATCTGCGGAATCGGCGCGCGGTGATGCGGGTGGTCGCGGGGTTGCCCCAGCAGGTGGTGCTGGTCACCCATGATCTCGATGTGCTCGCCGACTTCGACCGGGTGCTGGTGATCGACGAGGGCCGGATCGTCGCCGACGACACCCCCGGGCCGGCGCTGGCGGCGTACCGCCGGTTGGCCGAGGTGTGAGCCGGTGCGATACGAATAGCCGGTGTTCCCACGAGCTGCCGCCATCGACTGCGGTACCAACTCCCTGCGCCTGCTGATCGCCGAACGCACCCCCGCCGGGGTCGTGGACGTACGCCGGGACACCCGGGTGGTCCGGCTCGGGGAGGGGGTCGATGCCACCGGCGAGTTTGCCCCGGCGGCCCTGGCGCGTACCTTCGCTCAGCTGGAGGTGTACGCCGCCGCGGTCCGGGCGGCCGGGGTATCGGCGCCGGCCATCCGCTGCGTGGCCACCTCCGCGGCGCGTGATGTGGCCAACCGGGCGGAGTTCTTCGCCGGGGTCCGCGAGCGGCTGGGGGTCGAGGTGGAGGTCCTGCCCGGACAGACCGAGGCGGAATTGTCGTTTGCAGGTGCAGTTGCGGGATTCACCGAGTTGGCCGGACCGGTCCTGGTGACCGACCTCGGCGGGGGATCCACCGAACTGGTGCTGGGGGTTTCCGGCCGGATCGACCATGCCGTTTCGCTCGATATCGGGGCGGTCCGACTCCGGGAACGCTTTCTCAGGAATGATCCGCCGCGTGCCGATGAGATTGAGGGCGCGCGAGCCTATGTCGATGCTCAACTGGATGCTTCCGGTGTCCCCTTTTTGGGGGCGTCCACGTGGCTCGGCGTCGCCGGGACATTCAGCTCGCTGGCGGTCTTCGATCTCGGCCTGGACCGGTACGTACGCGACCGCGTGCATGGCCACCGGATTTCCCGGGCCCGCCTCGCCGAACTCAACGATTTCGTTCTGACTAGGGAAATCGCCGAGCTGATCGAGCTCATGCCGGGGCTGGAACCGGGCCGGGCGGCGGTGCTGTGCGGGGGGACGCTGATCGCCGAACGGCTGGCCGCCCGGATCGACGTCGCGGCCACGGTGAGTGAATCCGACATCCTCGACGGGTTGGTCGCCTCGCTCTGGTGATTGGAGTTGTGCAAAGTGAGGTTCTCTCAGGCTATCCTGAACACGCGGGTCGCGCCCGGATAGTTGAGGGCCGTAGGAAAGGTTCGAGATGCAGGCTTGGCAGTGGTTGATTCTGGCTCTTCCCGCCATCTTGCTGGTGGTGTCGATCGTGATGATCGTGCGAATCCTCATCAGTGGGAGCGGAGCCTAGGATTCCGAGCCCGACGCCGAGCCCGGCCTTCCCACCGATGCGGAGGCCTATCGGGATCTGGCCGAGGAGGAAGAAACCGGCGGCTGGCGTCGCCCGGCGCCCGAGACCGGCGATGCCCTGGACGAGTTGTTCGAGGCTCCGCAGGACACCCCGGACGTCGAGGAGACCCCGCGGCACGCGGCCAGCTGACCGTCGCGCCCCCGTAGCCCAACGGCAGAGGCAGGCGGCTTAAACCCGCTCGAGTGTGGGTTCGACTCCCATCGGGGGCACACCAAGCACCAGGCCCGATCCCGGTCAGTCCGGGATCGGGCCTCGCTGTGCCCGCAGGCCGGTCACTCGGCGAGGAAGTCGGCAATCAGGCCGTTCACCAGCTCCGGCGACTGCCGGTTCGACCAGTGGCCGTGACCCGACAGCAACTCCAGCCGGGCGCCCGGGACGAGTCTCGCCGCCGCCATGGTCTGTTTGGGGTTCACGCCGATGTCGCGGTCGCCCTGGATGAACAGGGTGGGTGCGGTGATCTCGGGCAGCCGGGGGCGCAGATCCACGTTCATCCGACAGGGCCCGATCGAGGCCTTCTGCCAGTCACTGGCCCGGCCGCCCCCGTTCGCCATCTCGGTCATCACCTCGTCCACGGCGTCGTCGAAGTCGGCCACCGGACCGGCGAACAGGGCCGTCTGCAGGAAGGACGCGACGCGTTCCCGTGAGCTGAACATGGCGTCGGGCAGGGTTTCGTTCAGCAGCCGGGACCTGGCGGTGAGCCAGAGCAACTGATGCACCACCGGCGGGAAGGAGATGATTCCGGCCGGGGCGAGGGCGACGATCCGGTCCACCCGATCCGGATGTTCGATCGCCGTGCTGAGGGTGAGCGCGCCGCCCTGGGACAGCCCCACCAGGTGTGCCCGATCGAGGCCGAACGCGTCCAGGGTCTCGATCACGCAACGCAGCATGCGTAGGTGATCGGCCGTACCGGTCCAGGGGCGGCTGCGACCCTGCTTGGGCCAGTCCAGGGCAAATACCCGGTGACTCTCGGCGAGGACGGGGATCAGGTGGCGCCAGCTGAGCAGGGCACTGTCGGCGCCGGCACCACTGAGCAGCAGGACGGGGGAGCCGGTCTCACCGGCGTGATAGACGTGCAGGCGGCCCTCGGGGGCCTCGAAGTATCTGCTGGCCAGGCCGGGGATATCGGGGGGCATGGTCTCTCCCTCGCCGGGGCGCGTGCTCCTCACGCTGTCACAGGTGACGGTCACGGTCCCGGCGACCCCGCTCAGGTCAGCAGTAGGTCAGGGCCAGACCTGGGCGGGGCCACTCGACCTCGATCAGCTGGCCGCTCCCGCCGAGGGTGATGTAGGCAGTGCGCAGGTCCGGTCCACCGAAAGCGATGTTGGTCGTGTGCGGGTCGCCGGTCGGGACTACGTCCACGATCTGTCCATCCGGCGCGATCACGGTAATCGCCCCGGTGACCAGGGTTGCCACACAGATGTTCCCGTTGACTTCCACGGCCAGGCCGTCACAGCGTTGAGCGCCGCCGAGGCCGGTCAGTACCCGTCCGACCGCTGCGTCGGCCTTTGCGGGTATCGCGATCTTCCCGGGTGCGTGCAGATCGAAGCAGAGCAGTCTGCCGGTGTAGGTTTCGGTCACGTACAGGGTCCCACCGTCGGCGGACAGTCCGATTCCGTTGGGCTTGTCGATCGGGTACACGGCCTCTACCAGCCCCCCATCGGGCCGGGCGTAATAGACGACCCCGAGGTCGAAGACCCGGCCCATTCGTTTCCCGGTGTCGGTGAACCAGAATCCGCCCGCAGCGTCGAAGACCAGGTCGTTCGGGTGGCGCAGCGCGACGTCGCCGCAGTGGTTGTGGAGAAGCTCGACCCGGCCGGTTTCCGGGTCGACTCGCTCGATCCGTCCGCCCGTGTAGGACGTCGGATCGACCGGCCCGGGCACCCAGCCGGTGCCGTGCGGGGTGAAGGACATGCCACCGTTATTGCAGACGTAGATCATTCCGTCGGGCCCGAGCGCGGCGCCGTTCGGACCCCCGGGGAGTTGTGCGATCGTCTCGGCGCGGCCGTCGGGCTGGATGCGGGTCAATCGCTCTCCGCGCATTTCCACCAGGACGACCGATCCGTCCGGCATCACGATCGGGCCTTCGGGAAACTCCAGTCCGGATCTGACAACTCGCATCTTCATCGCAATCCTTTCGCACCTGCGTGCCGCCCACCGCGGGTCGGACTCAGTCCTTTTTGAATTCCGGCGGAATCTGGGAGACGCCGGGGACGTAGCTGCGGGCGGAGCCGAGGTGGGCGATGGCATCGATCTCGATCAGCGCACCCTGGCGGCCGATGGCAGACACCGCAACGGTGGAGGCGGCCGGGAGTTCGCCCTGGAAGACGCCGGCGCGAACCCCCAGGTACGCGGCGACATCGTTCATGTCGGTGAGGTAGGTGGTCAGTCGGACGATGTCGTTCATCGTCGCCCCCACCCGTGCCAGCGCCTGCTCGATGCGGGCGAAAGCGACTGTTGTCTGATCCACGATGCCGCCGGCCAGGACCCGGCCGGCAGGGTCGCGGACCGTGCCGTCGTAGTCGATGCCGGTCTTGCCGGTCAGGAAGATCAGCCGTGCGCCCCCGCCGAGGTCGATCGTCACCGAATCGCTGTTCACCTTGGGGGTGGCGCTGTTCGTCATGAGGCTCACTTCATCGTCGGCATTACATAACAATCTGTAGGGTATTCTCCGCTTCGGATGACGTCAACGCATCTGCGGTCGCAGTGGAGGCCGATCCTTGATCAGAGAGTGGGCATGACGATGGCGGGACTGCTGGAAGGCAAGGTGGCTTTCATTACCGGCGCGGCGCGCGGGCAGGGCCGGGCCCATGCCGTGGCGCTGGCCAAGGAGGGTGCAGACATCATTGCGATCGATATCTGCCGGACTGTGGAGAAGGTGCAGTATCCAGGTGCGACGCCGCAGGACCTTGCCGAGACGGTGCGCCTGGTTGAAGCCCTTGATCGCCGGATCGTGGCCAGCCAGGTGGACGTACGCGACACTGCGGGCGTGCAGCAGGCAGTCGACGAAGGTGTCGCGACGCTCGGTCGGCTGGACATCGTCGTCGCCAATGCCGGCATCTCCGTGCTGGAGCCGGTGCTCGACACCTCGGACGAGACCTGGGAAACGACGATCGGAGTCAACCTCACCGGCGTGTTCAAGACGGTGCGCGCCACCGCACCCCACATCATCGCCGGTGGCGAAGGGGGTTCGATCGTGATCACCTCCTCAAGCGCCGCGCGCAGGCCCAATCCCAACCTGGGCTCCTATGCTGCCTCGAAAGCGGGTGTCACCATGCTGATGCAGGTGCTGGCGCTGGAACTGGCGCCGCACTGGATTCGGGTGAACACGGTCCATCCGACCGTGGTGCATACGCCGATGATCCACAACGAATACAAGTACAAGGTCTTCCGTCCCGAACTCGATCACCCCACCCGGGCCGACTTCGAGGTCGCGGCCGCCGGCCTCAACCGGCTGCCGATCGCTGGTGTCGAGGTCGAGGATGTTGCCGCTGCGGTGTTGTATTTGGTTGGTGACGCGAGTCGGTACGTCACTGGCACCACGCTGTTCGTCGATGGCGGCGCGCAGCTCTGACACGCTGCAGGATCCCTGACAGGGCTGGCCCCGACTCGTTCGCACCGAGCCGGGGCCGACCGCTGTGGCTCACAGCGTGCTGGCCGCCCAGAATCCGGACTGGGTGGCCTCATACATCCGGCCCCCGCGCAGCCGGGTCCCGATCACCCGGACGGTTTCCTCGTTCACGGCGTCGGCCAACGACAGCTCAGCGGTGCGGCTCCGGGCCCACACCACGGTGCCGTCGCTCGGCGCGTCCTGGTTCGTCGCCAGGGTGACCCCCGCCGGCTCCAGGAGTTGCTTGAGCCGGTCGCGCTGCATGTCGTTGGTGTCCAGGCCCACCTCCTCGGCCGGCGAACTCAGTGTCACCTGTCGGCCCTGCTCGGCCAGCCACAGGGCGGCGAACATCGCGGTCTCGGTGTCCCCGAAGACGGTCACGGTGTCCGCGTCGGGGACGGTGCCGGTGGTGAGCATGGAGACCGCATCGATCCCGCCGCCGGGGATCTGGGTCGCCACGGTGCCGGTGGCCAGCAGCACCTCGTCGAAATCGGCCAGATCGGCGGCCGTGGCCTCGGTGGCCAGGCGTACCTCGACCCCGAGCCGATCCAACTCGACCCGATAGAACTCGATCAACGCGGCGACCTCCGCGTTCAGGAAACTGGCTGCCGCCCACGCGTGCAACTGGCCACCGATCCGGGCTTCGCGCTCGATCACGGTGACGGCGTGGCCGCGCTGGGCGGCGACCAGGGCAGCCTCGCAGCCGGCCGGGCCGGCCCCGACGATCAGGACCCGCTTGGCCACGTCCGCCTTACCCAGCGCCGCAGCGGCGCGGGCCTCCTGGGACAGGGCCGGGTTGATCACACACTGGGTACGCTGCCCGGCGAACATCCACCGGGAGATGCATTCGTTGACCGCCAGGCAGCGCCGAACATGGGCCTCCTGGCCACGTCGTGTCTTGGCCACCAGCTCGGGGTCGGCCAGTTGGCCTCGCCCGAACGCGACGAAATCGAAGTCGCCGGCACCCACCGCGGCGTCCATCTCCTCGATCAGCCAAGCCAGCCGGCCCACCGCGATCACCGGTACGTCGACGACCTCCTTGACCGCCTTGGCATAGTGCACCAAGTTGCCCGGCGGGTACATCGGCAACAGTGTGTCCGCGGTGTCGTAGTTGCCCGCCGATACATCGATGGCATCGACCAGCGGTTCCAGCATTTTTGCGAACGCCAACCCATCGGCCATCGACAGGCCGCCCTCGTACGGCTCCTCCACACTCATCCGGTAGAGCACCGGATAGTCCGGGCCGACCAGTTCGCGGATCCCGCGGACCACCTCCAGCGCGAAGCGGGCCCGGTTCTCCAGAGAGCCCCCGTACTCGTCGGTGCGTTTGTTGGTCTTGGGTGACAGGAACTGCCCCAGCAGGTAGCCGTGCGCACCGTGGAGTTCGACCGCGTCGAAGCCGGCCTCGACCGCGCGCCGGGCGCCCTGTACGTAGTAGTCGATGAGACCGGGAATCTCGTCGAGTTCGATGGTCCGCGGTCCTCCTCGGCGGGATCCCCGATGATCCCGCACCGCACGGTGAACCGAGTCTACGCGACAGCGCCCCGTCACCCCTTGGGTTGATTGGCGGGCGTACCGGAATGATTGCGCGGTTGCCGGAGAGGAAGCAATGGGCGCGAGTGCAGGAGTCGCGGAGCGGGGTCGCGAACCGGGACAGGAGCGTGTCCGCCCTGAGGTGGTGTCCGGTGTTCCGCGACAGCTTCAGCGGTGGCGGCGCTTCCCGCGATGGCTCGGGCCGCCCTGCGACAGCAACACCATCCTGCGGGGTGTTGCAACGGGCGCGGGAAGCAGGTGGGGCTGCTGGGTCGCCGGAACTGTCGCTGGGAAGGGGATGCCGCATGTACCCGTCGCGGGAAGACGCACCTGTCGCGGGAAAGGGCGCCGGACGTAGTTGCCGCAGGGACGCCCGGCCGGGCCGGCGCCAGGGTGGATCCCTGTTACCGATGGGGAACAAACACCCCGCAGGTATCGTTGAGGCTGGCAGCAGTTGTCAGCCGTTCCCCGGAGGGACCCCTTGCGTACCGCGAATCCGATCCTCACATCCTTCGATCGCCCCGAGCAGACCCGCACCCAGGGTCGCCCCGAGACCCCGATGACCTTCGACGACGTCGTCGCGAAGACCATGGTCACCATGGGGCTCGCGCTCCTGGCCGCGATCGCGGTCTACGCGCTGGTCCCGGCGCAGTACCTGTGGCCGGTGACCATCGGCGCCTCGATCGCCAGTGTCATCGCCGCGCTGGTGGTGGCCTTCGCCCGCTCCCTGCCGGCCCCCGCGGCGCTGATCGTGGTCGTCCTGGAAGGGGCCATGATCGGTGGCCTGTCGAAGTCCTTCGAGATGGTCTGGCCCGGCATCGTCAGCCAGGCCGTGCTGGCCACCTTCATTGCGGCCGGGGTCACCCTGGCGGCGTACAAGTTCTTCAACGTTCGGGTCACTCCGCGGTTCCGCAAGATCGTGTTCATCGCCACCGCCGCGTTCGCGGTGACCATGCTGGTCAACTTCGTGCTCTCCCTGGCCGGGATTGACCTGGGCCTGCGCGGTGCCGGGGGTGGGGTGTCGTTCCTGGCGATCATCGTCTCCGCGATCGGTGTGGTGCTGGCCACGCTGAACCTGGTCCTCGACTTCGATCACATCGAGAACGGGATCCGCAACGGAGCCCCGGCCTCGGAGTCGTGGCGGGCGGCGTACGGGCTGACGGTGACGCTGATCTGGCTCTACGTGGAGATCCTGCGGATCCTCAGCTACTTCCGCGACTGACCTCGGCGGCGAGCACGGCCGGCAGGTGGCGGTGCAGCAGGGCCTGGAACGACCCGGTCCAGGTCACCTGACGCCACCGGTTGGCCGGCCACCAGCGGGCATCGGCGGTGGTCCCGCCGGTGTCGTGCACCACCGGTTCGGTCGGGTCGGTGCAAGTCCCGCGATACAGCAGGCGGACGGCATGGAAGTCCTCCAGCCGCCCGCGCGGGGAGCGGCCCACCCAGTGGTCGGACTGCACGTCCAGTAGTTCGGCGGCCGTCACGTGCTGGCCGGTTTCCTCCCACAGTTCCCGGGCGATCGTGTCCTCCGGTGCCTCGCCGGGGTCGACCCCGCCGCCGGGCAGCCCCCAGTGACCGGGGACATGGGTGCGGTCGGAGAACTCGGTGGCCAGCAGTCCCCGGTCGGTGAGCACCAGGGCGTACGCGGCAATCCGCTGATGCACCTGCAGGCGCTCGCCGGGGGCCACGGTCAGGCCACCATCCACGTTCGGCGGACGCCGCGGCGGGCAGCCGGCCACCGGAGTGGGGGCCACCTGGACGGTCAGCACGATCTGTCCGTCGGTCAGCGTCGCCGACAACGGACGAGTGAGCGTCAGCCCGTGCTGGCTCACCACATGGTGCGGGTCCTCCCCGTGGGCCAACACGGTGTTGAACAACTCGGCCCCTCCGGGAATGGCCACACCGATGATCCGCATTCCGCAAGGATATGCTGACCGCAGTTTCCGACGTGGGAGATCGTGACATGCAATACAACGACAACGCCCAGCTGGACTCTTCGCAGATGGGCGGGGGTGGCGGCGGCGGGGGTGGCCGGATCGCGATCGGTGGGGGGATCGGTGGCACCATCCTGATCCTCATCCTGTCCCTGGTGTTCGGGGTCGACCTGTCCGGGCTGACCGGTGGGGGCAGCACGTCGGCCGATCCGCAGGCCGAGACCAGCCGCTACAGCCAGTGCCGCACCGGTGCCGATGTCCGCACCAACCGGGACTGCCGCTTCGTGGCGTACACGAACTCGATCCAGCAGTACTGGAGCACCCAGGTGAAGGGCTACGAAACCACCAAGACGATCACCTTCACCGGTCGGATCAGCACCGGTTGCGGCACCGCGGACTCCTCGGTCGGCCCGTTCTACTGCCCGGCGCAGGGCGATCACAAGGTCTACCTGGACACCGGGTTCTTCGATCAGTTGCAGTCCCAGTTCGGGGCCCGCGGCGGGGACGCGGCCGAGGCGTACGTGATCGCCCACGAGTACGGCCACCACGTCTCGAACCTGCTCGGCAAGATGGACTGGGCCGCCCAGGACCGCTCCACCGGGCCGAACTCCCGGGGGGTCAAGATCGAGTTGCAGGCCGACTGCTTCGCCGGGGCCTGGCTGGCGCACGCCTCCGACGACCCGAACAGCCCGATCACCCAGGTTACCCAGGACGATGTGAACCGGGCCCTCGATGCCGCCGCCGCGGTCGGCGACGACCGGATCCAGCAGAAGTCCCAGGGCCAGGTGACCCCGGAGACCTGGACGCACGGCTCCTCGCAGCAGCGTCAGCAGGCGACCACGACCGGCTTCCAGTCCGGCCCCAACGCCTGCCTGCAGATCACACAGTAGGGCCTCGATTCCGCGGTGATCCATCGGTCGTGATCAAGTATTTGGGCTCCAAGCGTCGGTTGGTTCCGGTGCTCGGGGATATCTGTGGGGCGATCGGGGCGAGGACCACCCTCGACCTGTTCACCGGGACCACCCGGGTCGCCCAGGAGTTCTGCCGGCGTGGCAGCTATGTGCATGCCAACGATGTCGCCTCCTACGCCCAGGCGCTGGCCGGGTGCTATGTGCTGCCCGACGCCGACCTGGTCGATCCGGCCGAGGTGACCGGCGCGATCGAGGAACTGCATGCCCTGCCCGATGTCGACGGGTATGTCACCGAGGTGTTCTGTCAGCAGGCGCGCTACTTCCAGCCGCACAACGGACGCCGGATCGACGCGATCCGCGCCGGCATCGAGGCGTACGCCGGGACCTGGCTGTATCCGGTGCTGCTGACCAGCCTGCTCGAGGCCGCCGATCGGGTCGACTCCACGATCGGACTGCAGATGGCTTTCCTGAAGCAGTGGTCCCGGCGCAGTTACGCACCGCTGCGGCTGCGGGTGCCGCAGTTCACCCCGAGCACCGGCCGGGTCTGGGGGCTGGACGCGGCCGAGGCGGCCCGACGGGTCGGGCCGGTCGACCTGGCCTACCTGGACCCGCCCTACAACCAGCACCGTTACTTCACCAACTACCACGTCTGGGAGACCCTGGTCCGCGGCGACGAACCCGAGCACTACGGCATCGCCTGCAAGCGGGCCGACGCCCGCGAGCAGCGGACCAAGTCGGCGTTCAACTACCGCGGCACCATCGCCACCGCCCTGGCGCAGGTGCTGGCCGCCGTGCGTGCGGAGGTGGTGGTCGTCTCGTTCAACAACGAGGGGTTCATCCCGCTGGCCGAACTGGTCGAGATGTGCCGGGCGCAGCACCGTACCGTCGAGGTGTGGGAGTTCGACATGCCGCGCCACATCGGGGCCCAGATCGGGATCCACAACCTGCACGGGACGAAAGTGGGACAGGTGGGGCACCTGCGCAACGTGGAGTACCTGCTGGTGTGTGGGGAACCGGATCGGGTGGCCTCGATCAGCCGCGCCGCACAGAGCTCGCCGGCGATGCGCTGAGCACGGCCCGGCTGCTGCTGGGCTGCTTCCTGCAGCGCGACGCGGTGGTGGTCCGGATCACCGAGGTCGAGGCGTACGCCGGGACCAGCGACCCCGCCTCGCACGCGTACGCCGGACCCACCCCACGCAATCGGGTGATGTTCGGCCCGGCCGGGTGGCTCTACGTCTACCGGCTGCACGGCCACCATTGCTGCAATATCGTCTGCGGCCCCGACGGGCAGGCCGCCGCCGTCCTGATCCGGGGCGGTGAGGTGGTCGCCGGAGCGGCCGAGGCCCGGCAGCGCCGCGGGGACCTCCCGGCGGCCCGGCTGGCCCGCGGGCCGGGCTGCCTCACCCGCGCCCTGGGGATCACGATGGCCGACGCCGACACCGATCTGCTCGCCCCGAGCGGCACCGTCCGGCTGTACGCCCGGACCCGGGAACCCGGCGACATCTCCACCGGCCCCCGGGTCGGCGTCTCCCGCGCCGCCGATGAGCCCCGGCGGCTCTGGCTGACCGGGGACCCGACCGTCTCGGCGTACCGGCGTTCGCCCCGGGCCGGCCGCTAAGCTGACCCTCGTCGGGAACCTTTGCACTGTTCGCGACGTCTTCACGAATGGTAAAGGCGGCAGTCGGTCGCCCGAACGGGAGGAAGCACAGTGCAGCAGGCAGGTTGGTACCCCGATCCCGCGGGTACGCCGAACTCGGAACGATTCTGGGACGGCACCCGGTGGACCACCCAGGTCCGGCGCACGTCCGGCGGACCCATACCCTCCGCCGGCACAGCGGTGCCGCCGGCCGGCGGACCGATGCCGCCCCGCACTTCCGGCACCGGCCGGACACCGCTGGTGGTGGGGGCCGCCGCCGTGGTGCTGATCGTCGCGGTGGTCCTGGGGCTGATCCTGATTCCCGACCGCGACTCCGCGATCGATCCGCCGATCTCCCCGCCCACCTCCGAGCCGGGGACGTCCGGGCCGGCCTCACCCACCCCCGGCCCGGCCCGCGGCGACCTCGACTGCTGGGCCGGGAACCAATCCGCGACCGGCGCGAAGGAAACCCCCTACATCTCCACCGGGCTCGCCTACGAGGCGCCGGGATCGTGGGGCTTCCGGTTCGCCAAGGACCAGTGGGCCTGGCTCGACGACCAGGCCGTGTGGGGCAGCACCCGACCCGCGACCCGGGGCGTCGCCCTGGGCGGGCTGAATCAGCAGGCCGGGTTCGGCGGCCCGGAGCAGGCCGGTCAGCAACATCTGACCTGCCTGATGGAGGCCGGGGTCTATGCCGGCGAGCAGACCGAGATCCGGATCGGGGAGACCACCGAGGTCGAGGTCAACGGGATGAAGGCGTACCAGACCGAGGCGAGCGTGCCGAGCACCCAGGATCCGCTGCAACTGCAGGTCCTGGTCTTCCCGACCCGAACCAGCGGATCGGTGGCGGTCTGGATGGGCTTTTGGACCCCCGGGGACGCCGCGGCCGAGGCAGAGGTACGCACCGCCCGCGACACCATCCGGGCCGCCTGATCCGGCGGCCCGCTCAGTCCCGGGGCACCCATTCCTGCAGCACCGCGATCGACCACGGGTTCACCACATAGTTGTCCCGTACCTCGGGCCCGTCCTCGGTGGCCAGCGCGTTCCCGCCCTCCTCGGCATTGGCCGAGGTGTCGATGATCCGGTGCCAGCGCCGATCCGGGGAGACGACGAAACTGGTCGGCTGGGTCCACATGTTCACCAGCAGGACGAAGTCGGTGTCGCCGACCCCCGAGCCGTCGATGTAGATCCGCACACACCGGTCCCGCGGGGCGGGGTGGCCCTTCCCGTCGGGGGTGTAGAACAAGTAGCTGACGTCGTCGTCGTCGAGCTCCATGTTCCCGTAGCGGTGCTGCCGCAGCGCCGGATGGTCCCGGCGCAGGCAGGCCATGTAGTGCGCGAAGGTGAAGACCGCGTTGGCTCCGGTGGGGGACTCCCCGAGGTTGTCGTGGTAGGCCACCTCCGGGTGTTCCGGGTCGACCTGCTCCCGGTCCGGGGTCGCCGAGCCGGCCTGCGCCCAGTTGTTCCACATCCCGACGGTGTCCAGGCACCACGGATTGTTGTTCCCGTTCTGGGTCCGGCCGTACTCGTCGCCGGAGACCACCATCGGGACCCCGCGGGACAGGAACAGCACGGTCCAGAAGTTGCGGATCCGGGTGCGCCGCAGTGCGTGGTCGCCGCCGGAGTCCCAGGACAGGTTGTCATCGGAGCCGCCGTCGGAGGGTCCGAACGGCCAGGGTCCGTCGTTCACCTTGGTGTTGTAGGACACCAGATCGGCCATGGTGAAACCGTCGTGGGCGGTGACGAAGTTGATCGACTTCTGCGGCCCGCCCTGATCGTTGAAGTTGGCGTAGTCGCCGTTGAACATCGAGATGAAGGTGTCGGTGTTCGCGTCGCCCTTGAGGTACCCCCGCATCGCATCGCGGTAGCGACCGTTCCATTCGCCCCAGCCGGCGGGGAAGTTCCCGACCTCGTAGCCCCACAGATCCCAGGCCTCGGCGATCACCTCGACCTGATCGGCATCGGCGAGCTCGTGGATGGCCTCCAGCAGCGGATGGGAATGGAAGAACTGGCGCTGTTCGTCCCAGTTCTCCCGCTCGAACGCGTTCGGTGTACGCCCGAGCACCGGCGCCAGATCGAACCGGAACCCGTCGACGCCCATCTCCTCGATCCAGTACCGCAGCGAATCCAGCACCAGATTCTGCGACACCGCGGTGGACATGTTGAGCTGGTTGGAGGTCCCGGTCGCCCCGTCGATCAACCGGTGCTCATCGGTCTGCTGGTAGTAGTCGTTGACCGCGAACCCGCCCAGGCTGACGAAACCGACGGTGTCGAGGTCGTTGTTCCAGTGCCCGCCCTCCGCGGAGTGGTTGTAGACCACGTCCAGGTAGACCTCCAGGCCCTGCTCGTGGAACGCGGTCATCATCTCCTTGAACTCCCGGGTCGGCCCGCCGCGGGACTGATCGCTGGAGTAGGAGCGGTTCGGGGCGAAGTAGGCCAGCGTCTGATAGCCCCAGAAATTCCCCGAGCCCGGGGCGTCGTCGGGGCCCTGCGCGTTCGCCTCGTTGTTGGTCTCGTGGATCGGCAGGAACTCGATCGTGGTGAACCCCAACGCCTTCAGGTACGGCGCCCACAGGGCCGCCCCGCGATAGGTGCCGCGGTACTGCTCGGGAATGTCGGGCAGATCCAGCCCGGGCAGCGCCCCGCCGAGCAGGTCGTGCAGCCGCAGCGCGGACGGATGCTTGGTCAGCGAGCGGACATGGGCCTCATAGATCGCCGCGTCGGCCGGGGCGATCCGCGGGCGTACGCCGAACGACGACCGGTCGTGCAGCACGATCCCCTTGGGCGCGAACCGGCCGGTGTCCACGGTGCGGCGCACCTGCCCGTGCCACTCGCCGCCACCGGTGCCGAAGGCGCCCCCGTCGCCGCCGGCCTCGAAGATCTCGGCGGCCAGCAGGTTGTGGGTGATCTCGCGGGCGTACGGGTCGAACAGCACCTTGTTCGGGTTGAACCGGTTGCCGTCGGCGTCCACATCGGCGACGAACCCGGCCGCCGACCCGCCCCGGCACCACTGCGGGTCGTGCGGCCAGTTCGGGCCCCAGCAGCGGAAGGCGTACAGCTGGTGCTCGGGGACCGGATCCAACTCGCCGCGCCAGATCCCGTCGGAGCCGCGGGCCAGCTCGAACTCCGCGATCGCGTCATTGCTGCCGGCGGTGGCGTACAGCTCCAGCAGGACCCGGGTGGCGGCCGGAGCGTACACCGCGAAGGTGCAGCGGTCGGTGGTCAGGTCGGGGTGGGCGCCCAGCGGCCAGGTGGCTTCGGCCCAGTCCTGGGGTGCGTACGCCCGGGCGGGTGCGGCAGGGGGCGGGGGAGTGAAGCATCCGATGATCACGGGGGCCATGCTGCCAAACCCCGGCCGGGACGCTCCGGGCGGGGGCGGCTACTGGAAGACGGCCAGCTGGTCGGGCAGGACCACCGCGTAGTAGCCCGGCAACCGCTCCTGCGGATGCGCCGCCCCGGTGTCCTCGGCCGCGGCCCGGTACTCGGTGACGCCGGCGGCCAGCACCCCGGCGATGGTGAACTGCGCCGGCTGATCGGAGTGGGCCCCGGTCACGCTGCAGGGCAGGTACGCCGTGGCCCGGAACTGCGGCCCGGGGGCCTCGGCGGTGCCGTGCGGGTGGAAGCTGCGCTCGGTGCGGCAGGCGATCCAGTGCTCGCCGGAGAGTTCGAGATTGGGCCGGCGCCCGGTGGTGTCGTTGAACCAGATCTTGCCCCCCGACCGCCACAACCAGTCCTGCCGCGGCGGCAGCGGCGTGTAGCCGTCGATGCGCAGCGGCGTCGCCCCGGCCACCTGCTGCTCCCAGGCGGGCTGCCCGGTCGCGGGGTCGGGGCCGAGGACCCGCACATCGCCCGAGGGCACCCAGGACCCGGACCCGTCGCGGACGTAGCGCAGGTTCCCGGTGCAGACCAGGGTGCTGCTGCCGGGGCAGGCGAAGGACGCGCCGGCCTGCCGGTAGAGCGGTTCCCCGTCGCTGAGTCGCAGCAACACGGCGGTCACCTCACCGACCCCGAATTCGGTCTCGCCCGCGGCGGTCGGCTTTGTGCGTACGCTCAGCCGCACCTGGTCGGTGTCGGGATCGATGTCGACCGCATACCACTGCCGGGCCGGATCGAAGCCGGTCCCGAGCACGGTGGTGGCATCGGTGCGCCACAGCACGGTGCCGTCGGGGCCGGTGCGGCCCAGCTCGGTGCTGCCGGGGCCGACCGCGGCGTACAGGTTCTCCCCGAGGTCGCGCACCTGGTCGGGCGGGACCTGCAGCGGAAAGCGGTAGTCGACCGCGCGCTGGGTCGCCAGATCCAGCCGGACCACCTTGTCGGGGCCGGTCGCCGGCGTGCCGGTGGCGTCGCCGGCCACGGTGAAGCAGAGGCCGTCGGTGAGGCGACAGGGGGCGATCGCGCTGCGGATCGGGACCGGTTGTGGGGCGGCGATGAGCGGTTCCCCGGTGGCCGCGTCGACCGCGGAGACGGTGTAGCGGGCGGACCGGTCGGGGGCGGGCGTACTGCCCTCGGGGGTGCCGGGGCTGAGAAAGACCGCGGCGGTGTGATCACCCAGCCGGGTCACCTGCATCCGCAGTTGGTCGCCGGTGCTGATCGGCCCGGTGCTGGCCCGGCGGCGCCACAGTTCCCGGCCGTCCTTGGCCGACAGGCCGACCGCGTCCAGTTGGCCCTCCCGGGGCGCCTCGTAGGCCACCACCACGTCGCCGGTCACCACCGGCCGGCCGGCGCTGCGGAACTGTTTGGACCAGCGCGGGGTCAGGTGCTGCAGCAGCGCCGCGGCCGGCGTCGGGGCCTGGCCGGACAGGTCGGGGAGCAGCCGTTCGGGGTCGGCGACACACCCCGTGAGCAGGGGCAGGAGCGCCGCCGGCACGGCCAGCGCCCGGGCCAACCGGGGCATCAGCCGCAGGTGACCCCGGTGGCGTGATTCGGGCAGTATCCGCCCGGCACCTTGATCAGGTACTGCTGATGCTCTTCCTCGGCGTAGTAGAACGGCGGCGCGTGCTTGATCTCGGTGGTGATGGTCCCGAACCCGGCCGCGCTGAACGCCTGCTGGTACTCATCGCGGACATGCGTGGCGATCCGCTGCTGCTCGTTGTCGGTGGTGAAGATCGCCGAGCGGTACTGCGTCCCGACGTCATTGCCCTGCCGCATCCCGGCGGTCGGGTCGTGGTTCTCGAAGAAGATCCGCAGCAGCCCCTCGTAGCTGATCTTGTCGGGATCGAAGACCACCTTCACCGTTTCGGTGTGGCCGGTCAGCGCGGAGCAGACCTCCACGTAGGTCGGATTGGGGGAGAACCCGCCCTGGTACCCGGCCGCGGTGTTCACCACCCCATCGGTCTCCCAGTAGAGCTTTTCCGCACCCCAGAAGCAGCCCAGGGCGAGGTAGGCCACCTGGGAGCCGGCCGGTTCGGTGTGCACGTCGATGCCGTAGACCGCATGGGTCACCGGCCCGGCCAGAATGGATTCGTGGCGCCCGGGCAGCGCCTGATCGGCGGTGATCATTGCCTGGCGGCGGGTGAAGAACATGGCCCCACCGTAGCGCGGTTCGGAAAGCGCGGTCCGCTGGGCTAGCCTCGCCCCCGTGATCTCCCGTCTGCGACTGCCCGGAAGCGATATGCCCCGGGACGTGCTTGTCCTCGCTGTCATCGCATTCTGTGTCGCGGTCGGTTTCGGCGTCCTGATCCCGGTGCTGCCGGTGTTCGCGCAGTCCTTCGGGAATGTCAGCCAGTTCATGGTCGGGTTGGTGATCTCCGCCTTCGCGTTCGTCCGGCTGCTGATGTCCCCGGCGGTCGGCCCGCTGATCCGGCTGCTCGGGCCGCGGACCACACTGACGGTCGGCATCTTCATCGTCGCCGCCTCCAGTGCCGCCAGCGGGTTCGCCGGCACGTACGCCCAACTGCTGATCATGCGCGGGCTGGGTGGCATCGGGTCGGCGATGTTCACCGTCTCGGCGATGTCGCTGCTGCTGGGCGCGGTGCCGAGCACGATGCGCGGCCGGGCGGCCGGCTTCTTCCAGTCCGGCTTCCTGATCGGTGGGATGGCCGGTCCCGCGGTCGGCGGCCTGCTCTCCCGGATCTCGCTGACCGCACCGTTCTTCTTCTACGCCGTCACCCTGGCCGTCGCCGGTGTCGTCGGGCTGCTCCTGCTGCGCTCGGGGGGCCTGGTCGAAGCGGGGCACGGCGCCGAACCGCCCCGGCCGCTGCCGCAGGTGCTGCGCGATCCCCGGTTCCAGGCCGCGTGCTGGGCCAACTTCGCCAACGGCTGGAACTCGATGGGGGTGCGCAGCTCGCTCACCCCGGTGCTGGTGGTCACCGTGCTGGGCCGCGAGCCCACCTGGACCGGGGTCGCGTTCGCGGTCTCGGCGGTGGTGCAGACGGTGCTGATCGTGCCGATCGGCAAGTTCGTCGACACCGTCGGACGCCGGCCGGCGCTGATCGGTGGTGGGCTGATCGCGACCGTCGGGATCACCGCGGTCGCGCTGTCGCCGAACATCTGGGTGCTGATCGCGGCGATGTGCGTGTACGCCGTGGGCGCCGGCACCCTCGGCACCGCTCCGGCCGCGGCGGTGGGCGATGCCGCGGGGGGCCGCAGCGGGACGCCGGTGGCGATCTTCTCGATGTTCTCCGATGTCGGCGCGATCATCGGGCCCCTGGTCGGCGGCCTGATCGCCGACGCCGCCGGGATCCGCGAGGGGTACGCCCTGGGCGCGGCGATGCTGCTGGTGACCTCCCTGTTGGCGCTGCGGATGCCGCCGGGCGTACCGGCCGGTCGCCCCGCGCCGGAAGAGCCGGCGGAGGAGGACCGGTGAGCGCGCCGCTGGCCGATCTGATCGCCCCGGACTGGGCCGCCGCCCTCGCCCCGGTCGCCGGGCGGATCACCGCGCTGGGGGAGTTCCTGCGCGCGGAGAATGCCGCCGGCCGCGGCTACCTGCCCGCCGGCGCCAATATCCTGCGCGCCTTCACCTTGCCGCTGGCCGAGGTTCGGGTGCTGATCGTGGGCCAGGATCCGTACCCGACGCCCGGGCATCCGGTCGGGCTGTCGTTCTCGGTGGCTCCCGACGTCCGTCCGCTGCCGCGTTCGTTGGCCAACATCTACGCCGAACTCGACAGCGACCTGGGGATTCCCCCGGCCGCGCACGGCGACCTCAGCGCCTGGTTCGACCAGGGCGTGCTGCTGCTGAACCGGGTGCTGACCGTGCAGCCCGGCCGCTCGGCCGCGCACCGCGGGAAGGGGTGGGAGGAGGTCACCCAGTGCGCGATCGAGGCCCTGGTCCGCCGGGGCGGGCCCCTGGTCGCGGTGCTGTGGGGACGCGACGCGCACACCCTGATCCCGCTGCTCGGGACGGTGCCCTATGTGAAGAGTGCCCACCCCTCGCCGCTGTCGGCCCGCAACGGGTTCTTCGGCTCCCGTCCGTTCAGCCGGGTGAACCGGCTGCTCACCGAGGCCGGTGCGGCCCCGATCAACTGGGCTTTGCCGTCCGCTCCCGCACCCGCTGGTTGAGGTCGGTGAGGAAGGCGGTCGCCAGTTCCTCGTTGACCGAATGCAGCCCGGAGATGTCCAGCCCGTCCACCCGCTCGTGCAGGGTGGGTTCGACCTCGCTCAACACCTTCTCCGGTTCGCACTGGGCCGACATCGTGGCCAGGTCGGCCCGCAGCTGGGGAGACAGGACGCCGCCCTTGCGTCGACCGGCCGCGGCCACCTCCAGGGCGTACTTCTCCTGATCGGTCACCACGTCCTCGTCCTCGCTGAGCAGCATCCGGGCGGTCCGCCGCAGCAGGGTCCGGCCCTCCTCGACGTCCCCGTCGGCGAGGTCGGCGACCGCGCGGCGCAGCAACGGATGATCCTCGGTGGCCCGCTCCGACAGGGTCAGCAACTGCACCCCGAGCAGACGCTCCTTGGTCCGGGTGTAGGGCACGTCGCGGCCCAGCGCCGGCACCGCGTCCGGATCCGGCGCCGTCTGCCCCAGGGTGTCCAGCATCTCCCGGCCGGCCTCCTCCCCGGAGTTGACCGTGTCCCGCAGCGGGAGCGGCTTGATGAAGATCGTCGCCACCAGCGCCACCAGCGCGATCGGCAGCGCGACCAGGAAGGTCGTGTGCAGCGCATCGGCCAGGCCGTTGCGGATCGCGCCCGCCAGCGCCGGCGGCAACTGGGTCAGGGTGTTGTGATCCAGCACGGATCCGGCGCTGACGTTGGGCAGGGCCTGCCCCTGGTATTCCGGCGGCAGATGCTTCGCGATCGCCCCGGGCAGCGACGCGGTCATGATCGACCCGAAGATCGCCACCCCGACGGTGGACCCGACATTGCGGAAGAACTGGTTGGTCGCGGTCGCGATTCCCAGATCGGAGCGATGCGCATTGTTCTGCACGATCAGCGTGTACTGCTGCAGGCAGGCGCCCAGGCCGATGCCGAGCACCGCGATGGCCAGACTCAACTGCAGCGGGCTGGAGTCGGCCCCGAGCAGGGTGATCAGGAAGTAGCCGACGCCCATCAGCGTGACCCCGGCCAGGACGAACCCCTTGTAGTGCCCGGTCTTGGTGATCAGCAGGCCGACCAGCAGCCCGACCAGGATCATCCCCAGCATCAGCGGGGTGAGGATCAGACCCGACTGGGTCGCGTTCACCCCGAGTACGCCCTGGGCGTACACCGGGATGTAGATGATCGCGCCGAACATCATGATCGCTACACAGAAGCTGGCGATGTTGGCGAGGGTGAAGATCGAGGAACGGAACAGCCGCAGCGGCACCACCGGCTCCTCGGCCCGGGACTCGATGAACAGGAAGATCGCCAGGAAGATCACCCCGACGACGTAGAGGGTGATGGTCTGCCACGACGACCAGGCGAAGGTGCTGCCGCCGAAAGAGGTGGCCACCAGCAGACAGACCAGCGCCACGGTCATCGTCGCGATGCCCGGATAGTCGATCTTCGCCTTGCGCGGCGTGTGCGGCAGATGCAGGAAGCGGCCGATCACATAGAGCGCGACCGCGCCGAAGGGCAGCGTGACGAAGAACAGCCAGCGCCAGTTCAGCGCATCGGTGATCGCGCCGCCGGCCAGCGGGCCGGCGATCGAGGTGAACCCGAAGACCGACCCCATGATGCCCTGGTACTTACCGCGCTGGCGGGGCGGGATGATGTCACCGATGATCGTCTGCGACAGCGGCATCAGGGTGCCCATGCCGAGGCCCTGGACGGCCCGGCCGACGATCAGCATCCAGAAGTTCACCGACAGCCCGCAGATGATCGAACCGACCATGAACACGATCAGGCCGAGGATGTAGAAGGTCCGCCGCCCGTACAGGTCGGACAGCTTCCCGACCACCGGCACGGTGACCGCCGAGACCAGCATCGCCGCGGTCGCGATCCAGGAGTAGTGCTCCATCCCGCCGAGCTGGGCGACGATCTGGGGCATCGCCGGGCCGACGATGGTCTGGCTCACTGAGGCGACGAACATGCCGACCATCAGGCCGATGAAGACCCGCTTGCCGGCGGCGTCGAGATGAAATTCGGCCGGGGCCGATTCAGTACGGGACACTCGGAGACCCCCCTTTCCTTCGGGTCTGCTCAACCTATCGCCTCCGAGTGTGGTCAAGGTCACCCGGTCTCATGGATATCCCCGATCCGACCCCGACAATTCGAAAGGAAGGGTTTCTATTCTGGAAGCTCGACTTACCATTTATGTATGAGCAGTCCTGATCTGACCCCCATCCTCGAGGACCTTGCCGCCGGCCGGATCGATGCCGCCGAAGCGTCCCGTCGCATCGAAGAACTCAAGGCCGCCACCGCCGCGGCCGATCCCGAACCCACCGACGTTCCGCCGGCCGAGGAACCCGAGCCGGGCAACTGGAAGCCGTACGCGCGCGACTCGTTCAACCGCGAGGAGGACCCGACCCGCCGCCGTCCCGGGGCCGGCACCAAGGGCGTGGAGCGGGTGTCCATCCGGGCCTTCGGGCGCCGGGTCCGGGTGACCGGGGACCCGAAGGTCGCCACCGTCTCCGTCGACGGCGCACACGTGCTGCGCCGCAACGGATCGGTGCTGGAGATCACCTCCGAGGGCGACTTCGGTCCCTCGATCGACGGCTTCGCGCTGCTGCGCAACCAGAGCTTCGATGTGAAGAGCCTGGGCATCGGCAAGGAGCTGGCCGTACGCGTCAACCCCGAGCTGATCGTCGACGCCGAACTGACCGCGGGCTCGCTGACCACCGAGCAGATCGCCCACCTGGGCAAGGTCCGGGTCACCGCCGGCGGGGCCAAGCTGAACGACGTGCAGCAGGCCGAGGACGTGTTGGTGCAGACCGGCCAGGCGACGCTGAACGGGCGCTTCACCGTGGGACGCTCCCGGGTCCGCTGTGAATCCGGGTCGCTGACGGTCAACCTGGAGTCCGAATCCAACGTCAGCGTGTACGCCGAGGCGCAACTGGGCCGGATCACCTGGTCCGGGCAGCACACCGGTGCCGGCGATGAGGTTGTGATGGGCAACGGTTCGGCCCGGCTCGACGTCGGGGTCGTGATGGGCCACGCGGCGATCCGCGTGGGGGAGGAGCAGGCGCAATGAAGCACGAGGAGAGCCACCGCGCGCCGACCGAATGCCCCGTGTGCGGCGACCCGTTGGCGATCACCCGACTGGGGTGCCACTCCTGCGGTACCGAACTCGCCGGGGTCTTCGAGACCTGCGAGTTCTGCGCCCTGGACACCGAAGAGCTGGAGACCCTGCGGGTCTTTCTGGCCTCCCGCGGGAATCTGCGCGAGGTCGAGAAGCACCTGGGGGTGTCCTACCCGACCGCCCGGTTGCGGCTGACCCAGTTGCTGATGAAGCTGGGCCTGTCCGGCGACTCCGAGACCAGCGCGCTCAGTCGCGACGATGTGCTCGCCCAGGTCGCCGAGGGCACGCTGACCCCCGAGGCGGCGCAGAAGTTGCTGGCCGAGATGGCCTGATCCGCAGGTCCGGAACTGAACGCAGCAGCCGCCCCGGTTCGGCCGGGGCGGCTGCTGCGTGGCGGAAAACTCGGCGGCGGCTCAGCCCTCGAAGGCCTCGACCTTGATGATCGTGACCGACAACTTGGCGCCGGTCGGGGTGGCGTACTCGACCACGTCGCCCACTTTGTGGTCCAGCACCGCCGACCCCAGCGGGGACTGCGGACTGTAGACGTTGGTCGATTCGTCGAGGTCGGAATCCAGGCCGAGCAGTTCGCGGGAACCGAGCACGAAGGTGTCGGTGTCGTCCTCGTCACCGTCGAAGGCGACGGTCACCTTGACCCCGGGGATGACGACATCGCTGCCGGCCGGCGCCTCGCCGACCTCGGCCCGCCGCAGCATGTCCTCCAGTTGCCGGATCCGGGACTCCTGTTTGCCCTGCTCCTCGCGCGCGGCATGGTAGCCGCCGTTCTCCGAAAGGTCGCCCTCTTCGCGGGCGGCGGCGATCCGTTCGCTGATCTCGGTGCGCCCGACGGTCGTCAGGTGGGTCAGCTCATCGGTCAGCTTGTCGAAGGCTTCCTGGGACAGCCAGATCGTGTGAGTAGTTTCTGCCATTCACGCAGCTTACCAGCGGGTCAGGCGGCGCGGCACTTCTCGATGTCCATGTGCAGGCCCGGGCGTACGGTGCGGACGGTGACCGGGATCTCGGCGACCGACGGCTCCCCGTCGGCCCGCGCCGGCACCGCGATGTCCAGCTCGCCGACCCGCTCGTAGTCGTAGGCCTCCACGAACACCGTGCACACTCCGGTCGTACCGGTGGCATGCCGGGCCACCCGGGCCAGCCCACTCATCTGGGTGGGGGAGTCCACCCGATAGGAGGCGAGCTGCCCGTCGAACTGGATCGCCTTGGTGTTCTGCCAGGAGAGCACGACCCAATACCCGGCCAGCACCAGCGCGATCACCAGCGCGATCCCGCCGAACAGCCACGTCGGCACCCTGGGCCTCGGATAGCGCCGGGCGATCCGGGCCGCGTCATCGGGGGACAGGCCGGCGGTCCGGTTCTGGCTGGTGTTGCGCACCGCCCTATCCTACGGTGTGTTGCGCCGAGTAGGAGATTCGATGACCCCGCCCCCGTACGCTGTGCCCCGACGTACTGCCGACGGCGACACCTTGCGACTGTTGCACGTCCACGCCCATCCCGACGACGAGTCGAGCAAGGGCGCGGCGACGACCGCTCGCTATGTCGACGAGGGGGTCCGGGTGATGGTGGCCACCTGCACCGGCGGGGAGCGCGGCTCCATCCTGAACCCGGCGATGGAGCGGCCCGACATCGAGGCCAACCTGCCCGAGGTACGCCGTGCCGAGATGGCCCGGGCCAAGGAGATCCTCGGCGTGGAGCAGACCTGGCTGGGCTTCATGGACTCCGGTCTGCCCGAGGGCGATCCGTTGCCGCCGCTGCCGGAGGGCTGCTTCGGCCTGATGGATCCCGAGGAGGCGGCCGGGCCGCTGGTCCGGCTGATCCGGGAGTTCCGCCCGCAGGTGGTGACCACCTACGACGAGTTCGGCGGCTACCCGCACCCCGATCACATCATGACCCACAAGATCTCCATGATCGCCGTGGCGGCCGCGGCCGATCCTGAGCAGTGGCCCGAGCACGGCGAGCCGTGGGAGGTCGGCAAGGTCTACTACCAGCTCACCTTCAACCCGCCCCGGGTCGCGGCGATGCACACCGCGATGCTGGAGCGGACCGGAGCCTCGCCCTACGAGGGATGGCAGGAGAACTGGGAGAAGCGCCCGCACGTGACCCCGGACCGGATCACCACCCACGTGGAGTGCGCCGACTACTTCGAGGTCCGGGATCGGGCCCTGTTGGCCCATGCGACCCAGATCGATCCGAACAGCCGCTGGTTCGCGGTCCCGCTGGAGGTCGAGCGCGAGGTCTGGCCGACCGAGGACTACGAACTGGTGCTCAACCGGGTCGGGGCGCCGATCCCGGAGACCGATCTGTTCGCGGGCATCGCGATCGACGTCGCGCCCGGCCCGGCGGCGTAGGGTTCGGCCCATGACGCCGACACCCACACCGATGCAGCCCGAGCAGATGCCCCAGGGGATCGCCTGGGAGACCATTGCCGTGGCCCTCATCCTGGTCCTCGCAGTGACCCTGCTGGTGCTCAGCATGTTCCGCCAGGTGCGCCGGATCCAGGTGCCGCGTACGCCGAACGCCCCCGGAACCCAGAACGACGCGATCCGGTTGGCCGCCGCCGGTGAACGCACCCCGGAGCCGCCCCGGTCGCCCGATGAGGCCGCTGCACCGGCCGAGAACCCCGACGGGACTCCCGACGGGGACGCCGATAGAGACAAGCCGGATGGACACGGTTTGGCCGATCCCGGCACCGGCCGGTAGGATTTTGTACTTGTCCGACGCCCTCCGGGAGCGTCGACAGTCAAGTCTCGGGCACAACGCCCGCACGATCACAACGAGCGAGAGGGCCACACGTGGGTTCGGTCATCAAGAAGCGTCGCAAGCGGATGGCGAAGAAGAAGCACCGCAAGCTCCTGAAGCGGACGCGTATCCAGCGTCGCCGCGCGGGTAAGTAAGCCCGCCGAGGCCCGAAGATCGTGACATCGCCGCAGCCGACCACATCCGTGGTCCTGGTGACCGGCGTGGCACAGGATCTGGGGGCCCGGGTCGCCCGGGCACTGGCTGCCGGGGGCGACCTCACCGTGATCGGCCTGGACCTGATCCCACCGCGGCACGAACTGGGTGGGGGCGAGTACGTCCACGCCGATGAGCGCAGTGCGATCCTGCCGCGCCTGATGGCCGACCGTGGGGTGGATACCGTGGTGCACCTCGGCCTCGCCTCCGCCGCACTCGGCCGGGCCGCGGCCAAGGAGGCCAACGTCATCGGCACGATGCAGTTGGTGGCCGCCACCCAGTCCTCCCCGATGTTCCGCAAGTTGGTGATCGGTTCCGACGCGGCGGTCTACGGGGCGTACGGGCAGGCACCGGCCCGGTTCACCGAGAGTACGCCGCTGCGCGCGGCCGATGCCGCCGGGCTGGCCCGCGATCTGATCGAGCGGGAGCAGTACGGGGCGGCCCTGGCCAGTCGACGCCACGACGTCGTGGTCACCACGCTGCGGCTGGCCGAACTGATCGGCGCCGGGGTCACCACCGCGCTGACCCGGATCCTCACCCAGTCGGTGGTGCCGCGCCCGATGGGGTTCAATCCGCGGCTGCAGTTCCTGCATCCGGCCGATGCGGTGCGCGCCCTGACCGCGGTGATCCGCGAGGACCACCCCGGGGTGTTCAACGTGGCGGCCGACGACGTGCTCAGCGTCAGCCAGGTGCTCAGCATTCTCGGCCGACCCGGGGTCGGACTGCCGCCCAGCCTGCGTCCGATCGGCGATTTTTTCGGTGGCCGGAACGCGGTCAAGGTCAACAATGACCAACTGGCCCTGCTCACCTATGGTCGAGTCATGGACATCACGCGGTTCACCGCCACGACCGGAGTGCGCCCGCAGTACAGTTCACGCCGTGCCGTCGAGGAATTTGCTGCTTTCGGGGAGCCGGGCATGCTGTCCAGCCATCGCGTCGATGCGCTGATCGAGCAGGTGGCGCACGTGCTGAGTCCCAGGAACGCACGTGGCTGAGGCGGAGCAGACCCCCTACGGTGACCCCCTGGGTTTCGCCGAGGGGGAGTGGTCCGACGCCGCCGACCCGGCCGAGGAATTCGGTGAAGCACCCGAGCCGGAGGCCCCGAACGAGAGCCCGAACGAACTGGGCCACCTGCTCGGCGACCTGCTCGATCTGGCCGCCCGGGCGATGACCCGGATCAAGGACGTCCCGCCGGAGACCTGGCAGGAGATCGTCGAGGATCCACTCAGTGCGGCACTGCAGTGCGCCGATGCCATCGGGGTGAAATGGGAGCGGTCCCTGGAGCACACGCTGGCCTTCGCGCGCGCCCGGCTGGCCGGTGATTACGCCGTCGACGAGTTCGGCTTCGACCCGGAGTTCACCGAGGTGGTGCTGCTGCCGATCCTGCGGTTGCTGGCCGAGAAATGGTTCCGGGTCGAACTGCGCGGGGCCGATCGGCTGCCCGCCGGGGGTGCCCTGCTGGTGGCCAACCACGCCGGCACGCTGCCGCTGGATGCCCTGGTCCTGCACACCGTGATCCATGACGCAACCGGCCGGCACACCCGGATGTTGGGCGCGGACAACATCTTCGACACCCCCTATGTCGCCGACTTCGCCGCCCGGATCGGGACCGCGGTGGCGTCCCCGGCCAATGCCGCCCGGCTGCTGGACAACGGGGAACTGGTCACCGTCTTCCCCGAGGGATTCAAGGGCCTGGGCAAGCCGTACGCCGAGCGCTATCGGCTGCAACGCTTCGGCCGCGGCGGCTTCGTGTCCACCGCCGTCAGCGCGGGCGTCCCGATCGTTCCGGTGGCCGTGGTGGGGTCGGAGGAGATCTACCCGATGCTCGGCGACATCGCCCCGCTGGCCCGGCTGCTGGGCCTGCCGTACGTGCCGGTGACCCCCACCTTCCCGTGGCTCGGGCTGCTCGGCGCGGTCCCGCTGCCGTCGAAGTGGATCATCAGCATCGGGGAGCCGATCGACACCTCGGCGTTCGCCGAACCGGCCGAGCCGGGCGCCCCGGTGGAGGCCGATCCGGTCGCGGTGATGCGGATCACCGAACAGATCCGCGGTCGCATCCAGGCTCGGCTGCACGAGTTGTTGGCCGAGCGGCCGAACGCCTTCCCGCACCTGAGCGATCTGGGCTGAGCCGGAGCCCCCCGATTTCTCGGGGCAGGGGTGTGCCAGACTCACCGCTGTGCCACCTGATCACCAACGAACCCTCGCCGACCTGGTCGCCGGACACGCGCTGCGCCGGCCCACGGCCGAGGCGCTGATCGAGCCGGGTCCGCCGCGCCGCCGGGTCACCTGGGCCGAGCTGCAGGAGCGGGTCGAAGCCACCGCCGCCGGGTACGCCGCCCGGGATCTGGTGCCCGGGGACCGCGTCCTGATCGCGGCCGCGCTGACCATCGACACGGTGGTCTGCTACCTCGCAGCCCTGCGCGCCGGACTGGTCGCGGTCCCGATCAATCCGCACCAGACCGCCACCGAACTGCGCGGGGTGATCGAACACAGTGGGGCCCGCCTGCTGGTCGAGGCGGCCGAGGTGGCCGACCCGGCCCCGGTGGGGAGCGGCATCCGCCGGGTCGCCCCGCCGGAGTTGCTCGCGCCCGGACCGGTGCCCGACCCCGCACCGGTGGATCCGGAGTCCCTGGCGGCGATCGTCTACACCGCGGGCACCTCGGGCTCGCCCAAGGCGGTGATGCTGAGCCACCGCGCGTTGCTGGCCCACAACGCCCATATGCACGCTCTCGACGTGTTCCGGCCGGGCACCATCGCCCTGGCGCTGCTGCCGCTCTACCACGTGTTCGGACTGAACGCGCTGCTGGGCCAGGCACTCTACGAGGGGATCGCCACGGTGCTGGCCGATCCGCTGCCGCCCAGTATCTGCCGCCTGATCGTCGCGGAGCGGGTCAGTCACGTCGCGGTCACGCCCACGGTGCTGTATCGGATGCTCGCCGACCCGGAACTGGAGGCCGCGGCCGGGACCCTGCGGACGATCACCAGCGGTGCGGCCCCGTTGGCCACCGCGCTGGCCAACCAGTTCACCCAGCGCACCGGCCTGGCGGTGCAGCAGGGCTACGGACTGTCCGAGGCGGCCCCCGGGGTGGCCACCACCCTGGGCGGGACCTTCCTCGGCAACGGCCACGTCGGTCGCCCGTATGCCGGGGTCGAGGTCCGCATCGCCCCTTACGAGGGCGCGCCCCCGGTGCCGATCGGTCCCGCCGCCGCCGATGCCGGGGAGATCGTGATCCGCGGCGCGAATCTGTTCTCCGGCTACTGGCCCGACGGGGCCGGCGGGCCCGACGCCGACGGCTGGTTCGCCACCGGTGACCTGGGTTACCTGGCCGACGGCGAACTGTTCGTCCTGGCCCGGCTGCGTGAACTGATCATCGTCGCCGGCTTCAACGTCTACCCCCAGGAGATCGAGGCGGTGCTGGAGTCCCACCCCGATGTCGAGTCCGCCGCGGTGATCGGGGAACCCGACGAGCAGACCGGGGAGCGGGTCATCGCGTTCGTGACCGGTTCGGTGCTGGTCTCGGAGTTGCTGGCGTACGCCGCGGAGCGGCTGAGTCGCTACAAGGTACCCGCCCGGATCCTCGTGCTCGGCGCGATGCCGCGGACCCCCACCGGGAAGCTGCGCAAGAGCCTGCTGCGCGACCTGCTGGACCGCGCCGAGGCCGACGAGTGAGGCGGCGTACGCCCGAGGTCGTGGTGTACACCCGCCAGGGGTGTCACCTGTGCACCGACGCCATCGCGACCGTACGCCGGGTGTGCGCGGAACTGGGCGTCGCGATGCACACCGTCGACATCGACACCGACCCCGACCTGCAGGCCCGCTACACCACCCTGGTCCCGGTCACGGTGATCGACGGTCGCGAGCACGACCACTGGCGGGTCGACGAGGAGCGCCTGCGGGCCGCGCTGGGGCGTCGACCTGCGCGCTGACCGGGCACAACACCGCCCTCGACGCTTGTGCAGAACTTCACAAAGTCCTAGGGTGCTGGTGTGACGACGACCCCGGGGCACAACCCCCATGCGATTCCGGCGGCCTCGCTGGCCCGGCTCGCGCTGTACCGGGGCGTTCTGGAACAACTGCTCCACCGAGAGGTGGAGACGGTGTCCTCGAACACCCTGGCCGAGTCGGCCGGGGTGAATCCGGCCCAGTTGCGCAAGGACCTGTCGATGCTCGGCTCGTTGGGCACCCGCGGAGTGGGCTACGAGGTCGCCACCCTGGTCGCCGAACTCGACGGCCACATCGGCTCGGCCCGGGACTGGCACATCGTGCTGATCGGCATCGGGAACCTCGGCCGGGCCCTGGTGGGGCACGCCGGCCTGCTGACCCGCGGATTCAGTGTCGCCGCCCTGTTCGACAACGATCCGACGGTGATCGGCACCGAGGTCGAGGGACACCCGGTCCATCCGATGCAGGAGCTGGCGGCGGTGGTCACCGATCCCGACCGCTGCATCGCGGTGATCGCGACCCCGCCGCAGGCGGCCCAGACCGTGGTCGAGGAATTGGTGGCAGTGGGGCTGAAGAGTGTGCTCAACTTCACCCCGGTCGCGCTCAAGGTCCCCGCCGATGTGATGGTCCGCCGCGTCGACCTGGGCGCCGAGTTGCAGATTCTGGCGTACCATCGACAGTTGTCAATGGCCGCGCGGGAGGGCCGTACCCCCCACCCTGGCTAGGCCTCACCTGATCAGGAGTTTTCGCCCGTGTCGATCCTCGTGCTGAGCGTGTCCCACAAGACCGCACCGATGGAGGTGCTGTCCCGGTTCACCCTCGAGCCCACCGGCGTCACCAAGCTGGCCCAGTCGCTGACCGACTCGGCCTACATCGACGAAGCGGCGGTACTGTCCACCTGCAACCGGACCGAGATCTACGTCGCGCCGACCAAGTTCCACGGCGGCCTGGGCACCGTGGTCAACGAGTTGAGCAGCGCGGTCGGCGTACCGGTGGAGGCGGTGCAGGAGTCCTGCGCGGTCTTCTACGACGAGGCCGCGGTCAGTCACTGCTTCTCGATGGCCGCCGGGCTGGAGTCCCTGGTCGTCGGCGAGCACCAGATCCTGGGGCAGACCAAGCAAGCACTGACCGCCTCCCAGCAGGCCGGCACCGTCGGTACCGCGCTGAACTCGTTGTTCCAACAGAGCCTGCGGGTGGCCAAGCGGGTACACACCGAGACCGAGGTCGGCTCGGCCGGCCGGTCCCTGATCACCGCCGCGGTCGACCGCCTGGAAATGCTCGGCGTCCCGGTCGCCGGCACCGAGGCCGTGGTGGTCGGCGCCGGCTCGATGGCCTCCCTGGCCGCGCACACCGTGGCCGCCCTGGGCGCTCGGGTGAGCGTGGTCAACCGGACCCTGCCCAAGGCCGAACGGGTCGCTGCCGCGGTGGGGGGCCGGGCCCGCCCGATCACCGAACTCGACGACGCGATCCGGACGGCCGATGTGCTGGTCACCTGCACCGGCGCCCGCTCGCTGACCCTGGGGCCGCAGCGGATCGCGCACACCTCCCTGCGCGGCATCATCGACCTGGCGCTGCCCAACGACGTGGCCGAGGAGGTCGGCGACCTGCCCGGGGTCACCCTGGTGAACCTGAACGGCCTGGTCCACGGCGGCTTCGACGCGGCCTCGGCCCAGCAGGTGACCGCGGCCCGGGAACTGGTCGCCGGCGAGGTCAGCGACTTCCTCGGCAGTCGACGCGCCGCCGCGGTCACCCCCACCGTGGTCGCCCTGCGGACGATGGCCGCGGAGGTGATGGAGCTCGAACTGAACCGTCTCGACACCCGGATCCCGGAGCTGGACCCGGCCGTGCGCACCGAGGTCGCCCAGACCGTACGCCGGGTGGTGGAGAAGCTGCTGCACCAGCCCACCGTGCGGGTCAAGGAGCTCTCCGCCGACCCGAACAACCCCGACTACGCCGCTGCGCTGCGGGAGCTGTTCGCGCTGGACAGCCAGACCGTGACCGCGGTCAGCGAGGTCGATCGGTGACCACCCGGATCCGCCTCGGGGCCCGCCGCTCACCGCTGGCGGTCGCCCAGGCCGAACACATCGCCGACGCCCTGCGCGCGCTCGGCGCCGAGGTCGAGGTGGTCGGGATCGACACCCAGGGGGACACCGACCGGCGCCACCTGACCCAGATCGGCGGGACCGGAATCTTCGCCGCCGCCGTCCGTGAGGGCCTGCTGGGCGGCCGGATCGACGTCGCGGTGCATTCGATGAAGGACCTGCCGACCGCGCCGGTCCCGGGACTGCGGATCGGGGCGGTCCCGGTCCGCGAGGACACCCGCGACGTCCTCATCGGGTCCACCCTGGCCGGCCTGGCCGCAGCACCGCGCGAGACCCCGCTGCGGGTGGGCACCGGGTCACCGCGCCGGCAGCTGCAATTGGCCCGGTACGCCGCGGCCACCGGGGCCCGGCTCGAGTTCACCCCGATCCGCGGCAACGTGGACACCCGGCTGGATCTGGTCCGCACCGGCACGGTGGATGCCACCGTGCTCGCCGCGGCCGGGCTGCGCCGGTTGGGTCGGCTCACCGGGGCTCCCGGCGCCGAGGTCCTCGCCGGCTTCGCCGGGCCGTGGGAGCTGCTCCCGGTCTCGGTGCTGCTCCCGGCGGCGGGGCAGGGTGCGCTGGCGGTGGAGATCCGCGACGAGCCCGGCGAGATCGCCGACCTGGTCGCCCGGCTGGAGGATCCGCTCGCCCGGGCCCGGGTCACTGCCGAACGCGAATTCCTGCGAACGATCGAGGCCGGCTGCCTGGCGCCGGTCGGCGTCCACGTCGAATCCGGTGCCGATTTGACACTGACCGCAGTTATTGGCAGAACCGTAGCCAGCACAGGTGTGACCACCGACCCCGACCGGGCGGTTCAGCTCAGTGCGTCGGCCCCGATGGCGCAGGCCCGCGTACTCGGCGAAACGGCAGCCCAGCGGGCGCTGGCGCAGTTGCGCGCCCGATGAGCGGCAAATCCGGGCAATTTTTGGATTTGCCGGTCTCGGTGAAGTAACGTCCAAGCGCATCAGCGCATCTACGGCAAGAGGCAATGTGAGCACAACGTCGGCGGGGGATCTGCCCGAACAAGCCCTTCCGAGCGCGCCGCAGGCGCGGGGGCGAGTGATCTTTGTCGGAACCGGTCCCGGTGATCCCGACCTGTTGACCCTGGGAGCGGTCGACGCGATTGCGAATGCAAGCGCGGTGGTGATCGACAATGACGCCCTGCGGTCGGTCTTCGAACATCCGGCGGTACGCCTGGCCGAGGGGGTCACGGTCACCGTCGCGCCGCGCCAGCCCTCCGGCAAACCCGCCCCCGCCTCGCAGCGGGCCAAGCTGGTGCTGAAGCTGAGCGAGAACGGCGGACGGGTCGTCCGGCTGGTCGCCGGGGATCCCTTCCTGGACGCCAACGTCGCCGACGAGGCCGCCGCCTGCGTCCGGGGCGGCATCGACTTCGAGGTGGTGCCCGGGGTCTCCAGCCTGACCGCGGTCCCCGAATATTCCGGGATCTCGCTCAACGACGCCTCCGGCGTCCATTTCGTCGCGGTCCCCGAACGGGTCACCAAGGCCCAGTCCTCGCAATGGGCCAACACCGGAACCCTGGTGATCTCCACCGTCGCCGGCCTGATCCCGGAGATCGCCGAGGCCGCGCTGACCAACGGCCGGCCCGCCGAGGACCAGTGCCTGGTCACCTTCTTCGGCGGCTCCACCGAGCAGAACACCTTCCAGGTCAGCCTGGGGGACCTCGCCGCCCGGGCCCGCGACCCGAAGGGACGCCAGGAGACCCGGATCGATCCGACCGAGCCCGCCCACGTGGTGATCGGCCGGGCCGTGGAGCATCGCGAGGACCTGGAGTGGTACGAGTCCAAGCCGTTGTTCGGCTGGCGGGTGCTGGTTCCGCGCACCAAGGACCAGGCCGCCCCGATGGCGAACCGGCTGCGTTCCTACGGGGCCAACTCCGAGGAAGTGCCGACCATCTCGGTGGAGCCGCCCCGCAGCCCGCAGCAGATGGAGCGCGCCATCCGCGGACTGGTCGAGGGCCGCTACGAATGGGTGGCCTTCACCTCGGTGAACGCGGTCCGCGCGGTCCGGGAACGCTTCGAGGACTTCGGCCTGGACGCCCGGGCGCTGTCCGGGCTCAAGGTCGCCGCGGTCGGTCCGGCCACCGGGGGCGCGCTGCAGGCGTGGGGGATCGAACCCGACCTGGTGCCCGCCGACGACCACTCCGCCGCCGGCCTGGCCGCCGCGTGGCCGCCCTATGACGATGTGCTCGACCCGATCAACCGGGTCTTCCTGCCCCGCGCCGACATCGCGACCGAAACCCTGAAGGCCGGGCTCACCAAGCTCGGCTGGGAGGTCGAGGACGTCACCGCGTACCGGACCGTACGCGCCGCCCCGCCGCCCGCGCCGACCCGGGAGGCGATCAAGACCGGCAAGTTCGACGCGGTCGTGTTCACCTCCTCCTCCACGGTCCGCAACCTGGTCGGGATCGCCGGGAAACCGCACGCGACCACCGTGATCGCCGCGATCGGCCCGGCCACCGCCCGGACCTGCGAGGAACACGGCCTGCGGGTGGATGTGATCGCGCCCAAGCCGGGCGCCATCGAGCTCGCCGACGCGCTGGCGAACTTCGCCGCGGCCCGCCGCGACACCCTGGTCGGGCAGGGTCAGGCCGTGACCCGGCCGAGCGAACGCAAGCCCGGACGGCGGCGCTCATGAACCGGGCCGTGCGACCCCGGCGGACCCGGGCCACCGCGGCGCTGCGCGGGCTGGTCGCCGAACATCGCGTCGCCCCGCAGCAGTTGATCCTGCCGGTCTTCGTCCGGGAAGGGGCCACCGCACCGATCCCGATCACCTCGATGCCGGGCGTGGTCCAGCACACCCTCGACTCGGTGCGCCAGACCGCCACGGCGGCCGCTGCCGCCGGGCTGGGCGGGATCATGCTGTTCGGGCTGCCCGAACACAAGGACGCGACCGGATCGGCGGCGCTGGACCCCGCCGGGATCCTCCCGCGGGCGGTCACCGCGATCAGTTCCGAGGTCGGTGACGCCCTGCCGGTGATGACCGATGTCTGTCTCGATGAGTTCACCGATCACGGCCACTGCGGAGTGCTGACCGAGTCCGGGGCGATCGACAATGACCGGACCGTGGAGATCTACGCGCAGATGGCGGTGCTGCACGCCGAGGCCGGGGCCCGGGTGGTCGGGCCCTCGGGGATGATGGACGGCCAGGTCGCCGCGATCCGGGACGCCCTGGAGACCTCCGGCCACGCCGAGACGGTGATCCTGGCGTACGCGGCGAAGTACGCCTCGGCGTTCTACGGCCCGTTCCGGGAGGCGGTGGACTCCTCTCTGCAGGGGGACCGCAAGACCTATCAGCAGGATCCGGCCAACATCCGGGAGTCGCTGCGCGAGATCGCCCTGGACGAGGCCGAGGGTGCCGACATCATCATGGTCAAGCCCGCCCTGGGCTACCTCGATGTGATCCGCGCCGCCCGGGAGACCACCGATCTGCCGATCGCGGCGTACAACGTGTCGGGGGAGTACGCCATGCTCGAGGCGGCGGCCGCCAACGGGTGGATCGAGCGCGAGCGGGCCATCGCCGAAACGCTGACCTCGATCCGGCGGGCCGGGGCCGACATGATCCTCACCTACTGGGCGCTGGAGTACGCCGGCTGATTCACCGGGCTGGTCGGGTTCACAGGGGACTGGTCGGACCGGGGCCGATCACGTAGCGCAGCGCCCCGAGCAGGGCAACCGCGGCGCCGATCAGCAGCAGCCACCACACCTCACCGCGGGGGCGTCGGACCATCACCATGCCCAGCGCCCAGCCGACCACGAACCCGCCCAGGTGCGCCTGCCAGGCGATCTGGGGCACCAACAGGCCGATCCCGGCGTTGATCGCCAACAGGATCACCAGGCCGCGCCGCGAGGTGGCGTCCCGCCAGGCCGCCAACAGCGCGCCGAACAGGCCGAACACCGCGCCGGAGGCCCCCAGGGTCGGGGTGAACCAGCCATTGGAGACCGTGCCGGTGATCAGATCGGCAATGCTGGGCAGGAAGCTCAACCAGGCGAAGGCGACATTGCCGGCCAAGGCACTGAGCAGGTACAGCCAGGCGAACCGCAGCCGGCCCAGGTAGGGCTCCAACTGCGTCCCCACCACCCACAGGCAGGCCAGGTTGCCGAACAGATGGGTCCAGGACTCGGCATGGCCGAACGCGGCGGTGAGGAAGCGCCACGGCTCCGCCCGGCCCAGGAACGGGATGAACATGATCGCCTCGGTGAACCCCGGGATCACCCACTGGGCGATCCAGACCAGGACGCACACACCCATCAGGGTGTAGGTCAACCAGGGGCGCCCCCGCTGCGGCGCGGCCGCGGCCGGCTCGGAGGAGGGGACGGGAGCGGGGTCGGGGTCGGGGTCGGACATGCCCCTCAGGGTACTGACCCGGTTCGGGGGAGGAATCCGCGCGCCGGGCCGACTACACTCAACGCGTGCAGACGAGCCGATCCGAAGAGTTGTTCCAGCGCGCCCAGCAGGTCATCCCGGGCGGGGTGAACTCGCCGGTGCGGGCGTTCCGATCGGTCGGTGGCACTCCGCGCTTCATCGCCCGGGCCTCGGGCCCCTACCTCTACGACGTCGACGGCAACAAGTACGTCGACCTGATCTGCTCCTGGGGGCCGATGCTGCTCGGTCATGCCCACCCCGAGGTGCTCGCCGCGATCGGCCGGGCCGCCGCGGAGGGCACCAGCTACGGCGCGCCCACCGAGGCCGAGGTCCTGCTGGCCGAGGAGATCATCGCCCGGACCCCGATCGAGCAGGTCCGGTTGGTCAACTCCGGCACCGAGGCCACCATGTCGGTGCTGCGGCTGGCCCGCGGCGCGACCGGGCGGGACATGGTGCTGAAGTTCGCCGGCTGCTACCACGGTCACGTCGATTCGTTGCTGGTGCAGGCCGGCTCCGGGGTCGCCACCCTGGGGATCCCCGGAACCCCGGGCGTCCCCGCCGCCACCACCGCCGACACCATCGTGTGCGACTACAACGACCGGGCGCAGGTGCTGGCCGCCTTCGCCGAGCACGGGGACCGGATCGCCTGCGTGATCACCGAGGCGGCCGCGGGGAACATGGGGGTGGTTCCGCCCGCGGTCGGTGCCGACGGCAAGAACTTCAACGCCTTCCTCGCCGAGACCGCCCACGCCCACGGGGCGCTGTTCGTCTCCGATGAGGTGATGACCGGCTTCCGGGTCTCCCGCTCGGGCCAGTACGGCCTGGACGGGGTGCAGCCGGACCTGATGACCTTCGGCAAGGTGATGGGCGGCGGGTTCCCGGCCGCCGCGTTCGGCGGCCGCGCGGACCTGATGGCGCACCTGTCCCCGGTCGGTGAGGTCTACCAGGCCGGCACCCTGTCGGGGAACCCGGTCGCCTCCACCGCCGGGCTGACCACGCTGCGGCTGGCCACCGAGGAGGTGTACGCCCGCCTCGATGCCACCTCGGCCACCGTGCGCGAGGCCGTCACCGCCGCCCTGAGCGCCGCCTCGGTGCCGCACGTGATCCAGCGCAGCGGCAACCTGTTCTCGGTCTTCTTCACCGATGCCGCCGCGGTGCCCGACTACACCGCGGCCGCGGCGCAGCACACCGGCGCGTACCGGGCGTTCTTCCACGCGATGCTGGAGCGCGGGGTCTACCTGGCGCCCAGCGCGTTCGAGGCCTGGTTCCTGTCGGCGGCGCACGGGGACGCCGAAATCTCACGTATTGTCGATGCCCTGCCTGCGGCCGCCCAGGCTGCGGCGGCGGCGTACTGAGGAGAAACGATGGCGACTGCGGTGGTCCACCTGTTGCGGCACGGCCAGGTGCACAATCCCGACGGGGTGCTCTACGAGCGTCTGCCGAACTTCCATCTGTCCGCGCTCGGCCGGCAGATGGCCGCCCGGGTGGCGGAGTACACCAAGGACTTCGACCTGGTGCACCTGCGCTGTTCCCCGCTGGAGCGCGCCCAGGAAACCATGGAACCGGTCGCGGCGAACCACCCCCGGGTCGATGTCATCACCGATCCGCGGGTGATCGAGGCCAGCAACCGGCTCGCCGGGCAGGCCTTCGCCGGGAAGCTGTCCCAGGTGCTGCGTCCGTCGGTGCTGACCAAGCTGTACAACCCGCTGCGCCCCAGCTGGGGGGAGCCGTACGCCCTGATCGTCGCCCGGATGAATGCCGCGCTGCACGACGCCGCCGAGGCCGCCGACGGGCACGAGGCGCTGATCGTGTCCCACCAGTTGCCGATCTGGCTCACCCGGCGTGCGGCGGAGGGCCGCCGGTCGGTGCACGATCCGCGCAAGCGCCAGGCGACGCTGTGCAGCCTGACCTCCTTCACCTTCGTCGACGGCCGGATCACCCGGGTCGACTACGCAGAACCCGCTCGTGACCTGTTGCCGGCCACGAACCGGGCTGCCCAGCGCAAGCTGGTGGCCGGGGCATGAGGCGACTGCTCCTGCTGCTGGTCCCGGTACTGCTCCTGCTGGCCGGCTGCGGCTCGGCCCGCGCCACCGGGGGCGGGTTCGTCGCCGGGGACGCCGCGCTCACCCGGGTCCCGGTCGCCGAGCGGCAGGCCGCGCCGGTGGTCACCGGGACCGGGCTGGACGGGGAACAACTGACCACCGCCCAGCCGGGCAAGGTCGTGGTGATCAACGTCTGGGGCTCCTGGTGTGCCCCGTGCCGGGCCGAGGCGCCCGATCTGCAGGCCGCGCACGAGGCGACCACCGATCAGGCCGTCTTCATCGGCATCGACACCCGCGACCCCGATCCGGCGCCGGCCCGGGCGTTCGTGCGCAGCTTCGGGATCGGCTACCCCTCCATCCACGACCCGGACGGGCGCACCCTGCTCGAGTTCTCCGGGCAGCTGCCGCCCTCGGGGATCCCCTCCACGCTGGTGATCGACGCCGAGGGCCGGGTGGCCGCCCGGGTGATCGGGGTGGTCAACAAGACCACCCTGGTCGGCCTCATCGAGGACACGGCGGCCGGTAAATGACGCCGGACCTCCCGCTGATCGCGATGAACAGCTGGGCCACCGAGGCGGTCAGCGGGTCGCTGCTGATCGCCGTCCCGGTGGCCGCGCTGGCCGGGCTGATCTCCTTCTTCTCCCCGTGCGTGCTGCCACTGCTGCCGGGCTATCTGTCCTACGCCTCCGGGATGAGCGCCTCGGAGGTGATCCGCGGGGAGGGCAAGCGGTGGCGGATGCTGCTGGGGACGCTCGGGTTCGTGCTCGGGTTCGCGCTGGTCTTCGTCGCCACCGGCGCCCTGTTCGGCACCCTCGGCAAACTGCTGCTGACCCAGGCCCGGCCGCTGACGATCGTGCTCGGGGTCGTGCTGATCCTGGTCGGGCTGATCTTCGCCGGGCTGATCCCGCTGGGCCAGCGCGACCTGCGGATCCACCGGCTGCCCGCGGTCGGGGTCGCCGCCGCGCCCCTGTTGGGCATCCTGTTCGGCCTGGGCTGGACCCCGTGCATCGGGCCGACCCTGTCGGTGGTGCTGACCATGTCCCTCAACGAGGGCTCGGCGACCCGGGGCGGCCTGCTCTCCTTCGTCTACGCGCTGGGTCTGGGGATCCCGTTCATCATCGCCGGGGTCGCCTTCACCCGCTTCCAACCGGTGGTGAAGTTCGTCCGGCGCCATCAGGGCCTGTTGCAGAGGGTCGGCGGGGCGATGATGGTGCTGATGGGCGTACTCATGCTGACCGGGGTGTGGGACTACGTGATGGGGTACCTGAAGAGCTGGGCGGCCGGCTTCCAGGTCGTGATCTGATGAGTGGGCGTTGAACTGATGAGTACCGATACCGACACCCGCGCCACCCCGGTCGAGCAGCCCGCCCCGGATCGGCGCCGCCGCCGTGATGCCCCGGGCCTGTCGCTGCGGGAACTGCTGCGGTTCTGCTGGACCCAGCTCACCGCGATGCGGACCGCGCTGACCCTGCTGTTCCTGGCCGCGCTCGCCGCGATCCCCGGGTCGCTGTTCCCGCAGCGCTCGGTGTCGCCGGGGCAGGTGCGTACCTTCCTCGCCGAGCAACCCTTCTGGGGGCCGGTGCTGGATGCGCTGCGGCTGTTCGACGTCTACACCTCGCCCTGGTTCTCCGCGATCTACCTGTTGCTGCTGGTCTCCCTGATCGGCTGCATCACCCCGCGCACGATCGCGTACGCCAAGGCGGTCCGGGCCCAACCGGTGGCGACCCCGCGGCGGCTGTCCCGGCTGCCGGCGTACCTGTCGGTGCGCACCCGGGACCCGCAAGGGGCCCTGGATCGCGCCGAGACGTGGCTGCGGGCCAAGCACTTCCGGATCCGCCGCGACGGCGACTCGATCAGCGCCGAGCGCGGCTACCTGCGCGAAGCGGGCAACCTGGTCTTCCACGTCTCGCTGGTGATCATGCTGCTCGGGATCGCCGCCGGGGTGCTCTACGGCTACCGGGGGACCGCGGTGGTTCCGGAGGGCCGGGGCTTCTCCAACAACCTGACCCAGTACGACGACATCTCCTCCGGGGCGATGTTCACCGACCGGGACCTGACCCCGTTCACCGTGCTCGCCGACCAGCTCGACGTCCGCTTCGAGACCGGGCCGCACGCCTTCGGCGCCCCGCGGGAGTTCACCCTGCACGCCCGCTACACCGAGGGCGGGCCGCTGGAATCGGCGACCATCCAGGTGAACCATCCGCTGCAACTGTCCGACGGGACCCAGGTGCACCTGCTGGCGCACGGGTACGCACCGCAGATCACCGTCCGTGACGGCAACGGGCAGGTGGCCTGGTCGGGGCCGGTCGTTTTCGTTCCCGAGGACGGCAACTTCAACTCCACCGGGGTGATCAAGGTCCCCGACGCCCGCCCCGAACGGCTGGCCTTCGAGGGCCGGCTGCTGCCGACCGCGGTGGTCGACGAACGCGGCACCCGTTCCGCCTTCCCCGATGCGGAGAACCCGGTGCTGTTCCTGACCGCGTACGCCGGGGCGCCGAAGGCGGAGTCCGGGGTGCCGGAGAACGTCTACACCCTGGACAAGACCGGGATGCGCCAGCTCACCCGGGCCCAGGAGATCCAGCTGACCCCGGGCAGTTCCTACCAGTTGCCCGACGGCGGATCGGTCTCCTTCGACGGTCTGCAGCGCTGGACCCGGCTGCAGGTCTCGCACACCCCGGCGATGGGTGTCACCCTGGTCGGGACCGGGCTGGCGGTGCTCGGGCTGTGCCTGTCGTTGTTCATCCGTCCGCGCCGGTTGTGGGTCCGTGTCCCCGCGGTCGGTGCCGGTGGGGACCCGGTGATCGAGGTGGCCGGGCTGGACCGGGCCGATGCTCGCAGCGGGCTGGACATCGATGTCGAGGACCTGGCCATCGCCGCCGCCGACCTCGATCGTGCTGCTCCCGGGAACGGACCCGACCCGGCCGACACCGAAACGCCCAGTAGGGTGACCGGAGATCGTGCGGAGGAATCATGAACATCTACGGTGAATACTCGATGCTGGCGATGGTCACCGCCGGTGTCATCTACATGCTGGCGGTCCTCATCCATGCCGCGGAGTGGGCCTCCGCCCGGGGCACCCGGGTCAAGGTCCGTCCGGCCCGGACCCGCAGCGCCATGCTGGCCGGGGCCGTGGTGGCCCGCGGCGCCGGCACCGACGCCGCCGACCCGGAGCCGGCCGAGCCGGCCGCCGACACCGGACCCACGGTCCCCGAACCGACGCACAAGGAACTCCTGCGGACCGAGAAGCTGGGCCGGATCGGGCTGGCCATCACCACCGTCGGGGTGGCCTGCCACGCGGTCGGGGTGATTCTGCGCGGCGTCGCCGCCGGACGCGCCCCCTGGGGCAACATGTACGAGTTCACCACCACCTCGCTGCTGGTGCTGATGCTGGCCTACCTGGTGGTGGCCTACCGCTTCGGGATGCGCTGGCTGGGCCTGTTGGCCGTCCTGGTCGGCACGATCGGGCTGGGTGTCGCGGTAACGGTGTTCTACGTCGACGTCGCCGCGCTGGTCCCGGCGCTGCACTCGGCCTGGTTCCTGTTCCATGTCCCGCTGGCCGCGATCGGCGGCGCGGCGATGAACCTCGGCGCGATCGCGTCGATCCTGTATCTGGTCCGCAAGCGGGCCGAGGAGAAGGGCACCGTCCGGGGATACCTGGCCAAGCTGCCCGATTCGGCCCGGCTGGACCGGCTGGCGTACCGGCTGAACGCGTTCGCCTTCCCACTGTGGACGATCGTGATCGCCGCCGGGGCGATCTGGGCCCAGTACGCCTGGGGCCGCTACTGGAACTGGGATCCCAAGGAGACCTTCTCCCTGGTCACCTGGGCGATCTATGCGATCTACCTGCACGCCCGCGCCACCGCCGGATGGAAGGGCACCCGCGCGACGATCATCTCGCTGGTCGGGGTGGTCTCCTTCTGGTGGAACTTCGTCGGGGTGAACCTGTTCATCCAGGGCCTGCACTCCTACGCCAAATGAGTGCCGCCGAACCGTCCCGGACCCGGGGGCCCGGGCTCGGAATGACGATGTCGCTGGGCGTGCTCGCGATGTTCGCGCCGTTCAGCACCGATACGATCTTTCCCGCCTTCGCGGCGATGGGGGTCCAGTTCGGGGCCGACTCCACCCAGATGCAGCAGGTGACCTCGGTCTACCTGATCGCCCTGGCCCTGATGAGCATCTTCCACGGGGCCATCTCCGACGCGGTCGGGCGCCGCAGCGTGATGCTGGTGGCGGCCGCGGCGTACACCCTGGCGTCGGTGGGCTGTGCCCTGGCGACCTCGCTGCCGATGCTGCTGGTCTTCCGGTTCGGCCAGGGCATGTTCGCCGGGGCCGGGATGATCATCACCCGCACCATCGTCCGCGACCTGTACTCCGGGCCGCCGGCGCAGAAACTGATGGCCCAGATCATGATGATGCTCGGCCTGGGCCCGGCCCTGGCGCCGATCATCGGTGGCCTGCTGCTGGGGGTCGGTGGCTGGCCGATCATCTTCTGGTTCCTCACCGGGTACGGCGTCCTCGCCTTCGTGGCCTCCTGGGCGCTGCCGGAAACTCTCCCGGCGGACCAGCGCCAGCCCCTGCACGTGCCCGCGCTGCTGCGGTCGCTGTGGACGGTGGCGCGCAACGGACCGCTGCTGCGGGTGGGCCTGGCCGGGGTGCTCGGGTTCAGCAGCCAGTTCCTCTACATCGTCGGGGCCCCGATCTTCCTGGGCGAACTGCTGCACCAGGGCGAACAGGACTACTGGAAGATGTTCGTCCCGATGGTGGCCGGGATGATCGCCGGGTCCTGGGCGATGGGCCGGTTGTCGGGCTGGATCTCGGCGAACCGGATCGCCGGGATCGGGTTCGCGATCACCATCGTCGGGGTCGTGGTGAACCTGGTGCTGGCGGTGGCCCTGCCGAGTCTGCCCTGGGCGGTGATCGGGTTGGTCATCATGGCGTTCGGCAATCAGTTGTTCATGTCCATCACCCAGTTGGCTGCGATGGATCTGATGCCCGAACATCGCGGCGCGGTGTCCTCGGTGGTGACCTTCCTGCAACTGGTCATCCAGGCGGTGCAGGCCGGTGTGATCGCGCCCCTGGTGGGCGGGTCGCTGCTGCAGTTCGCGCTGGGTTCGGCCGCCTTCGCCGTCGTCGGCGTCCTGCTGTGGCTGTGGCACCTGCGGGCAGTGCCTCAGCCCTGACCGCGGTGCGGTTAGGCTTCCCCGCATGGCTACCTACGCGCTGATCTATTCCTACGTCGACGACGCCGCCGCCCTCGACGAGGCCCGGCCGCGGCATCGCGAATTCCTGCTCCGCCTCGGTGAGCAGGGCATCTGCCTGGCGGCGGGGAAGTTCGCGCCGAGCGAGCAGCCCGGTGGCCTGCTGATCTTCCGGCACGACGACAGGGACGAACTCACCGACATCCTGTCCCGGGACCCGTTCCAATTGGAGGGAATGGTCACCGGGGCGAAGCTGATCGAGTGGACGCCGGCGGTGGGGCCGGTGGCACCCGACCTGCAGTGATGCCCGCCGCGCCGGGTGTGGCGGCACCGGTTGGCCGGCCATGACAACATAGGGCCCATGGATCGGACTTTGCCGCACTACGACCTGGTGGTCATCGGTTCGGGATCGGGCAACTCGCTGCTCGATGAGCGCTTCAACGACCTCAAGGTCGCCCTCGTCGACCGGGGAATCGACAACGGGACCCGCGATCTGGGCCCGACCGAACCCGGTGTCTTCGGCGGCACCTGCCTGAATGTGGGCTGCATCCCGACCAAGATGCTGGTCTACCCGGCCGACCTGGCGATCTCCGGTCAGGAGTCGGGACGACTCGGGGTCGGGCTGCCGCCGGGCACCGTGGACTGGCCGGCGATCCGCGATCGCATCTTCACCCGGATCGACGGGGTCGCCGAGGGTGGGCTGGACTGGCGCGAGCAGAATCCGAACATCACCGTCTACCGGGGCGAGGCGCGGTTCACCGGTCCGAAAACCCTGGGCGTGGCCGGCGGCAAGATCACCGCGGACCGCTTCGTGATCGCCGCGGGCTCGCGGCCGCATGCGCTGAGCGTACGCGGGGCCGACGACCCCCGGGTGCACACCTCGGACACGATCCTGCGGCTGGACAAGCTGCCGGAAACCCTGGTGATCATCGGCGGTGGCTACATCTCCGCGGAGTTGGCGCATGTGTTCTCCGCCTTCGGCGTACGCGTGGCGATCATCAGCCACTCCGGGGCCCTGCTGCGCCGCGAGGATGCCGACGTGTCCCGGCGGTTCACCCAGGTGATGTCGCAGCGGGTCACCGTCCGGCTGAACCAGACCCTGATGCGATTCGAGAGCCTCGAGGACCGGATCGTCACCGTGACCACCGACTCCGACGGGGTCGAGTACGAGTACGAGTCCGACCTGGTGCTGAACGCCACCGGCCGCGTCCCCAACGGCGACCGGATGAACCTGCGCGCCGCCGGGATCCGGACCGAGGAGCACGGCCTGATCGTGGTCGATGAGTACCAGCGGACCAACGTCGAGGGCATTTTCGCGATGGGGGACGTGTCCTCGCCGTTCCAGCTCAAGCACGTGGCCAATCACGAGACCCGGGTGGTGCAGCACAACCTGCTGAACCCGAAGAACCTGATCGCCGCCGATCACCGGTACGTGCCGCACGCGGTGTTCTCCCACCCCCAGGTCGCCTCGGTCGGGCTCACCGAGAAGCAGGCGCACGACCGCGACCTCACCTTCGTCACCGCGACCCAGGACTACGGCTCGGTGGCCTACGGCTGGGCGATGGAGGACACCCAGCACTTCTGCAAACTCATCGCCGATCCGAAGACCGGGCTGCTGCTCGGGGCGCACATCATCGGTCCGCAGGCCTCCCTGCTGATCCAACCGCTGATCCAGGCGATGAGTTTCGGGCTGGGCGTACGGGAGATGGCGCGGGGGCAGTACTGGATCCATCCGGCGCTGACCGAGGTCGTGGAGAACGCTCTGCTGGCCCTTCCGCTGGACTGATTCGCCGGGCCCGGGCGGGCATCAATTGCCCTCTGGCAAGCCCGGTACCCGAAATTGGAGACTTTCCTGGTCTATGCTTCCCGGTGTGCCCGTACGGTCACGCAACAACCGATCAGGAGATATCGACAATGTCGAATCAGTACGGACAGCCTGACTCCGGCTTCGGCCAGCAGTCCGGCAGCCCGAGTAATCCGTACGGGCAGCAGCCGTCCTACGGCGACCAGCAGCACAATCCCTACGCGCCGCAGTACGGCCAGGAGCAGCAGTCCCCGTACGGGCAGCCTGCGGCGGCACAGCCCGAATCGCACGCGCAACCCGATTCGCACGCGCAACCCGAATCCCACGCGCAGCCCGAATCGCACGCGCCGGCCTCGGCCCCGGAGCACCAGCAGAATCCGTACGGGCAGCCCTCGGCCGCCGAGCAGCACAATCCGTACGCGCAGCCGGCCTACGGCCAGGAGCAGCAGCAGAATCCGTACGGCCAGCCCGCGTACGGTCAGGAGCAGCAGCAGAATCCGTACGGCCAGCCCGCCTACGGTCAGGAGCAGCAGCACCCGTACGCCCAGCACAGCTACGGCCAGACCGAAGAGGCCGCCGGCCAGCATGCCTACGGGCAGCCGGCCGAGCAGCACCCCTACGGGCAGCAGCAGTCCTACGACGGCGGCCAGCAGGCCCAGGGGCAGGAGGCCCAGCAGCCGGCGGCGGAGTCGAACCCCTACGGCCAGCAGCAGTCCTATGACGGCAGCCACCCCGGCTACGGCCAGGAGCAGCAGCAGAACCCCTATGGCCAGCAGACCTACGGCCAGGAACAGTCCTACGGGTCCGCGCAGTCCTACGGGTCGGCGCAGTCGTACGGGTCGGCGCAGTCCTACGGGTCCGCGCAGTCCTACGGGTCGGCGGCCGATCAGGGCCGGGCGACCTCCGCCGGGTCGGCGGCTTCGCAGGGTTCGGCAGCCTCCTACAGCTCGGCACCCGCGCCGACCGATCAGCAGGCGTACGCCCAGCCCGCCGCCGACCAGCAGCAGTACGGGGTCGACCAGTACGGCCAGCAGCAGGCGTACGCCCAGCCCGGCGCCGAGCAGCAACAGTACGCAGTCGACCAGTACGGCCAGCAGCAGGCGTACGGGCAGCCCGGGGCCGACCAGCAGCAGTATGGTGTCGAGCAGCAGCAGTACGGGGTCGATCAGTACGGCCAGCAGCAGGCGTACGCCCAGCCCGGCGCCGACCAGCAGCAGTACGGGGCCGACCAGCAGCAGTACGCGGCCGACCAGTACGGCCAGCAGCAGGGGTACGGTCAGCCGGGCTACCCGCAGCCGGGCGTCGACCAGGGCCAACTGGCCCTCCAGCCGACCGGATTCGCCGGGGACGGCAGTACGCCGGCCGGTCAGGTGCCCCCGGGCGCCGGGATCGCGCACTTCAACGGCCAGGGCGCAGCCGTCGGCGCCCTGATCGCGGTCCTGCTCAACGGGATCACCGCCGGCATCGCGGCCCCGTGGGCGCTGAAGTTCTACTACGACTGGGAGTACGAGCGCACCACGGTGCTCGGCCGCCGGCTGCAGTTCACCGGTGATCCGGGTCAGTTCTTCGGCAAGTGGATCGTGATCTGGCTGCTCTCGGCGATCACCCTCGGCATCTACCTGATCTGGGGTTGGCCGAAGGTCCAGCAGTGGATCAAGGAGAACACCAGCTTCGCCTGATCCGCACCGCGCCGCCACGGGCCGTCTCCCCTCCGGAGGCGGCCCGTGCCGCGTCCGGGGTCAGCCGTCGACCTTCAGGTTCGCCAGGGCCCGGCGTGCGTCGGGCTCGTACTGGCTGGCATTGTTCGGCACCGAGGCCATGAACAGGCTGGAGCTGATCTCCGAGGTCTGCACGATCAGCACGATCAGCGTCTCCGACTTCGCCTGCAGGTTGGGGATGTCGAAGGACAGCTTCGACTCGACCAGCCACGCCCGGCGACCGTCGAGGGTGGTCTCCTTGTTGGTCACATCCGCCCGCTGCACCGCATTGTTCCCGTAGAACGAGCCCACGATGCATCTGACGACGATCTCGGAGGCGTCCTTCGGTTCGGGGAAGCCGTCCCCGGCCGACAGTTCGGCGACCAGCACCGAGGCTTCCCAGGAGTCGACGCCGTTGTACTTCGGCTCGGTCGTGATCGATTGGGTATTCGCGTCGCGGCCGAACGGCACCCGGTACTCGGTGGACACCTCGCTCCAGGGGGCGGCCAGCACCGGATAGCTGAGCTGGCCGCCGTGCACCCGTCCGTCGTAGGGCCGGTTCTGCGGGGTGGGGGCCTCGGTGCTGCGCGGCGGACACGGTTCCGAGGTCGCGGTGGGCCAAGGGGTGCCGTAGCTGTTCCCGGTCTGCTGCTGCGAGCCGCGGTTCACGTTCAGCACCACGATGACCGTCGCGACGATCACCACCACCAGCGCTCCGGCGATCAGCGCAAAGGTACGCGCGCGCTTGTTCGGGCCGCCGGTGGTGGCCGGCGGCGCCGGGGGCAGGGATCCGGGCGGCGGGTCGGCGGACGGATCGGGGGAGGTCACCGACGACCAGTGCGACCCGTCCCAGTAGCGGTACTGGCCCGGCTGGCCGGAGGGGTCGGGGTGCCATCCTGAGGTGTCCACGGGGGCAAGTCTAGGGGGCGCGGGAAGTCGCCCCAGCCGTGCGGATCAGCCGACGGCGGCCAGGGCCCGGCGTACGCGGTCGGCCTGGGCGGCGCTGAGCTGGACCATCCCGGCCCGCTGCAGCGACTCGGTGGAGTCCTCGCCCAGCAGCCAGGTGCCGAAATCGCGCTGCACCGCGACCCGCTCGGGCTGCAGGCCCGCGCTGCAGACCACCAGGTAGTGCACGTTCACCAGGGGATAGCCGGGGCCGTCGGTGGGCCCGTCGGCCAGCCACAGGTCATTGCCCGAGCCGCCGAAGCCCAGTTGGGCGACCTGGGCGGCAATGCTCTGCCGGGTCGCGGCGACGCCGGTGTCGGCCGAACCGATCGAGGCCACGGTGAGGTTGCCGGTTGCCTGCGTCGGCAGCGCCGGCTGTTCGACGTAGGCCAGGGCGCCCGGCGTACTGCGCACACTGCTGATCACCTCGGCGGGGGAGTTGCGCGGTTCCCCCTTGCCCCGCCAGGCCCGGTCCACGTTGCTGTCCAGCCACTCCTCCGGCGCGGCCCGATGCAGATAGCTGCTCATCGTGGCGGTGGCTCCGGTGTTTCCGCCCCGGACGAAGATCTGGATCGGCAGCGCCGGCAGCAGCCGGTCGGGGTTCTCCGCGGCGATGGCCCGGTCGTCCCAGCGGCTGATCGACCCGCTGAAGATCTTGGCCAGGGTCGTCCCGCTCAACCGCAGCGCGCCGGGCTGCTCACCCAGGTTGGCGATCACCACGACTGCGCCGGCCGCGTACGGCAACTCCCAGGCGGGGTGATTGTCGCAACGCCGGTTCAGCCGGTCCCGCTCGGTGGTGGTCAGGACGGTGTCGCTGATCGCGGCATCGACCAGCTTGTTCCCGAAGCTCTGGACCCCGGATTCCCCGTCCTTGGTCGGCCACACCGAGATCTTCGCCCGATTCCGACAAGCCACCCGGTAGGACTCGGACAGCTCGTTGAGGGAGTCCTGGGTGAGCGGGGTGGTCTCCACCTGCCAGTCGGCGGCCGGGCAGGCGTAGGTTCCCGCCGGGGTCGGGGCGGGGGTCGGGGTGTTCGCCGCGCCGGGCTGGCAGCCACCGAGCAGCAGCGCCAGCAGCGCGGCGCCGGTGACAGCGGCGGGCGCACGGAAGCGGAGGCTGGGCACGGGGTGGTCCTTCGGTCGATTGGGGCCAGCATAGTGAGCCCTGCGTACGCCGGGGTTGCCCGACCCGGGAACGCGGACAGGGCCGACCCCGTGGGGGGTCGACCCTGTGCGGTGCAGCGGGGTGCGGCCGGATCAGCCGAACTGGCCGCTGACGTAGCGTTCGGTGGCTTCGTCACGCGGGTTGGAGAAGATCTTCTCCGTGGTGTCGAACTCCACCAGGTGGCCGGGCAGGCCGACGCCCTGGATATTGAAGAACCCGGTCTTGTCCGAGACGCGGGTTGCCTGCTGCATGTTGTGGGTGACGATCACGATGGTGAAGGTTTCCTTCAGCTCGTGGATCAGGTCCTCGATCGCCAGGGTGGAGATCGGGTCCAGCGCCGAGCAGGGCTCGTCCATCAGCAGGACGTCGGGCTCGACCGCGATGGCGCGGGCGATGCACAGTCGCTGCTGCTGGCCACCGGACAGGCCGGAGCCCGGCAGGCCGAGTCGGTCCTTGACCTCGGTCCACAGGTTGGCGCCACGCAGGGCCTTCTCGACGATGTCGTCGGCCTGCGAGGCGGACAGCTTCTTGCCGTTCAGCTTGTACCCGGCCAGCACGTTGTCCTTGATCGACATCGTCGGGAACGGGTTGGGCCGCTGGAACACCATGCCGACCATGGTGCGCACGTCGACCGGGTCCACGCCGGTGGCGTAGATGTTCTGGTCGTTGATCAGGATTTCGCCAGTGGCGTACGCCCCGGGGATCACTTCGTGCATCCGATTGATGGTGCGCAGGAAGGTGGTCTTGCCACAGCCGGAGGGGCCGATGAAGGCCGTCACCGTGCGCGGCTCCATCACCAGGCTGACGCCTTCCACCGCGTGGAAGTCGCCGTAGTACACGTCTACGTTACGGGCGTCGATCCGCGTTGACATTTCTTCTCCTTGATTTTCGGACCGGGCCTCAGCGACCGGATTTCTTCGGGGCGAACTTCCAGGCAATAAAGCGGGCGATGCCATTGAGGGCCATCACAATCAGGATAAGCACCAAGGCGGCGCCCCAGGCCCGCAACTCGGACGGACCGGGCTGCGAGGGAGCCGTCGGGTGGGTCAACTGACGGTAGATGAAGACCGGGAGCGTCATCATCCAGTTCTGGAACGGGTTCCAGTTGGTCTGGACGGCCACGCCCGCAGTGACCAGGATCGGAGCGGTCTCGCCGGCAACACGCGCGATGGCAAGGGTAACACCGGAGGCAATACCGGAGATAGCCGTCGGGATCACCACCTGCATGATGGTGCGCCATTTGCGGACGCCCAGCGCGTAGGAGGCCTCGCGCAGTTCGTTCGGGACGACCCGCAGCATTTCCTCCGTCGTGCGGACGACCACCGGGATCATCAGCACCGACAGCGCGATGGCGGCCGTCAGGCCCATCGTCGCCTTCTGGATGCTCTGCCCGGTGGCCTGGTAGAAGCCCATCATCATGGCCGCGGCGAACAGGCCGGCGACGATCGAGGGGATACCGGTCATGACGTCGACCAGGAAGGTGATCGCCCTGGAGAAAACGCCCTTGCTGGAGTACTCGACCAGGTAGATCGAGGTGAGCAGACCGATCGGGACCGAGATGATCGTCGCGACCAGGGTGATCATCAGCGTGCCGACCAGGGCGTGCTGGATACCACCGATGATCGGCGCGTCACCGCGGGCGGCGGCCTGGTCCTGCAGACCGGTGACCCCGACCATGTCCGAGCCGAAGAAGCCCGGGATCATGATGCCCTGGACGCCCTTGGTGATCACGGTGAACAGCACCGAGATCAGCGGGAGCAGGGCGAGCAGGAAGGCGCCGACCACGATGGCCGTCCAGAGATTGTTGATGCCCTTGCGGCGGCCGAGCCGGGTGATCGAGATCGCGGTCCAGGCCGCCAGGAAGACGAGGTAGGAGATCACGACCGCGAGGGCGACATGCAGGCCGGCCAGGGTCAGGATCAGCGCCAGCAGCAGTGCTGCCCCGGCGAGAGCCCAGACGAGCCATTGCGGCAGGCTCGCCGTGCGCAGGACCCGGCTGGGATCCGGCTGCTCCGGCAGGGTCTGGTCCAGGTGCTGTTGCTGGGTCATCAGTTGGCTCCCGAGAATTGCGAGTAACGTCCGACGATCCAGCGGGCGAACATGTTCACCAGGAAGGTCAGGACGAACAGCACCAGACCGGCGCCGATGAGTTCGCTCTGCCGCAACCCGAAGGCTTCGGGGTAGTTCAGGGCGATCTCGGCCGGGATGGTGTTGTTACCGGTGTCGAGCAGGTTGGCGGTGAGCGGGCCGGGGGAGAGGACCAGGGCAATCGCCATGGTCTCGCCGAGGGCGCGGCCCAGGCCGAGCATGACCGAGGACACGATGCCAGCCCGGGCGAACGGGAAGACGGTCATCAGGATCATTTCCCACTTCGTTGCCCCCAGGGCGAGGGCGGCCTCCTCGTGCAACGTGGGGGTCTGGACGAAGATCTCCCGGCACAACGAGGTGATGATCGGCAGGATCATCACCGCGAGCACCAGGCTGGCGGTCAGCAGGCTGCGACCCAGCCCGGAGACCCCCGGACCGAAGATCGGGATGAAGCCCAGGTACTTCGCGAGCCACTGGTACAGCGGCACCAGAGCCGGGCCGAAGAAGCTCATGCCCCAGGCGCCGTAGACGACCGACGGGATGGCAGCGAGCAGGTCGATGGTGTAACCGACTCCCTTGGAGATCCGCTGCGGGGCGAAGTGCGAAATGAACAGCGCCACCAGGATCGCCACCGGGGTGGCGAACAGCAGCGCGATGAAGGCGGAGATCAGCGTGCCGATCACCAGCGGGAGGACATAGACCCAGAAGCCCCGGCCGCCGCTGACGGTCTCGGCGGGAGCGGTCATGGCCGGGAGGGAGTTCAGGACCAGAAACAGGGCGACGAAGAAGAGGACGGCCAGGATGATCGACGCGGCGACGACGGTCAGGACCTTGAACACGGTGTCCCCGGTGCCACCGCCGCGACTGGGGATCCCGGATTGACTGGGCCCCGCCTGGGCGGGCCCGGTTTGAACTTGTGACATAGCTCAATCCTTGCGAATGGATGGACGGGTGAGCGAGGAACCCGGAACGCCCGCCGGACCCTGCAATTGGGTACGACGGGCGTTCCAAGGCTTTGTTACTCAGGGAGTGAGTGTCACTGAACCTTGATCGACTCGATCGACTTCTTGGCCTCGGCCTGCATGGCGGCGCTCAGCGGAGCGTTGCCGGCGGCGGAGGCGGCGGCCTTCTGGCCCTGGTCGGAGACGACGTACTCGCCGAAGGACTTGATCAGGTCCACGGTGGCCTGGTCCTTGTAGGAGGAGCAGTAGATGTGGTAGGAGACCAGCACGACCGGGTAGACGCCGGCCTGGGTGGTGGCGCGATCCAGCTTGACCGCCATGTCGTTGCCGGTCCCGACGCGCTGCGCGGTCTCGACGGCCTTGGCGGCAGCCTCTTCGGAGAACGGCACGTAGGCGTCGCCGACCTTGACCGCGACGCTGCCCAGGCCGGTGATGGCGGAGGCGTCGGCGTAGGTGATGGCACCCTCACGCTGCTTGACCAGGTTGACCACACCGGAGGTGCCCTGGGCGTTCTCCGCGGTGATCTCCTTCGGCCAGGTCTGCACCTTGCCGTAGCTCCACGAATCCTTCGCCGCGACGGAGAGGTAGTCGGTGAAGTTCTCGGTGGTGCCCGAGTCGTCGGAGCGATGCACGGTGATGATGGCCAGGTCGGGCAGGTTCTTGCCCTGGTTCTGCGAGGCGATCTTCGGATCGTTCCACTTGGTGATCTTCTTGTTGAAGATGTCGGCAATGGTGTTGGCGTCCATCTGCAGGTGGCCGTCGATGCCGGGCAGGTTGTAGGCGACCGCGATCGGCGAGATGTACGCCGGGATCTGGAACGCGCCATCGGGGCCACACTGCTGCTGGGCCTGCTGCTTCTCGTCGTCCTTCAGGGCGGCGTCGGAGCCGGCGAAGGAGTACTGGCCGGCGATGAAGCCCTTACGGCCGGAGCCGGAGCCCACCGGGTTGTACTGCACGTTCACATTCGGCTGGATGGCGCGGTAGGCGTCGATCCAAGCGGTCATCGCGGCTTCCTGCGACGACGCGCCGCCACCGTTCAAGGTGCCGGACAGCTGCTGCTGCTGCGGAGCCTGCGAAGCGGTGCCGGAGCCGGTCGGGTTGTTGCTGGCGCAAGCAGTCAGGCCGAGGGCCAGCACTGCGGCGATCGAGACGCCGAGACGCAGCTTCTTCACGGAAATCCCCCCATGGGAAAAGTAGTGGTTATGAACGGAGGCCATCCGGCCCACGGCGGTGAATCTAGGGGAAGCCCGTAAAGCGGTTTGTCCGGAAAGATGAACCACAGGTGAACAGTAAGTGTCGTCGACGACATCCGATCGTGCCGCATTCGTTATGGTGGCCGACCGTCAGGACGAGGTGAGACTCGCAGTCAACCAACAATTGGTGACTGGGTCCGGTATGTAGGCGATGTGATGGATCTCCGTTGATCTGCGCCGACACAGTTTTCTCGTAACCTTCCGGAAACCGAGTCGTCGACCTGGTCGACAGGATATGCCCCCTGGGAATAGAGGGCAAAACCGGGCTCAGTTCTTCGGCGGGCGTGGATGCAGCGCGTACGGACCCGCCACATCGATCGCGCGGGCGTCGGCGCCCAGCCGCACCACGAGCACCTCGCCCAGCCCCAACCGGACATCGCCCGCGTCCAGCGCGGCGGTGATCAGCGGCAGGACCGGTCGGTGGCTGCACACCGCCAGCACCGTGCCCTCGGCGATGGCGCGCTGGGCGATCGCCCGGGTGGCGCGCTGGGGCAGGGTGGGGTCCTGGTCGGCGGACTCCTCGCTCAGCCGGGAATCCTGCGTGGCCGGTCGGCCGATCCGGGTGGCGTACGGCGTCACCGTCTGGACGCAGCGGGTGGAACTGGAGCTGATGACCTCGTCCACGCCGAACGCGGCAAGGGCGTCGGCCAGCGGTTCGGTGTCGGCCCAGCCGGCCTCGGTCAGCGGCCGCAGCGGGTCAGCCTCGGACCAGTCCGCCCGGGCCACCGCCTTGACATGACGCACCACCACGACGGTGCCCGGGGCCGTCACGCGGTCGAGCGCCTCGCGCAGCACGTCGGCGTCATTGGGATAGGAGAACCGGGTGAGCGCTTCCTCGATCGGGAGCCACACCACCTCATCGACCTCCCCGTCCTGCGGTCGCGGTTCGGTGTGCGCCGGATCCACCGGGACGCCCCGCCACCAGTGCACGACCTTCGGGCCGCGGTCGGTGGGATAGTGCACATCCTGCAGCCGAGCGGTCAGCCGGATCGCGACGCCGGTTTCCTCCAGCACCTCCCGCACCGCGCAGGCCGGCAGCGATTCGCCCCGGTCGAGTTTGCCCTTGGGCAGCGACCAGTCCGCCAGATGGGGGCGGTGGACCAGCAACACCTCCATCCCGGTGGTGCTCGGACGCAGCACGACCGCGCCGGCGGCGACAATCTGCTTGGCCTTCCCGCTGGGGTGGGCCTTCCCGCTGGGGTGGGTCTTGCCGTTGGGTCGCACCTTGCCGTTGGGTCGCACCGTGCCGTCGGCGTCCACCGTGCCGTCGGCGTCCACCGTGGCGTCGGGGTGGGCGTCCGGGAGAGGGGAAGGGGACGTCTGGTCCATGGGCTGCGCGGGCTCCGTTTCTCGGCACCGGGTAGCGGTGCGTCGGCGCCGCCCATGCTACTCGGCGGTCGCTACCCCTCCTAATGGCGGGGCCACATACTTGACGTCCCGGTTGATGACGTCGAAACCGGTGCTCTCATAGAGCCGGACCACGTACTCCTGATCGGCCTCGACATAGAGGATGACCCGTTCGCTGCCGCGCGAACGCAGGTGGCGCAGGCCGGCGTGCAGCAGTTTGCGGCCCAGCCCCGCACCGGCGTGATCGGGGTCCACGCCGATCACATAGACCTCGCCCAGGGTCGGGGAGTGCCGCTTGGTCCAGTGATACCCGATCAGTTGTTCCCGACCGGCCACCTGGGTGGTCGCCACCAGGAAGTCCGCGGGGTCGAACCAGTCCTCGTGCATCCGGGCGTGCAGGTCGTCCAGGGTGATCGCCCCCTGCTCGGGGTGATGGGCGAAGGCCCGCGCGTTCACCCGGATCCAGTCCGCGGCGTCGGAGTCCCGGAAGGCTCGCAGGGTGACCTCGCCCAGGTCCGGCTCGGGGATGTCGTCGGTCAGCTCGCGACCCATCACCAGCAACTCGCGCACCTTGCGGAAGCCGTCGGCGCGGGCCCAGGCGCGGGCCGGCGGCAGATCGCCGAAGGACCACACGCTGAGCTCGATGCCCGACTGCAGGCGGCCGCGGTGGTCCGGGTCGGTGGCGTCCAGTCCCAGCTCGCCCAGCATCGTCCGGGCCACCCGGTGCCGCCGGTGTGCCGGGTCCACCGCGAGTTGCAGGTCAACGCCGTTGAACCGGGAATCCACGTGGGCGAAGCCGACCAGGGTGGGGCCCTCGTAGGCCAGCATCAGCGCCAGCCCGTCCACGCCCTCGCGGCGCTGCAGATCCAGCAGGGCGGCCTCGTTGAACGGGGCCTTGCCGTCGCTCAGTTCGGCCGCTTCGGTGAGCCGGAGCACGTCGCGATATTGCTCGGGGGTGAGGGCTGCGACGACTTCGGTGCTCAGCGACATGGGCATACCGTAACCGCCCGCCGCGGGCCCGTGTTGAAAGCGGGCCGAGAATGGTGTCCCCTACTGAGGGGACACTGGGCACTCAGCTGCGTGGGACGAATCGATAACCGACGTTGCGCACGGTCCCGATCAGGGAGTCCGCCTCACCCAGTTTCGCCCGGAGTCGGCGGACATGGACGTCCACGGTCCGGGTCCCGCCGAAATAGTCCCAGCCCCACACGTCGGAGAGCAGCTGCTCCCGGCTGAACACCTTGTTCGGGTGCTGGGCCAGGAACTTCAGCAGTTCGAATTCGGTGTAGGTGAGGTCCAGCGCCCGACCGTCCAGCCGGGCCACGTACGCCTCCTCGTCGATCTCCACGCCCCCGGCGGCGATCAGTTCCCGCCCGGATTCGCGCACCACCATCCGCAGCCGGGCATCCACCTCGGCCGGCCCGGCGGTGACCAGGACGAAATCACTCAGTTCCCAGGCCGGGGACAGCGCGGTCAGCCCGCCCTCGGTGAGCACCACCAGGGTCGGGATCTGGTTGCCCAGGGCGGTCAGCGTCCGGCAGAAGTTGCGCACCCCGACCAGGTCGGTACGCCCGTCCAGCAGCAGGATCGAGGCGTCGGAGTTCAGCAGACTCTCCGGCTCCAGCGCGGCAACCCGGATCTGGTGGGTCAGCAGACCCAGTGACGGCAGGATGTCGGCGGAGTTCTCCGACCCGCCCACCTGCGGTGTGAGCAACAACACCTGGGTCATGGTCACCCCTTCCGCCGAACTTGTGCGGGCCCACTTTAATCGGCAGCCGGAGGTTTCGGCGGAGCAGGCTCGGCGTCGGCGTCCAGAATCAGGGTCACCGGGCCGTCGTTGACCAGTTCGACGGCCATCTCGGCCCCGAACCGCCCGGTCTCCACCGTGGCCCCGGCCGCGCGCAGGGCGGCGACGAAGGCCGCCACCAGCGGTTCGCTGACCGGGCCGGGGGCCGCCGCGCTCCAACTGGGTCGCCGGCCCTTGCGGGTGTCGGCGTACAGGGTGAACTGGGAGACCACCAGCAGGGGAGCGTTGAGATCGCTGGCCGAGCGCTCCTCGGCCAGGATCCGCAACCGCCAGACCTTGTCGGCCAGTTTCGCCGCGACCGCCGGGGTATCGGTGTGGGTGACGCCGACCAGCACCACCAGGCCGGGCCCGGGCAGCGCCCCGACGACCTCCCCCGCCACCCGCACCGTCGCCGCACTGGCCCGTTGCACCACAACTCGCACCCGGTCACTGTAGAGGTGCCCCGGTGGGTCCGGCACCACGCCCGGACAAAGCCGAGGCCCGCCGCGGCGGCCTGGTTAGGCTGGGGGAATGATCGCGATGCTCACGGCGTTCGACTTCTTGACCGGTCTTCTGGTGGCTGCCCCGGCGGTGGTCGGGGCCGGGGCGCTGTGGTGGGTGGGCCGGGCCCTGGCCCGTCGCCCACCGGCCCTTGCCGGGCGTTCCGGACCGTTGGTTCTCGCCGGGCCCGCTGTCGGCGCGCCGCCCGCCCTGGTGGCGGGTCGGCCGGTGACCGCGGACCCCGAGGACAATCACCCCGGGGACCGGACCTCCGGCGCCGACGAGATCACCCGCGATCTGTCGGCCGACGACGCGAAGAACAGGAACTCCAGCAATGACCACTGACCCCAGCACCCTCGACTATGCGTTTCCCGAGGGGATGCACCCGGCCCTGAAGGGCCTGGCCTGGCTGATCGGGCATTGGGAGGGGTTCGGGCAGACCCAGTGGCACGACCAGCCCGACCAGCCCGTGCTGCAGCAGATCGACTTCTCCCACAACGGTGAGCCCTACCTGCACTACCTGCTGCAGGCGTACGCCGACGCCGACGGCCAGCCCGGCGCGCCGGTGTTCATGGAGACCGGGTTCTGGATCCCGGGGGAGAAGAACGAGGTCAAGGTCGTGCTGACCAATCCCGCCGGTGTCGCCCAGACCTGGTACGGCTCGATCACCGGCCTGCAGTCCCCGGCCGGTGGGGAGCTGGCGACCAAGGTGGAACTGACCACCGACGCCGCGATCACCGACGGGACCCACACTGCCGGACACCGGCTGTACGGCTATGTCCAGGGCAAGCTGATGTACGCCTACGACCGGGCCGATCAGGGCATCGACCTGCAGCCCTACCTGACCGGGGAGTTGACCCGGCGATGAGTGCGGTCGTCCTCACCGAGGGCCCCGACACCGGGGCGGTCTGGCACTACGGCAACCCGGTCGCCGAGCAGCGGCTGCTGGAATCCGGTGCCGGCGCGGTCAACCTGGGCCATCGCGACGTGCTGTCGGTCTCCGGACCCGACCGGCTCACCTGGCTGAACCAGATCACCACCCAGAAGCTGGACGACCTGGCGCCCGGGGTCGGGACCACCGCCCTGATCCTGTCCCCGCAGGGACACATCAATCACGTCCTGTACGGCGTCGATGACGGTGAGGTCTTCTGGGTCCATACCGAACCCGGCGCCGGGGAGGCGCTGCTGCAGTTCCTGCAGCGGATGATCTTCCGGGCCCGGGTCGAGGTCCTCGCCCGGACCGCCGAGTTGGCGGTGGTCTGGCGGCCCGGCCCGGGGCCGCAGGGTCGGGTCACCCGCAGCGCCGCCGACACCCTCGGTGGGCACGAGTCGTTCGTTCCGCGGGAGCACCTGGACTCCTTCCTGGCCGGGATCGAGCCGGCCGGCATGTGGGCCTACGAGGCGCTGCGGATCGCCGCCGGCGTACCGCGGATCGGCCCGGACACCGACCACCGGACCATCCCCAACGAGCTGGGGCTGCCCGGCGTCCACCTGGCCAAGGGCTGCTATCCGGGCCAGGAGACCGTCGGCCGGGTGCACACGCTGGGGCGCCCGCCGCGGCGGCTGGTGCTGCTGCACCTGGACGGATCGGTCGACGCCCTCCCGCCGGTGGGGGCCGCGCTGACCCGGGACGGCCGCGAGGTCGGCTTCGTCGGCTCCAGCGCCCGGCACCACGAGCTCGGCCCGATCGCGCTCGGCCTGGTGAAACGGGGCGTACCCACCGACGCCGAGTTCGCGATCGGTGAGATCGCCGCCGCCCAGGAGGTCCTGGTCGATCCCGAGGTCGGCCTGCACGTGAAGGCCCGGCTGTGAGCGCTGCCGGGGCGAATCCGGTGCTGGTCGAGGTGGTCCGCGGCGACCTGGTCGAGTCGGTGCACCGGGGCCGGGTCGCGGTGGTCGGCCCGCACGACGCGGTGGCCGGGATCGGGGCGATCGAGGAGTTGATCTATCCCCGCTCGGCGAGCAAGCCGATGCAGGCGGTGGCGATGCTGCGCAGCGGTCTGGACCTGACCGGCGAACTGCTCGCCCTGGCCGCGGCCTCCCATTCCGGGGAGGACTTCCACCTCGAAGGGGTCCAGACGATCCTGGCCGGCTGCAGCCTGGGCGTCGACCGGCTGCAGAACACCCCCGGCTACCCGCTCGACGACGCGGCCCGCGACGCCTGGATCCGGGCCGGGCACGGTCCCGCCCCGATCACGATGAACTGTTCGGGCAAACACGCCGCGATGCTGCGGACCTGCATCCGCAACAAGTGGTCCACCACGAACTATCTCGATCCCGAACACCCGTTGCAGCAGGCGATCCACGACACGATCGCCGACCTCACCGGGGAGCCCCCGCAGGCCGGGACCGTCGACGGCTGCGGCGCCCCGCTGTGGGCGCTGACCCCGATCGCTCTGGCCCGGGCCTATGCCCGGATCGCGGTCGCCGCCGACGGGCCGGCCGCGGCCGTCGCCCGGGCGTACCGGCAGTTCCCGCAGTGGGTCTCCGGCACCCGCCGCGCGGAGTACGCCCTGCACCGCGGGGTGCCCGGGATCATCTGCAAGATCGGCGCCGAGGCGGTGTACGCGGTCGGCCTGCCCGACGGTCGCGGGATCGTGGTCAAGATCGACGACGGCTCCGAGCGGGCCTGCTCGGTGGTCATGTCGGCGGTGCTGCGCCGGCTCGGGATCCGTGCGGATGTGCTGGCCGCGCAGGCCAGTGAGCCGGTGCTGGGGCACGGGCGACCGGTCGGTGAAGTTCGGTTGGCCGCCGGCGCGGTGGACGGACTCACCGCGTACAGCTGAGGTTCGGCTTCCCTCCTCCGCTAGGGTCGAAGGGTGAACTGGGACAGCTACGCCGCAGCATTGTTCGATCTCGACGGAGTGCTCACCCCGACCGCCGTGGTGCACATGCACGCCTGGTCGCGGATGTTCAACGCCTTTCTCGCCGGCCGCGGCGACGACCAGCCGCCGTACACCGACGAGGACTACTTCCGCTACGTCGACGGCAAACCCCGCTACGTCGGGGTGCAGTCGTTCCTGACCGCGCGCGGCATCGAGCTGCCCTACGGGGACCCGAGCGACCCGCCGACCGCAGAAACCGTGTGCGGGCTCGGCAATCGCAAGAACGAGGCCTTCAACGCGGTGCTCGCCGCGGAGGGGATCGCGCCGTACCCGGGCTCGGTACGTCTGCTGGACCACCTGGCCGAGCGCGGTACCGCCCTGGCGGTGGTCTCCTCCTCCAAGAACGCCCGCGCGGTGCTCACCGCCGCCGGGCTGCTCGATCGCTTCGGGGTGATCGTGGACGGCGTGGTGGCCGCCGAACTGGGACTGCCGGGCAAACCCGCCCCCGACACCTTCACCTACGCCGCCGACCGGCTCGGGGTCCCGACCCGCACCTGCGTGGTGCTGGAGGACGCCGAATCCGGCGTCCGGGCCGGCGCCGCCGGCGATTTCGGCCTGGTGGTCGGGGTGGATCGCGGCACCGGCGCCGACCGGCTCCGCGCGGCCGGCGCGCAGGTGATCGTCACCGAACTCGACGAGCTGATCGCAGGTGCGGCATGAACACCGATCCCTGGGCCTTCGCGAGCTCCGGCAAGTCCGGCCCGACGACGCGGCACGCGATGGACACCGCGGAGGATCCGATGGATCGCACCCGCTTCCCGGTCGACCCCTGGCGCCTGGTGGAGACCGCGCTGGACCCCCGCGATGCCGGCAAGACCGAGACCCTGTTCGCGGTCGCCAACGGCTACATCGGGATGCGCGGCAACCCCGAGGAGGGGCGTCCGGCGCACACCCACGGGACCTATGTGAACGGCTTCCACGAGACCTGGCCGATCCGGCATGCCGAGGAGGCCTACGGTTTCGCCCAGGTCGGCCAGACCCTGGTGAACGTGCCCGATCCGAAGACGATCAAGATCTACGTCGACGACGAACCGCTGACCCTGACCATGGCCGACATCGAAATGTTCGAGCGCTCCCTGGACTTTCGCGAGGGGGTACTGCGCCGCCGGCTGATCTGGCGTACCTCGGCCGGCAAGCGGGTCCAGGTCAACACCACGCGGTTGGTGTCGCTGACCCAGCGCCACCTCGCGCTGATGACCTTCGATGTGATGCTGCTGGACGGGGATGCCCCGATCGTCATCTCCTCCCAGCTGATCAACCGGCAGGACGGTCGCGACGACTACGCCACCGCCCGCGGCGCCGACCCGCGCAAGGGGTACGCCTTCGAGCGTCGGGTGCTGGATCCGCAACTGCAGTGGGCCGGGGACGGGCGTCTGGTGCTCGGCTATCGCTGCCACGACTCGCGGATGACCCTCGCCGCCGCGGTCGACCACACGCTGACCACGGCGTGCGAGTACACCACCAGCACCTCGGTGGAGGCCGATGCGGGCAAGCAGGTGTACACGATCAGTGGCCGGCAGGGGGAGCCGATCCACCTGGAGAAGGCCGTGGCGATCCACACCTCCCGCGGGGTGCCGGTCCGCGAGCTCGCCGACCGGTGCCGGCGTACGCTCGATCGCGCGGCCCGCGAGGGCGCCGAGCACATCTTCGACCAGCAGAAGGCCTGGCTGGCCGACTTCTGGCACCGGGCCGACGTCGAGCTGCCCGGCCGGCCCGAGGTGCAGCAGGCGATCCGCTGGAACCTGTTCCAGGTGGTCCAGGCCGCCGCCCGCGCCGAGGTGCAGGGCATTGCCGCCAAGGGGGTCACCGGGTCGGGCTACTCCGGGCACTACTTCTGGGACACCGAGATCTATGTGATTCCGTTCCTGACCTACGTGCTGCCGCAGGCGGCCCGCTCGGCGATCCGGTTCCGCTACTCGATGCTGGACGCCGCCCGCCGTCGCGCGCTCGAGGTCGCCACCCAGGGGGCGCTGTTCCCGTGGCGCACCATCAACGGGGAGGAGGCCTCGGCCTACTACGCCGCCGGCACCGCGCAGTACCACATCGACGCCGACGTGGCCTACGCCCTGGACAAGTACGTGAACGCCTCCGGGGACACCGAGTTCCTGCTCGACGAGGGCGTCGACATCCTGGTGGAGACCGCGCGGATGTGGGCCGACCTGGGGTTCTGGCGCGGCCACGGGGACGAACAGTTCCACATCCATTCGGTGACCGGACCCGATGAGTACACCACCGTGGTCAACGACAACCTGTTCACCAATGTGATGGCCCGGTTCAACCTGGCCAAGGCCGCCAAATCGGTCCGGCACCTGCGCGAGTCGAACCCGCACGGCTATCTGCGGATGGCCACCCGGCTGCAACTGGGCGAGGACGAGGTGGAGGAGTGGGAACGCTGTGCCGAGGCGATGGCGATCCCCTTCGACGAACGGCTGCGGGTGCATCCGCAGGATGCGCACTTCCTGGAGCGGGAGGTCTGGGATCTCGAGCACACCCCCGAGGAACTGCGCCCGCTGCTGCTGCACTACCACCCGCTGGTGCTGTACCGCTTCCAGGTGCTGAAGCAGGCCGATGTGGTGCTGGCACTGTTCCTGCAGGGGGACAAGTTCACCAGTGAGCAGAAGCTGGCCGACTTCGAGTACTACGACCCGATCACCACCGGCGACTCGACCCTGTCCGCGGTGGTCCAGTCGATCATGGCCGCCGAGGTGGGGTACCACGAGATGGCCCTGCGCTACTTCTACACCGGCCTGTTCGTCGATCTGGACGACCGGCACGCGAACACCTCCGACGGGGTGCACGTCGCCTCGACCGGCGGGGTGTGGTCGGCGCTGGTGTACGGCTTCGGCGGAATGCGCGACTACGACGGCCGGATCACCTTCGATCCGCGACTGCCGGCCGCGTGGGAGTCGCTGATCTTCCGGATCACCCTGCGCGAGACCCTGCTCAAGGTGGTGCTCAGCCAGGACCGGATCGAGTTCACCGTCGAGGAAGGGGTGAGCACCTATGTGGAGGTCCGTGGGGAGGGGGTCCGGGTCCGCCCGGGCATCCCGATCAGCGTGCCCCTGGACGGGCAGGGACCCCGGCGCCACGGCGATGTCGGGCGCAGTCCGCTGGTCGGCGGACGACGGCAGGACGGTTCGGTGATCACCGCTTCGGTGCCGCGATCGGACCGCCCCTAGACTCAGGGTGGAACACCCCAGGACGATCGACCAGGAGATGTGATGAACGCCAACGACAAGAACGATCCGGGCCAGCAGGTGTTGGACGCCACCCTCAAGGCCCTGTACGCCGCCGCCGGGGTCACCGATGTGGTTGCCGAGCGGGTCCGGGAGTACACCGAGGCCAAGACCGAGGAGGCCCGCGAGCGTAAGGCCAAGCGTGAGGAGCAGTTCAGCCAGGCCAAGGACATGGTCCTCGATGCGCCGAGCCTGGCCCGACAGCTGCCGGAGGCCCTGCAGAAGCAGGTCGACACGCTGATCCGCGAGTTCGGGCTCAACTTCGAGGAGATGGCCGCCCGCGGTCAGGAGCGGATCAACGACCTGCGCGCCCAGGCCACCGGGGTCCGCAAGGCGAAGCCGGAGGACGGTGACGCCGCCGCCCACGAGGCGTACGCCGATGTGGTCGACCCGGCCTCCGATGCCGAGACCACCAACTCCGACCTGATGGAGGACGAGCTGGAGGAGGCCCACGTCACCGAGGCCACCATCGTCGACGAGCCCGCTGCCGAGAAGCCCGCTGCCGAGAAGCCGGCCGCCGACAAGCCCGCAGGGGACGCCGGCAAGGCCTGAACCGGCCCGCAACGACGACACAACCGCCGCCCGATTCCGGGCGGCGGTTGTGTGTTTTCTCCGGACTCAGCCGGGCCGGGTCACCAGTAGACGACGACCCGATCGCCGAGCTTCACCTGGGTGTCGTACAGCCACTGGATCCCGTTCCAGTCGCGAATGTTGACACAACCGTGCGAACCGCCGACCTGGCCGCGAGCGGCGAAGTCGTAGGAGTAGTGCACGGCCTGCCCGCCGGAGAAGTACATCGCGAACGGCATCGGGGTGTTGCCGTACATCCAGGAGATCTCGTCGCGGACCTTGGAGAAGACCTTGTACTCACCCTCGCGGGTCGGGGTCGCGTCGACCCCGAAGCGGGCATCCATGGTCAGCAGCACCTGACCGTCGATCATCCAGCGCAACTTCTTGTCCGCCTTGGAGATGCACATCACGCGGCCGTAGCGGCACCGGGCGTCCACATCCGGGCCGGGCCAGGTGATGCTGAACGAGCCGTTGATGTAGTTCAGCCGGCCGTACTGGAAGTCCTGCGACCAGCCGCCGCTGACCTCGTACTCGTTGCTGGCCGGGGCGCCGAGCTGACCGGCCTCCCAGCCCTGGCGGCCGTACTCCTGCAGCAGGGCGCCGCGCACGGCGTACCCGCCGGTGTTCGGGTTCCAGAACGTCTGGCCGCCCTGGAACGCCTGGATCCAGGTGCCCTGGACGCCCGGACGCTCGTCCTCCACCGGCAGGCCGAGCGGGCCGTTCTCCCAGCCGAGGTTGTCATAGACCGCGAGCATCGCGTTCTGCACCTTGTAGCCGCCCACGCCGGAGGCCCAGAAGATCTGCCCGCCCTGGAAGTGCTGGATCCAGGAGCCCTGCCCGCCCTGGAAGGCATCGCCCGCGGGTGCGCCCAGGGAGCCGGCCTCCCAGCCGTTGCGGGCGTAGGCGCCCATGATGCCACCGCTGATCCGGTAGCCGCCGACGCCGGGGGTCCAGAAGATCTGGCCGCCCTGGAAGTGCTGGATCCAGGTGCCGTTGCGGCCCTGGAAAGCGTCCCGGGTCGGGAACCCGAGGTCGCCGACCTCCCAGTTGTACTTGGCGTACGCCCCGAGGATGCCGCCGTTGACGGCGAAGGCACCGGTGGCCGGGTGCCACATCAACTGGCCGTTCTCGAACTGCTGGAGGTAACCGCCGGCCGAGGCGTACTCGTTGCCGGTGGGCCAGCCGAGGAAGCCGCCCTCCCAGCCGCGCGCGCCGTAGGCGTCCTGGAGCGCACCCTTGATGGTGTGCACCCCGTGGGCCGGGTGGTACATCACGTTGCCGTACTGGAAGTTCTGCACCCAGCCGCCGTTGACGGCGAACTCGTTGCCGACCGGCAGCCCCAGCGCGCCGCCCTCGGCGCCGGCGTCGTCGTAACCGACCCGCAGCGCCCCCTTCACGATGAAGGCGCCGGTGTTGCTGCTCCACACGACCTTGCCGAACTCGAAATTCTGCACGATCGAGCCGTTGGCGCTGGCGTACTCGTTGCCGACGGGCAGGCCGAGGGTGCCGTTCTCCCAGCCGGAGTCCTGGTAGACCCCCAGGATCGCGCCGCGCACCGCGTAGGCGCGGCTGCCGGAGATCCAGTAGAGGCGGCCGCCGGAGAAGGACTGGGTCCACGAGCCGCGACCGGCCTGGACGCCCTCACCGGTGGGGACGCCGAGCGGGCCGGCGTCGCGGCCCTGGGCGAGCCAGCCGCCGAGCAGACCGCCACGGACGGTGTAGCCACCGATCCCGGGCGTCCACACGATCCAGCCGCCGGTGAACTGCTGCAGCCAGGCACTCTGGGCGCCCTGGAACTCCGCGGCCACGGGCTGGCCCAGCGGGCCGGCGGCGCCGCCATTGCGGTCCCAGACCTCCTTGATCGCGCCCTTGACCTCGATCGCCTGCGCGCTCGCCGAGGGGGTCGGCGCCGGGGTGGGCGTGGCCGGGGTGCTAGGGCTGGCCGGGGCCGGCGGCGTGGTGATCGCCGGGGTCCGGGTCGGCGTCGGGGCGGCCGGGGTCGGGGCGCCCGGGGTCGCAGCGCCCGGGGTCGGGGCGGTCGGGGCGGCGGTCGCCACCGGGGTGGCGCTCGGGGTGGGCGTCGGCGTGGGGGCCGCGGATGCCAGACCGGGGACCGACAGCAGCAGCGATGCCGCGGTCACTCCCACCAGCGCCGAAACTGTGCGTTTCATACCGCTCCTAGGGTTGTTCGATGACGTACCATGCCCATCCTCGGACCACGGCGCGCTCAGCGTAACCACGATTGTTCGCTGGTGAAAATCCCTGCCGGCGATCGCGGCCCAATCGTTGAGGTGCTGAGCAGATGCTCATCGAACCCCGTCCGTCACAGCTGTCTCGGCCGTCTCAGCAGGCTCACTGGTCCCAGCGCCGAGCCAGTTCGTCGGCCAGCGCCAGGATGGCCGCGTGCGGTCCGCGCCGGCGCTGGCCGGGCAGTGCGGCCCCGTCCACGATCCGCAGTCCCCGTACGCCGGACCACCGGCCGGACGGGTCGCAGCGGACGCCCAGCTCGGCGCCGCCGGACAGGTGTTGGGAGGTGGCCGGCACCCCCGGTCCGCGTACGCCCAGCACGTCGCGGGCCCACTCGGTGGCGGCGGCGAGGGCGCGGCGGTCCCCGGGATCGGTGAGCAGGCCGAGGTCGATCACCGCGGCGCCGGCGGGGTCCAGGTGCAGCCGCCCGCGGGAGGTGGTGCCCATCAGGGCCAGCCCCAGTTGCGGGGTCGGCGGGCCGCCCGCGCCGGGGATCACCGCGCCGAAGGGCCGGGCGTACGGGCGCACCTCGAGGCAGGCGGTCCCCAGGCCCGGATGAGGAACCTCGCGGTGCGCGACGGTGGCCAGCAGCGGGCCGGGCACCGCGGCCGGGTCGGGCGCCCCGGCCGGGGCGGGGGAGTCGAACAGCAACTCCGGATGTTCGACCAGCCCCACCGCCTCGGTGATCAGTCCGGACCGGGCCAACAGGCTCAGCGTGCCGATCGTCCCGGCGGCCAGGGCGACCTCGCCGGCGCGCCATTCGCTGCCGTCGGCCAGCGCCACGCCGGTGACCCGGTCCGCCTGCCGCAGCAGGTGGGTCACGCTCGTGTCGGTGTGCAGCGCGACCCTGGTCAGCGGGTACGCGTCGGCCGCACTGATCCGCTGCCCGGCATGCATACTCAGCGGCACCGGGGTCGGCGGCACCCCGCAGGACGCCAGCCAGGCCCGGATGTCCGGATCGGGTGCGACCTCCGGATCGAACCGCGCCCACACCCGGTCGACGGCGGCGGCCAGCACCGGGTCCGGCCACGGCCAGCCGGCGGCATCGGTGGGGGGCAGCAGGTAGCAGCCGTTGACCGCGCCGGAGCCGCCGAGGGTGGCCCCGCGCCAGATCCGGACCTGCCCGCCGGTGCCGAGCTCGGCGGGATAGCTGCGGGCCCACGGTGGGGTCAGCGGGAGCCGGTCGGCGCGGCGGGGTACGCCACGACCCCCGGCCTCCACCAGGCGCACCCGGCGGCCCTCCGCGGCCAGCCGGTGGGCGAGTACGCAGCCGGCCGACCCGGCGCCGACCACCAGCACGTCGGCGGTCGGCGCCATCAGCGGTTCCGTCGCCGGTGCAGCCCGGTGCGGACCGGGCGTACCGGGGTCCAGGACCGGGTCCGCCACGCCGCGGTCCACACCCCGGCGGCGTAGCAGAGATCATCGACGCGGCGCAGCCCGACCGCGGCCAGGGCGGCGACCGGGTCCCGGTGCCGGGTCCACCCGGCGCCGGCCTGCAGGATCGAGGCGAGCAGGACCCGGGCCGCGACCGCCGGACTCAGCGCCGACGCGACCAGGGCCAGTGGGGCGTACGAACGCAGCACGGCCTCGGTACCGCGGACCAGGGACTGCTGCGCGGCGTAGCGGGTCATCTCGGTGGCCAGTTCCCCGCCGACCCGGCGCCGCAGGCCCGACCACAGCCAGCCGGCCGCCCCCGCCGCGACGAGCAGGCCCAGCGGGGACCCCGACCACACGCCGAGGGCGACCAGGGCACTGAACGGCGACCAGACCAGCGGTGCCATGGTCGCGCCGTGGCGCTGGGCCAGTGCCCCGGCGGAGGTGCCGTAGTCGAAGCGGCGGCGGGCCCAGGCGCCGAACCGGACCCGGTGATCGTGTCCGACCCGGGCCCCGGGCTCGTAGCGGATCCGCCAGCCGGCCGCGTGCAGCCGCCAGCACAGGTCCACGTCCTCGCCGACCTGCAGGTCCTCGGCGAACCGGAGGCCGGGGATGCGGCGCAGCAGCAGGGCGGCGGTCGGGACGTAGCTGCGCTGCCCGCCGGGCCCCACGACGCCGCCGGTCGGCCCCATGTCCAGGGCGGAATGATGGGTCTCGTAGCGGCTGAGCAGACCACCGCCGGGGGCGTGGGCCACGATCCGGGGCGCGACCGCGGCCAGTTGCGGGTCCGCGGCGAGGGCCAGCAGGGGCTCCAGCCAGCCCGGTTCCGGGACCGTGTCGGCATCCAGCAGCGCCACCCACTCGGTGGTGCAGGCGGCGATGCCGGCGTTCCGGGCGGCGGCCGGGCCGCGGGGGCGGTCATGCCGCAGCACCCGGGCCCGCGGGTCGCGGACCGGGGTCCGGGAGCCGTCGTCGACCACGATCACCGGCAGGTCGGGGTGTTCGGCGGCCAGTGCGGTCAGCAGCCGGGTCAGCCGGGGGTCGTCCTTGACCGGGATGACCACGCTAACCCGAGCCGCCGCGACGGTGGTCGGTGCGGCGGGGGCGACGGTGGCCAGGTCCCGGTCCAGCAGCAGCCGGGCGATCTGCGCGGTGGCCGGGTCGGTGACCTCGAGGGTGCCGCCGCGCAGGCCGGACATCGTGGGCAGCAGCGCCGCGGTCACCGCGGCGGGCAGGGTGAGCAGAGCCATCGGGTCGCCGCCGTAGAGCTGCAGCCGGGGACCGTCCGCGCCGGGTTGCAGTCGCCGCAGCCGACCCGGTCGCAGCCGGATCCGGGTGCCGACGGGCAGGGCGGGTGGCGCGGTGATCATCGCAGCCGGCCCCGGTTGTCGGGTTCCCAGCGGGCCACCGCGGCCGCGGCCGCGGCGATCAGCGCGGCGAGCCGGCGCGCGCCTCGGTCGGGATCGGCTCCGCGCGGGTCACCGAGTACGCCGCTGGCGCTCACCGCGGCCATCCCGCCGGCCCGCAGCCGCGGCAGGAGTTCGGCCAGCGGCCGGCGGGGTCCGGCCTCGGCGGCGGCCCGGTCGACCGAGGCCGGCTCGATCGCCAGCATCAGCTCGGTCTCGCCCAGCCCGGCATGCAGGTCGGTCGGGTCGGCGGCGGTGGGGCAGGCGTACCAGGCGGCATCGCGTCCCTCGCGGCGCAGCAGGACCGTGGCGTCGGTGAGCGCGCCGACGTTGCCGCCGTGGGCGTTGACGAACAGGATCCGGTCGGCCCAGTGTGTGAGGGAGCGGCCCAGTTCGGTGAGTACTGAGGTCAGCACCGGCGTACCGATCGACACGGTGCCGGCGAAGGCCTGGTGTTCCCCGCTGGAGCCGTACGCCAGCGCCGGCAGTACCCGGCCGGGCAGCGCGGCGGCGACCGCTTCGGCGATCCGGGTGTCGGTGGTGGTCGGCAGGTGCGGCCCGTGCTGCTCGGTGGAGCCCACCGGGATCACCGCCAACGGCTCCCGGGCCGGGCCCGCGGGGCGATCGTTCGGCATGAGCGCAACATACCTCAGATCATGAAGCCGGGTGCCTCAGTGCAGCGTCGCGATGGCGTCCCGGACCAGGGCCACTTCGGAGGGCTCGTCGTCGGCCTCGGGGGTGAACCCCATCCGGACCACGACGAGCTGTTCGGAGGGCACGATGAGCACCTTCTGGCCGTCATGCCCGGCGGCCCAGTAGGTGTCGGCGGGCAGGTCGGGCCAGCGCAGCGAGCCGTCGGGGAGGATGTTGGTCCGCCAGCCCAGGGCATAGCCCGGATCGTCGGTCGCACCGACCGCGGTGGCGGTCAGGCTCTGCCGCATCCAGTCCGCGGGCAGCAGCCGGTGGCCGTTCCATTCGCCGTCGCGCAGCGCGAACTGCCCGATCGCCGCCCAGTCCCGCGGGGTCATCCACAGGTAGGAGGAGCAGACCGGGGTGCCCGCGGCATCGGGTTCGAAGACCGCCGAGGACAGCCCGAGCGGGCCCAGCAGCGTCTGCCGGGGCAGCTCGGCACCCAGGCCGGTCCGCTGCGCGAGCACGGCGCACAGCAGGGTGGTGCTGCCGCTGGAGTACTGCTGGAGGGTGCCCGGCCGGTGGGCCGGCGGCAGGGACGCCACGTAGCTACCCATGTCGGGTTCCAGGTAGAGCATCCGGGTGATCGGGGTGCCGAGGTCGTAGGTCTCGTCCCACTGCAGCCCGCTGGTCATCCGCAGCAGCTGTTCCACGGTGATGTCGGCGCGCTCGTCGGTCCACTCGGGTCGCAGGTGATCGGTGCTCAGCGCGATCTCGCCACGGGCGACCAGGACGCCGGTCAGCAGGCTGGTCACGCTCTTCGACATCGACCAGCCCAGCTGCGGGGTCCGGGCATCGAAGCCGGCGGCGTACCGCTCGCCGACCAGGCTGCCGTTCTTCACGATCACCACCGCGCGGGTCCCCAGCTCGCTGGCCGCCGCGGCGGACAGGTCATCGCCGAAGGCGCGGCCCAGCGCGGCCGTCAGGGCCGGGTTCGGTGCCGGGGTCGGGGCACTGGTGAACGGGTTGGCGCCGGGGTCGATCACCGAGGCCGCTCCCAGCGCCGGGCGGGTGGGGGCGAGCGTACAGCCGAATCCGGGGGTGTACCAGGCATGCTGTCGGGCCAGAGCACCGAACAGGCTCCCGGTGGTCGGATTGCCGGTGCCGGCGATCCGCAGGTAGGGCACCAGGGGATTCGGCGGCAGATCGGTCGCCGGGTCGGGCCGGCCCGCGATCCGGTTCACGGCACAGGCGTTGTGCGCGGCGTACCCGGTGCCGGTGAGCAGGATCGGACGCTGCCAGCCGAAGACGGCGAGCAGGGCCAGGATCAGGACGAGAACAACCAGGCCGACAACGGTGCCGACCCGGCGGCGGTGCGGGGTCGGGCGGCGAACGGTGCGCACACGTCATCGTACCAACGCCCGACCCGATGCGGGCCGGGCGTTGGTCGCGGGGGAGAGCTCAGCTGCGCCCGCCGCGGCGCGCCATCCGGGCCCGCTCGCCGGCCGACAGATGGACCTTGCGGATCCGGACGTCGGTGGGGGTCACCTCGAGGCACTCGTCCTCGCGGCAGAACTCCAGGGCCTGCTCCATGTTGAGCAGCTTCGCCGGGATCAGTCGCTCCAGTTCGTCCCCGGTCGCCGAGCGGACGTTGGTGAGCTTCTTCTCCTTGGTCGGATTGACATCCATGTCGTCGGGACGGGAGTTCTCCCCGACGATCATGCCCTCGTACACCTCGGCGCCGGGACCGACGAACATCGTGCCGCGCTCCTGCAGGTTGAACAGCGCGTAGGAGGAGACCACGCCCTGGCGATCGGCGACCAGCGACCCGGTGGGCCGGGTACGCAATTCGCCGGCCCACGGCTCGTAGGTCTCGAAGACGTGGTGCATCAGGCCGGTACCCCGGGTCTCGGTGAGGAACTCGGTACGGAACCCGATCAGGCCGCGGGCCGGGACGATGTATTCCATCCGGACCCAGCCGGTGCCGTGGTTGACCATGGTCTCCAGGCGGGACTTGCGGGTGCCGAGCATCTGGGTGACCGCCCCGACGAATTCCTCGGGGATGTCGATGGTCAGCTTCTCCACCGGCTCGTGCAGCTTGCCGTCGATGGTCTTGGTGACCACCTGCGGCTTGCCGACGGTCAGCTCGAAGGACTCCCGGCGCATCATCTCCACCAGGACGGCCAGCTGCAGTTCGCCGCGGCCCTGGACCTCCCAGGTGTCGGGGCGGTCGGTGTTGGCGACCTTGATCGAGACGTTACCGATCAGCTCGGTGTCCAACCGGGCCTTGACCAGGCGGGCGGTGAGGTTCTTGCCGGACTTGCCGGCCAGCGGGGAGGTGTTGATGCCGATGGTCATCGAGATCGACGGTTCGTCGACGCTGATCAGCGGCAGCGGGCGCGGATCCTCCGGATCGGACAGGGTTTCCCCGATCGTGATGTCCGGGATACCGGCCACCGCGATGATGTCGCCGGGGCCGGCCTTCTCGGCCGGCTTGCGCTCCAGCGCCTCGGTCATCAGCAGTTCGGACAGCTTCACGTTCTGGATCGTGCCGTCCTTGCGGCACCAGGCGACGGTCTGCCCGCGGGTCACCTCGCCGGCGACGATGCGGCACAGCGCCAGCCGGCCCAGGTAGGGGGAGGCGTCCAGGTTGGTCACGTGCGCCTGCAGCGGCGCGCCCTCCTCGTACTGCGGTGCCGGGACGGTGTCCATGATCGTCTCGAACAGGGCGTCCAGGTTCTCCTCGGCCGGCAGGGTGCCGTTCTCGGGCTGCTCCAGGGAGGCCCGGCCCGCCTTGCCGGAGGCGTACACGACCGGGAACTCCAGGATCGAGTCGTCGCTGGAGTCGTCGACCAGGTCGAGGAACAGGTCGTAGGTCTCCTCGACGACCTCGGGGATCCGGGCGTCGGGACGGTCGACCTTGTTGATCACCAGGATGATCGGCAGCTTCTTCTGCAGCGCCTTGCGCAGCACGAACCGGGTCTGCGGCAGCGGACCCTCGGAGGCGTCGACCAGCAGGACCACGCCGTCGACCATCTCCAGGCCGCGCTCGACCTCACCGCCGAAGTCGGCGTGGCCGGGGGTGTCGATGATGTTGATCACCACTTCCTGGCCCCGAATGGTGTGCTTGACCGCGGTGTTCTTGGCCAGGATGGTGATGCCTTTTTCGCGCTCCAGGTCCATCGAGTCCATGACGCGGTTGTCCACGTCGGAGCCCTCACGGAAGGCGCCGGACTGCCACAACATGGCATCCACCAGGGTGGTCTTGCCGTGGTCGACGTGGGCGATGATGGCGACGTTGCGAAGGTCCTGGCGCTGAGGCATAAGCGGCTCTCTGTTCTTGGTGCAGGCCGGGCGATTTCCGGCCGCGGGACAGCCTACGCCCGCGCGACCACTGAATCCGTACTCCGGACGGGGCCCGCCCCCGAGAATTCACTTCTCCGAACCGGCCGAACCGCCCGCGGAGTGTGACAGGGTTCGGGTATGAGTTCCTCGCAGCAGCCGCCGTGGCCGAGGTACGACCCGGGCCAGATGGGGCAGCCGGGGTACCCGATGGGGCAGCCCGGGTACCCGATGGGGCAGCCCGGATATCAGCCGGTGCCGCCGGGGTACGCCCCGGGGCAGTACCCGGCCCCCGTGCCCCGACCGGGCGGCGTGGGGCCGGGGACGCCGAGTGCGCCGTCGCTGTGGGCCGCTGGGCCGCTGACCCCGGGCCCCTACGGCCAGGCCGTGCTGGCGTACAACCAGCCTGCCGGGCACCGGAGCAACGGTGCGGTGCGGGTGCTGCGGCCGGTGCTGCTGGTGCTCGGTGTGGTCCTGGTGCTGGGCGGGCTCTTCAGCGGGTTGTTCGCGTTCAGCATCATCGGGGTCGTCCTGCTGATCATGGTGGGCGTCCTTGTCCGGGCCCAGTCCCACCGCGGCAGGCGCCGCACCTGAGCCGGGCCCGCTGCGGGCCCCCCAGGATTGGGGTCGGCGGGTCCGCGGGCGCATTCGCGGACGTGAAATACGCTGGGGCCCATGTCGCAGTGGTTCACCGACTCCTTCCGTACCGAGTTCGACAAGCAGTCGGAGTTGCTCGGGCGTTTCAACCTGGCCCTGTTCGGCAAGACCGGGGTGGGCAAGTCGACCCTGGTGAATGCCATTTTCGGTGAGCCGGTCGCGGCCACCGGGATCGGGCAGCCGGTCACCCAGGGCTCCCACCTCTACCTCGACAAGCGCGGGCAACTGGGCATCCTGGACACCCAGGGTCTGGAGGTCGGCAAGGACGACAAGCAGTTGATCGCCGAGGTCGACAAGACGATCAAGGAGTTGCGCAAGCGCCCGCTGGCCGATCAGGTGCATGTCGCCTGGTACTGCGTGCGCGGCCTGGACCGGCGCTTCGAGAGTTCGGAGGCCGACTTCATCACCCACCTGGACTCCCTCGGGGTGCCGGTGATCGTGGTGCTCACCCAGGTACCCAAGAACGGGGAGATGTATCACCCCGATGCGGTGGAGCTGGCGCGCTACATCGAGTCGCTGCACCTGCCGATCGAGGGCGGCCGACCGTTCCTCACCAACGCTGCGAGGGATCAGTTCTATGGTCAGCCGGTGCACGGCTTGAGCGAGCTGTTGCAGGCCACCTTTCAGGTTGCACCCGAAGGTGTTCATGCAGCGCTCACCGCGGCGCAGGAGATCGATTTTCAGGCGAAGGCTGCCCAGGCGCACAAAGCGGTAGCCGCGGCGGCCGCCGCGGCCGCGGCCGCGGCCGCGACGCCGATTCCGTTCTCCGACGCGGCCCTGCTGGTCCCGCTCCAACTCGGGATGATGGCGCGGATCGCCCAGCTGTACAAGATCCGGTACGAGCGGGCGGCGATGATGGGGGTCGCGGCGACCTCCGCGGCCACCGCGGGCGGGCGGGCCGCGGTGACCGGGCTGATGAAGCTCATCCCCGGGGCCGGGTCCATCATCGGTGGGGTGGTCGGGGCCGGGGTCGCCAGTGGGTTCACCGTGGCCATGGGCGAGTCCTGGATCGTGGTGTGCCAGGCGGTGAGCGCGGGCAAGGTCCCGATGCTGAACGGTGCCCTGGACTCCGAGGCGGTGCGCAATCTGTTCGTCAGCGAGTTCAAGAAGCGGGCCCCCGGAGTGCGGCAAAAGCACTGAGTGACCGAATCGATGTTCTCAAACTTTTTGGGCCTCAGTCAGCGGCACTTTCGGACACCGCTGAACCGGTTGACTACATCCAAACGGCGGTTCGGCGAACTATGTCTCGCACATAGTCCACATCCTCGGTGAGCATTCGCCAGCTGAACCGAAAGATTCGCCAACCGGCCAGGGCCAACTCGTTGTGCCGGTAGCAATCGGCCTCGAACGCCTCGCGGGACGCGTGGTACTCATAACCATCGACTTCGTAACCGACCATCGATTCCGGCAGTGCGACGTCGATCAGAAAGGTCCGGTCGCCGCACCGCACCAAGTAGTTCGCCGTCCAGCCGAGGATGCCCTCGCTGCGCAGCAGCCTGTGGAGCACCCGCTCGGCCGGGGACCACGGAAACGCCCGTGACTCGTCCAGGATCCGAGTTCGCACCGCATTTCCCCGCCGATGCGGGTGGTCGGCGAGCGCACGCCGGGCCGAGTCAAGGAAGTCGCCCTGGCGACCCGGGCCGAGTTGGCGCAGCGCGCTGTCGACGAAGTCGCCGCCGGCTCGGGGGATCAGGTCGATCGCGGTGAGCTCGGGGCGGGTGCACCGCAGCCCGCCGGGCTCACAGATCCAGTCCGGCGGGACCCTCCGCCGCTCCCAGCGGAACAACTCGCCGGTCCGGCTGGGGCGCGTCAGGGACGCTGCTTCGATCGGGAACAGCCGCGCCGGATTCTGTGGCCACAGGGTCAGATGCGCCGCCGTCAGGCCGGTGAAGACGGCATTCGGGTCATGGTGCTGCAGGGCGCGCAGGGCAATCGACGGGTCGGCGGCATGATCGGGTGCGGCATAGATGCCCCGCAGCAGTCGGACCAGCCGGCCCGCCGCGACCTGCTGGCCGGCAAATCTGGCCAGGCGGGGATTGCCGCGGGTGTCGATCCAGCCCCGCTGATCGAGCGAGTACGCAACTTCGTTCTTCGGTGTCGGCATGACCGAAGGGTGGTCTCGGCCACCGGTGATGGTGCATGGCGCGGCAGATCTGTGGAAACCGCACCCGGGGGAGGCTGCTGTCCACAGCCCGACCCCGCGCGGCTCAGTAGATGGCTGCCGCCATCACGATCGCGATACCCAGATGCGCCGCCATGTTCACGACCACCGCCGGGTGGAACCGCTCCGCGGCAATCACCTGGCCGAGCTTGCCGGGGGTCAGCGCGTCGATCACCAGGAAGGACAGGGTCATCAGCACGATGCCGATCACCGAATAGATCACGGTGCCGAGCAGGCCCAGCCAGAGGGTGTCCGCGCCCGAGGACATGATCGCGGAGAAGATCACGATCGCCGAGGCCAGCAGGTCGGTGCCGAGCAGCGCGGCCGCGCCCGGGGCGCGCTGCACCCAGATCAGTTCCTTGAGCTTGCCCGGGGTGAGCAGGTCCACGATCACGTAGGAGAGCACCATGACCAGGAGGGCGACCACGCCGTAGGCGATCACGGCGACGATATTGCTCAGCAGATCTTGCATGGTCTTCCTTCGCTGCAGGGGCCGATCCGGACACACGATCGGGCGTCAATCTAACGCGGGCGGGGGTGAGCCGAGCCGGGCCGGTGCCGGAGGCGGACGAAAGTCCCGGTCAGGATATCGAACCGGGCCCGGCCCTCAGCGATGGGGGCAGCCGCATCCACGGCCGGATCGGCTGACAGGATGGCAGACATGATGCCACGAGAAATTGGCGTGACCGAGCTGGCGCTGCGGGACGCACACCAGAGTCTGATGGCGACGCGGATGGCGATCGAGGACATGATCCCTGTCTGTGAGCAGATCGACCGGGCCGGATTCTGGAGCGTCGAGTGCTGGGGCGGGGCCACCTTCGACACCTGTATCCGCTTCCTGAACGAGGACCCGTGGGAGCGGCTGCGCACGTTCCGGAAACTGATGCCGAACTCGCGGCTGCAGATGCTGCTGCGCGGGCAGAACCTGCTCGGCTACCGGCACTACCAGGACGAGGTGGTCGAGCGGTTCGTGGCCAAGGCCGCCGAGAACGGGATGGACGTCTTCCGCGTCTTCGACGCCCTGAATGATCCGCGCAACCTCGAGCACGCGATGAACGCGGTGACCAAGGTGGGCAAGCACGCCCAGGGCACCATCTGCTACACGGTGTCCCCGCTGCACAACACCGAGGGCTACGTGCAGCTCGCCGGCCGCCTGCTCGACATGGGCGCGCAGTCCATCGCGCTGAAGGACATGGCCGCGCTGCTCAAGCCGCAGCCGGCCTACGACATCGTCAAGGGCATCAAGGACACCTACGGCGCCGACACCCAGGTGAACGTGCACTGCCACGCCACCACCGGGGTGACCCTGGTCTCGCTGATGAAGGCGATCGAGGCCGGCGCCGATGTCGTCGACACCGCGGTCTCCTCGATGTCGCTGGGCCCGGGCCACAACCCGACCGAGTCGTTGGTGGAGATGCTCGAGGGCACCGGCTTCACCACCGGCGTCGACCTGGCCACGCTGCTGCCGGTGCGCGATCACTTCGCCAAGGTCCGCCCGAAGTACTCCGCTTTCGAGTCCAAGATCACCACCGTGGACACCAACATCTTCAAGTCCCAGATCCCCGGCGGGATGATCTCGAACATGGAGTCCCAGCTGAAGAACCAGGGCGCCGGCGACCGGATCGAGGAAGTGATGGAGGAGGTGCCGCGGGTCCGCGAGGACGCCGGATTCCCGCCGCTGGTCACCCCGTCCTCCCAGATCGTCGGGACGCAGGCGGTGTTCAACGTGCTGATGGGCCGCTACAAGGTGCTCACCGGCGAGTTCGCCGACCTGATGCTCGGCTACTACGGCGAGTGCCCCGGCGTACGCAACGCCGAGGTCGTCGAACTGGCGAAGAAGCAGACCAAGAAGGAGCCGATCACGGTCCGTCCGGCCGACCTGCTCGACCCCGAATGGGACCACCTCAGGGCCGAGGCCGCGGGGCTGGAGGGCTTCGACGGCAGCGATGAGGACGTGCTCACCGTCGCGATGTTCCCGTCGGTGGCCCCGGGGTTCTTCAAGACCCGCGCCGAGGGACCGAAGAATGTCGGCAAGACCGCCGAGCAGGTGGCCAAGGAGGCCGCGATCGCCTCCGGTGCGGCCAATGCCGTACGCGAGCCGATCAAGTACACCGTCACCATCGGCGACCACGCCCACAACGTGTCGGTCGAGCCGGCCTGAGGGAGTCAGCATGGCTGAAGGAGTGAAGATGGCAGAAGAACTTCCGTCGATGAAACAGCGGCTGGCGCAGCTGGCCGACAAGCAGGCCGAGGTACGCCTGGGCGGCGGCGAGGCCCGGCTGGACAAACAGCACAGTCAGGGCAAACTGACCGCGCGGGAGCGGCTGGCGGCGATCCTCGATGAGGGCACCTTCCAGGAAACCGGGATGTTCGCCACCCACCGCACCACGTTCTTCGGGATGGACAAGGCCGACGCGCCCGCCGACGGGGTGGTGACCGGCTCCGGGGCGGTCCTCGGGCGTCCGGTGCACATCGCCTCGCAGGACTTCACCGTGATGGGTGGGTCGGCCGGGGAGATGCAGTCGGACAAGGTCGTGGCGATGATGCACAAGGCCCAGGTGACCGGTACGCCGTTCATCTTCATCAACGACTCCGGCGGCGCCCGGGTCCAGGAGGGTATCGATTCGCTGTCGGGCTACGGTCGGGTCTTCTACAACAACGTGTTGCTGTCCGGGGTGGTGCCGCAGGTGTCGATCATCGCCGGCCCGTGCGCCGGGGGTGCGGCGTACTCCCCGGCGTTGACCGACTTCATCATCCAGACCCGGCAGGCCCACATGTTCATCACCGGGCCCGGAGTGATCAAGCAGGTCACCGGCGAGGAGGTGACCCAGGACGCCCTGGGCGGCGCCGACGCCCACATGGCGCTGTCCGGGGTGACGCACTTCGTGGCCGATGACGACGAGCAGGCGATCCTGATCGCGAAGAAGCTGCTCAGCTTCCTGCCGCAGAACAACTCCGAGGATCCGCCGATCGTCGAGCCCGATGAGGTGGTGGAGCCGAACCCGGCCCTGCGCGACATCGTCCCGGTCGACGGGAAGAAGGGCTACGACGTCCGCGAGGTGATCGGCCTGCTGGTCGACAACGGCGACTTCCTCGAGGTCCAGGCCGGGTACGCCCAGAACCTGGTCGTCGGGTTCGCCCGGATCACCGGGCGTACGGTCGGGGTGGTGGCGAACCAGCCGCAGCACATGTCCGGGGTGCTCGACATCAACTCCTCCGACAAGGGCTCGAGCTTCGTCCGATTCTGCAACGCGTTCAACATCCCGCTGCTGACCCTGGTCGATGTGCCCGGCTTCATGCCCGGGGTCGCCCAGGAGCACGGCGGCATCATCCGGCACGGCGCCAAGATGCTGTACGCCTACTCCGCGGCCACCGTCCCGAAGATCACCGTCGTGCTGCGCAAGGCCTTCGGCGGTGCCTATCTGGCGATGTGCTCCAAGGACCTCGGCGCGGACCGGGTCTTCGCCTGGCCGACCGCCGAGATCGCGGTGATGGGTGCCGAGGGCGCGGCGAATGTGGTCTTCCGCCGCGAGATCGCTGCGGCCGAGGATCAGGAGGCGCGGCGGGCCGAACTGGTCACCGAGTACCGCGAAACGTTCTCCACGCCGTTCATGGCTGCCTCCCGGGGCCTGGTCGACGACATCATCGACCCGGCCACCACCCGGCGCGAGGTCGCGATGGCGTTGGAGATCCTGTCCTCCAAGCGGGAGATCCGGCCCGCCAAGAAGCACGGCCTCGGCCCGACCTGAGTCAGGAGGAATCATGGCAGAGCAGACACCCCCGGCCGGATCCACCGATCCGGCGGACCTCGCCCGCGCGGTCGCGGCCCTGACCGCCCGGGTCGAGGCCCTGGAGACCCAGATCGCCGCCCTGCGCGGAAACCAGGAAATCCCCGAGGACGTCATCATCGCGATCAGCGCCGCCGTCTCGGCGTACCTGGGCAACCGGGCGCGGGTGAAGGCGGTCCGGTTCCAGCGCGACAGCAGCACCTGGGCGGCACAGGGTCGCCAACGGGTCCAGAGTCACGAGATTGCCCGCTCCTGAGCGGGCCGACAGGTTGAGGAGCACACAGTGAAACTGACCGTGACTGTCAACGGCACTCCCTACGAGGTGGATGTCGAGGTCCAGGAAGAGGCCCGGCCGGGCCTGGGCTCGCTCGGGGTGCTGGCGTACGGCGCCGGGAACGCCAACACCCCGGCGGCCCCGACCTCGGCCTCGGTGCAGGCGGTGACCGCGAACGCGGTGGTGGCCCCGCTCGCGGGGTCGGTCGCCAAGGTGCTGGTCGCCGAGGGGGACGCCATCAGCGACGGGCAGGTGCTGGTGGTGCTGGAGGCGATGAAGATGGAGACCGAGATCACCGCGCCGCGCGCCGGAACCGTCAGCGTGATCCATGTCGCCGCCGGTGATGCCGTCCAGGGTGGGCAGTCCCTGCTGGAGCTGACCGACTGAGCCGGTCCCCGGGCCGGCTCGGCGCCGCGTACGCTGAGGCCATGACCGAGCAGTCCGAGCCGCCCGAGCCCACCGATGTGCCCGCGCTGATCCGGTCCGCGGTGACCTGGCTGGAGTTGGCGTACACCGAGTCCGAACCGGGCCGGTTCAACATCGAGCTGCCCGGTACGAACAAGCAGAAGACCGACTGCGCCCTGGTGGTCGGCAACCGGATCCTCGAGGTCCGGGCCTTCGTGGCCCGCAATCCCGATGAGAACCATGCCGCGGTCTACCGCTGGCTGCTGCAGCAGAATCTCAAGCTGTACGGGATCAGCTTCAGCGTCGATCGGCTCGGCGACATCTACCTGACCGGCCGGATCGCGCTGGAGGTGGTCACCGAGGCCGAGATCGACCGGCTGCTCGGTGCGGTCGCCCAGACCGCCGACGAGTCGTTCAACCCGATCCTCGAGCTGGGCTTCGCCACCGCCATCCGGCGGGAATGGAAGTGGCGTCTGGACCGCGGGGAATCCACCCGGAACCTGGACGCCTTCCGGCACCTGGCCGATCCGGCCGACCTGGCCGCCGCCCAAGAACGTGCCGGCCAGGAACGCCCAGCCGGGGGCGGGGCCTGATGGCGCGCCGGCTGATCCCCGGTCCGCGCGAACTGGTCGCCGCCGCCGACCGGGCCCGCGACAACATGGTCGACGGGGTGGAAGGGGTCCGCGAACTGATGGACCTGGTCCCGCGGCTGATCGCCCTGGTCGACCGGGTCGAGGTGCTGATCGATCGGGTCGAGGGGATGGTCGACGACGTGGACGACACCGTCGCCGGCGTCCGCCAGGTCGTCACCCGGACCGAGAACCTGGTGGCCCGCAGCGAGGAACTGATCGAGCCGATCGGCCCGCTGGCCGACAAGGCCGTGCCGATCGCCAACCGGCTGGTGCACAGCATCGAGGACGACGAGATCGAGGCGATGGTCGAGATGATCGATCGGCTGCCCTCGGTGGCCGACCAGATCGAAACCATCGCGCCGAACGTGGGCCGGATCCTGGACGCGGTCACCCAGCTCGCCAACGCCGCGCACGGCTTCCCGGGGATGGGGCTGATCGCCGACCGCGGCCGGCGCAAACACGCCCGGGAGCAGGCCGAGCGGGCGGAGCAGCCACCCCCGCGCCCCCGGCCCAAGGAACTCGGGCGCTGATCCCGCAGCCCGCGCCCGCGCGGGGTTCGCGACACATTAGGCTCGGGGCATGAGCGCACAACTGATCCTGCTTCGCCATGGCGAAAGCGAATGGAACGCCAAGAACCTGTTCACCGGCTGGGTCGACGTCGACATCAATGAGAAGGGACTCCGCGAGGCGGAGAAGGCCGCCGAACTGCTGAAGTCGGAAAATCTGCTGCCCGAGGTGCTGCACACCTCGCTGCTGCGTCGCGCGATCCACACCGCTCAGGTCGCCCTCGACGGCTGCGATCGGCACTGGATCCCGGTCCGCCGGTCCTGGCGGCTCAACGAGCGGCACTACGGCAAGTTGCAGGGCCTGAACAAGGCGGAGATCCGCGAACAGTTCGGCGAGGATCAGTTCATGCAGTGGCGGCGTTCCTACGACACCCCGCCGCCCGCGCTGGACAAGGACAACGAGTTCTCCCAGTGGGACGACGTGCGCTACGCCGACATCCCCGAGGCCGAGCGTCCGGTGACCGAGTGCCTCAAGGACGTCGTGGCGCGGATGCTGCCGTACTGGGAGGCCGAGATCGTGCCGGATCTGCAGGCCGGCAAGGTCGTGCTGGTGGCCGCGCACGGCAACTCGCTGCGGGCGCTGGTCAAGCACCTGGACCAGATCTCCGACGACGCCATCTCGGGGCTGAACATTCCCACCGGCATCCCGCTGTACTACGAGCTGGACGAGAACATGCGGCCGGTCAACCCGGGCGGGCGCTACCTCGACCCGGAGGCCGCCGCGGCCTCGATCGAAGCGGTCAAGAACCAGGGCAAGAAGTAATCCCGGTACGCCCTGCGGCCCGGCTCCCGCGTGGGGGCCGGGCCGGTGCCGTCACGGCTCCAGCAGCCGCTTCTTCTGCACCTTGCCCATCGCGTTGCGGGGGAGCCGATCCACGAAGCGGATCTCCCGCGGGCGCTTGTGATTGTTCAACTCGGTGGCCACCAGCTCGATCAGTTCCGCCGCCGCGGGGGCCTGGTCGCCGGCGATGACGAAGGCCACCACCCGCTGACCCAGATCGGGGTCGGGAGCGCCGACCACGGCACATTCGAGGACCCCGGGGTGGGCCAGCAGCACCGACTCGATCTCGCCGGCACCGATCCGGAAGCCACCGGACTTGATCAGGTCCACCGAGGCGCGGCCGACGATCCGGTGGTTCCCGGTCGCGTCGATGGTGGCCAGATCCCCGGTGCGGAACCAGCCGTCGGCGGTGAAGGCCTCGGCGGTCGCCTCGGGCTTGTTCAGATAGCCGGTCAGCAGGGTCGCTCCGGTGACCTCGAGATTGCCGATGGTCTCGCCGTCGGCCGGCACCGCGGCGCCGGAGTCGTCGCGCAGCCGGGTGCGTACGCCGCTGATCGGGAACCCGACATGACCCGGGCGGCGCGGTCCGTCGGCCCGGGCGCTGATGGTGATCAGGGTTTCGCTCATCCCGTAGCGCTCGATCGGTTCCCGGCCGGTCAGGTCGGCCAGGGCGTGGAACACCGGGGTGGGCAGCGCGGCGGATCCGGAGATGAGCAGGCGGGCATCGCGCAGCGCGCGCGCCGCGTCCGGGTCGGCCGCGATTCGGCTCCAGACCGTCGGTACGCCGAAGTACATCGTCGCCGCGGCCTCGGCGTACGCCTGCGGGGTCGGGCGGCCGGTGTGCACCAGCCCGGAGCCCACCCGCAACGGGCCGAGAACCCCGAGCACCAGCCCGTGCACGTGGAACAGCGGCAGACCGTGCGCCAGGGTGTCGGCCGCGGTCCACTGCCAGGCCTCGATCAGGCCGTCCAGGCAGGCCGCGATCGCCGAGCGGGGCAGCAGTACGCCCTTGGGGGAACCGGTGGTGCCCGAGGTGTAGAGGATGAACGCGATCGCGGCCGGATCCGGCTCGCCGGCCGGCAGGTCGGCACGGGCGGCCGGATCGACCGCGAGCAACGGCAGGACGTCGTCGCCGGCGCACCCCAGCCAGGCCTCGGCCGCCGAATCCGCGCGCAGGTACGCCAACTCCCGCGGTCCCGAATCGGTCGGCACCGGGACCACGCTCACCCCGGCCAGCAGCGCACCGCTGACCGCCAGGGCCGTGATCAGGGTCGGCTCGGCGAACACCGCCACGCGCTGCCGCCCGGCCAGCGTCCCAGCGACCGCGGCCGCCGCCCCGGCGAACTCGGCGAAGGTGAGCGCCCCGTCGGGGAAGCGCAGCACATGCTCGGCACAGGCCGGATCGCTCAGGCCGGTCAGCAGGTCACTCATTGGGAATCGGCCACCGTCCAGGTCGGGTCGTCGGGGCGTTCCCCGGTTGCGGCATAGATCACCCGGTGCCCCATCGACACCGCATGGTCGGCGATCCGTTCGTAGTAGCGGCCCAGCAGCGCGACATCGACCGCCGCCTCCACGCCGTGGGACCAGGTCTCATCCAGCAGCACCTGGAACTGGGCCCGGCGCAGGTCATCCATCTCCTGGTCGGTGGCGGCCAGATCCCGGGCCAGGGTCAGGTTCTGGTTGTTCAGCGCCGCGCCGGCGTCGGCCACCATCTCCTCGGCGATCTCGGCCATTCGGGCGAAGTTGTCGCGCAGCTGATCGGGGACGGCGTGCTCGGGATAGCGCATCCGGGCGATCTTGGCGACGTGGGCGGCCAGGTCGCCCATTCGGGACAGCTCCGCGCACATCTTCAGCGCGGTGACGATCGTGCGCAGGTCGGCGCCCATCGGTGAGAACTGGACCAGCAGGTGATAGCAGCGATCCTCGATCTCGGCGACCCGGTCATCGATCCGGGCGTCCTCGGAGATCACCTGCTCGGCGATGTGCAGATCTGCCTCGAGCAGGGCGCGGGTCGCGTTGCGGACGGCAGTGCCACCCAACTCGGAGGTGTGGACCAGTTCGGTGACCACGCGCCGCAACTGGCTGCGATAGCTCTCCCGCATCGCCCTCCCTCCTCGGACCGGTCCCGCGTGTCCGATCGGACGGCGATACCTTGATAGGCGACCCACCTTAGGCGCAACGGGGCCGAATCCTTCAGTCAGGGGTGAACGCAGTCTGAACAGTTGATGATCTTCTGTTCGCGGTTGGGGAGTTCCGGGGTGACTGGGGTAAAAACAATGGGGTGGGATGGGTCTGGGTGTTGCTGGCGCTGGTGCTCGGTGGCGCCGTCGGCGCCATCATCGCCTGGGTCGTGCTGCGCTACCGACACCGACCGGAGGTGCCGACCACTCCGAATCCCCGGGAGATCCCCGCGGGCGTCTCGGAGATGATCCAGATCCTGCGGACCACCGCGATCGTGGTCGGACCCGACGGCGAAGTGATCCAGTCCTCCTCCCCGGCACGCACCTTCGGCATGGTCCGGGGGACCCGGGTGATCGTCCCGCAGATCCAGGAACTGATCTACCAGGTGCGCGCCGACGGCCGGATCCGGGTCGCCGACCTGGAGATGCGGCGGGGCAGTTCCCCGGCGATCTATCTCACTGCCCGGGTCGCGCCGCTGGGGGAGCTGATCGTGGTGCTGGCCGAGGACCGGACCACCGCGCGCCGGGTCGAGGAGACCCGGCGGGACTTCGTGGCCAATGTCTCCCATGAGCTCAAGACGCCGATCGGGGCGATCCAACTGTTGTCCGAGGCGGTCGAGGACGCCGCCGACGACCCCGAGGCGGTGCTGCGCTTCGCCTCCCGGATGCAGCGGGAGTCGCACCGGCTGGGCGAGCTGGTCGGCCAGATCATCGACCTGTCCCGGCTGCAGTCGGACAACCCGTTGCTGCGCGCCGAACCCGTCGATATCGACCGGGTGCTGGCCCGCGCGGTGGACGGCAGCCGGGTCAAGGCCGATCGGCGCGGCATCACCCTGGTTCTGGCCGGGGAGCGCGGCACGACCGTGTTGGGTGATGCCCAGCAACTCGGTGTCGCGGTGCAGAACCTGGTGGAGAACGCGGTGATCTACTCCGAGCCGAACACCCGGGTGACCGTCGCCACGCGGCGTACCAGCGACGGGGTGGATCCGCTGGTCGAGATCAGCGTCTCCGACAACGGGATCGGCATCCCCGCCCAGGACCTGCAACGGATCTTCGAACGCTTCTACCGGGTCGACTATGCCCGCAGCCGCGCCAACGGCGGCACCGGGCTCGGTCTGGCCATCGTCAAGCACATCGTTGCCGCGCACGGGGGACAGGTGAACGTCTGGTCCAAGGTGGGACAGGGCTCGACCTTCACCATCCAGTTGCCGTACAACAGCGGCGAGCCCGTCGCCGACCACGAGGAAGCTGGCGACGACGGGGCCGCCGCCGACAACGGGGCCAGCGCTGACCACGATGCAAGCCGATTGGCAGCGGTGCCGAAAAACCAGCAAGCTGGTGCCCAGCAAGTGGCCCTCGGGAAGGTTCATCCATGACACGTGTGCTGGTCGTCGAGGACGAGGAGTCCTATCGCGAGGCGTTGGCCTACATGCTGCGCAAGGAGGGCTTCGAGGTCATCGAGGCCATCGACGGCACCGAGGGCCTGGCCAAGTTCGACCGCAACGGCGCCGACATCGTCCTGCTCGACCTGATGATGCCCGGGCTGCCCGGTACCGAGGTCTGTCGCCAGCTGCGGCTGCGCGGGACCGTCCCGGTGATCATGGTGACCGCGCGCGATTCCGAGGTGGACAAGGTGGTCGGGCTGGAGATCGGCGCCGACGACTACGTCACCAAGCCGTTCTCCCATCGCGAACTGGTGGCCCGGATCCGGGCGGTGCTGCGCCGCGGCCAGGACGTGGAACTGCTCCCCGACGTGATCGAATCGGCCGGGGTCCGGATGGACGTCGAGCGGCACACCGTCTCGGTCAACGGGGAGCGGGTGAAGCTGGCGCTCAAGGAGTTCGAGCTGCTCGAGATGCTGCTGCGCAACGCCGGGCGAGTGATGACTCGCGACCAACTGATCGACCGGATCTGGGGCGCGGACTACGTCGGCGACACCAAGACCCTCGACGTGCACATCAAGCGGCTGCGCTCCAAGATCGAACCCGAACCGTCCAGCCCGCGCTACCTGGTCACCGTCCGCGGCCTGGGCTACAAGTTCGAAAGCTGAGTGAGAACGGCCGGAACCGTCCGGTCGCCCGCACTATGGTGTCCCCGTGGCGGAAGACATCACAGTATTCACCGGTTCGGCGCACCCCGAGTTCGCTCAGGAAATGTGCGACATCCTCGGGGTGGAACTCTCCCCGACGAACATCACGCGCTTTTCCAATGACTGCCTCCAGGTGCAGTTGCGGGCCAACTGCCGGCGCCGCGACGTGTACATCGTGCAGCCCCTCGTGCCGCCGGTCCAGGAGAACCTGGTCGAGCTGCTGCTGATGCTGGACGCCGCCCGGGGTGCCTCGGCCAGTCACATCACCGCCGTCATCCCGCACTTCGCGTACGCCCGCTCGGACAAGAAGGACGCCCCGCGGATCTCGATCGGCGGGAAGCTGGTCGCCGACCTGCTGGAGACCGCCGGGGCCACCCGCGTGATCACCATGACGCTGCACTCGGAGCAGGTCCACGGCTTCTTCGGCGTCCCGGTGGACCACCTCAGCGCCACCCACGAACTGGCCAGCCACTTCCAGGGCACCGACCTGTCGAACACCGTAGTGGTCTCCCCGGACTTCGGCTACGCCAAGGTCGCCTCCAAACTCGCCCGGCTGCTCGACGTACCGGTGGCAGCCGGCTCGAAGCGGCGCCTGGCCGATGACAAGGTCGTGATCGACCGGATCGTCGGTGACGTGGAGGGCAAGAAGGTGATCATCCTCGACGACGAGGTGGCCACCGCCGGTTCGATGATCGAGTTGATGGATCGGCTGCGCGAGTACGACGTGGAGGAGATCTCGGTGGCCACCACCCACGGCCTGTTCGTCGGCAAAGCGGTCGAACGGCTCAACGCCCAGTCCGACATCCGCGAGATCCTCACCACCAACACCGTCCCGCTGCGGCCCGACTGCACCCCCGACAAGCTGGCCGTACGCTCGGTCGCGCCGCTGTTCGCCGAGGCGGTACGCCGACACAACACCGGTGAGTCGATCAGCACGCTGTTCTCCGACGAAGTCACCATCGGCTGAAAACTCTTCAGTTTTTGGAATGTTCCCCGGCGCGGGACTTGTGTCGGGTGGTTGGTGAGAATATGCTCAGATACGTCAACTGGGACCGGCGATACATCCCTCCCCCCGAGGATGCGCCCCCAGGTGCCTGATCGTTCTTCCCCCGGAATGATCATTTTCCAAGGGCCTCGCAGGATTGCGAGGCCCTTGGTTCATCTTCGGACGCTCCGCACCCGCTCAGGACTGAGGCCCGGCTGAGAACCTGAGCGCCGAGTCGGGTGGTACGCCAAAACAGATCGGGCCGGGCGGAGATCCGCCCGGCCCGACTGCGACAGGTTTCGGTGCTGCGTCCCGGCCCTCAGGAGGCGGCGGGCGTGGCCGACGGCGTCCGGCCCTGGTAATAGGCCTTGGTCGAGTCCACGATCGGGGCCTGGAAGGCCTCCAACTGGTTGTTGGCAAAGGTGAGCTTCATCGTGACCGTGTGGCCCGGGTTGAGCTTGCCGTTCACCGTCAGCGGCGCAACGTGGTAGAGGTTCACCAACTCACCGGTGGGCAGGGTGACGTTGGCCTGCACCGGCGGAAGCTGCTCCGACGGCACTTCGCGCTGCTGGCCGCCGACATGCTCCTGGAAGGCCTGGGTGGTGATCTCGACCCGGATCAGCCGATCCTGCGGAGCCACCTCGTTCACCAGCGACCCGGCGATGAACCCGGTGTTCTCCCCGGTCGCCACGACCATCATGTTGCGTGCCTTCAGCGGCACCACGCTGACCTCACCGGTGCTGTAGTTCGCCGGCTGCGCGGTGGGTTGCACCTTGATCGCTCGCGCGTCGGCGTTGGTGCCCTCCGCCGGGGTGTAGGGCTGCAGCGTCTGCGGCCGCGCACAGGCACCCAGGCCGAGGACCAAACCGCTCGCAGCGACGGCGGCGATCACGCGAAACGACTTGTGCTGGGTCACTGTGCAGGCTCCTCGCGACATCCCCGGGAGGGGAGGGTTCGAACTGACGGCGGAGTACCGCCGATACGAAAGTCAGCCTAGCGATAAACTGACGGATGTGCCGCTCGGTCCTCGGATCGGGGACAGAAAGTTGCCGGTCGGCCATCCCGCAGGCACGCTGCGGACCGATTGTCAAGGGCGCCGCCGGCGGTCGATTCCGCGCTGGCTGGCCCAAACGCCGCTAAGGCGGGCCTGACCGCATGCTAAACTGGTCTGCGGGAAAGGGGTTCACACGATATGACCTTTACGATCGGCGAAACGGTGGTTTACCCGACTCACGGGGCAGCTGTCATCGAGGACATCACTAACAGGAAGATCAAGGGGGAAGACACTCTTTACCTGGTTCTGAGGATCGTCGGTCAGAACGACCTGGTCGTTCAGGTTCCGGCCTGTAACGTGGATCTGGTCGGCGTCCGGGACGTGGTGGACTCCGAGGGTCTGGAAAAGGTCTTCAACGTGCTGCGTGCGGCGCACACCGAGGAGCCGACCAACTGGTCGCGTCGGTACAAGGCCAACGTCGAGAAGCTGCACTCGGGCAACGTGCTCAAGGTGGCCGAGGTCGTGCGTGACCTGTGGCGCCGCGAGAAGGACCGTGGCCTGAGCGCCGGCGAGAAGCGGATGCTGGCCAAGGCCCGCCAGATCCTGGTCAGCGAACTGGCCCTGGCCGAGAAGGTCGACGAGGATCGCGCCGAGGTCATGCTCGAGGAAGTCCTCGCGTCCTGATCAGCATCGAGCCACGCAACTGAACATGACTGTTTCCGGTCGGACCAAACCCGGAAAGCAGCAACCGGAACCGGTCGTCGCCATTGTGGCGGCGGCCGGTTCCGGCACTCGGCTGGGTGCTGCCCTGCCGAAGGCGCTCGTCCCCCTGGCCGGCGAGCCACTGGTGCTGCGCTCGGTCCGGCAACTGGCCGCCGGCGGCGTGGACCGGGTCGTGGTGACCGCCGCGCCGCCGCTGGTGGCGACCTTCCAGCAGGTCCTCGAGAATGCGCCCGTGCCCTGCCAGGTGGTGGCCGGCGGCGCGGAGCGACAGGATTCGGTACGCCTGGGCCTGGCCGCGGCGGGGGAGTGCGGCGTACTGCTGGTACACGATGCGGCGCGTCCGCTGGTTCCGGCCGCCGTCGTCGCGGCCGTGATCGCGGCCGTCCGCGCCGGTCATCCCGCGGTGGTCCCGGCCCTGCCGGTGATCGACTCGATCCGCCGGGTGCTGCCCGACGAATCCTCCGAGGTGGTCGATCGCAGCCGGTTGCGAGCTGTCCAGACCCCGCAGGGCTTCGATCCGAGTACGCTGCGCGCCGCCCACGAGCATGTGCTGGCCCGGGGGCTGGTGGTGACCGATGATGCGGCCTGCTGTGAGGCGATGGGACGCTCGGTGCACCTGGTGCCCGGGGCCCGGGAGGCGATGAAGATCACCGAGCCGATCGACCTGATCCTGGCCGAGGCCCTGCTGCGGGCTACTTGAGCTGCTCCTCGCCCGCCGCCCAGGTGTTGCACTTGCCGATTTCATCGGTGGACAGGCCCAACTGACCCCAGTAGTGCCGCGATTCCGGCGTCCCGTGGGTGTTCTTGTCCTCGCGGGTGGAGCCGCCGCTGCGCCAGGTTTCGTAGTAGACCGCCAGGTCGGCCTCCTCCAGCTTCATCGACTTGGCCGTGGCATTCAGGAACAGACCGGCGAAGCAGTCCGCCTGCAACTCCCGGCGTCGGTATTCCACGTAGCCGGCCGGATCGTTCTGGGCCGTGTTCTCCAGCACTCGGTTCGACGCGGAGAGGATTCCGGCCCGGCCCTGCACCGCATGCCCGAACTCGTGGGCGATCACCACATTGCTGGCCCGGATGTCCCCGAAGTCGCGGATGAAGTCGAGCGCGATGTAGATCTGCTGGTCCCGCATGCAGTAGAACGCGTTGCCGCCGTTGCGGGTCCCGCACGGGGTGGTCACCTGGTCGGAGTAGACGGTCACGCTCGGGCGTACGGCATGGAAATCGCCGGAGCCCTGCAGGACCTTGTCCCACACCCGCATTTCGCAACCCATCAGTTCGTTGTAGTAGCCCTCGAGTTCGCGCGCGGAGGAGGTCCTGGCGTCGACGCTGGGGAGGCGGTCACACCGCACCGGATTCGGCACCCGCTCGCTGTACAGCGCATGGGCAGTGCGCCATTCCTCCACCTGAGGCCGGCTCGGCTCGGGAACCGGTTGCGGATCCGGGTCCACCGCCGGGACCGCATAGGAGTCGTTCTGATACCCGTACAGGGCGTTGTAGCCGACCACGCCGCCGACCCCGAGACCGATCACCAGCACCGCGACGAGCACGGTGGTGAGCAGGCGTCGGTGGCTCTTCTTCGGTGCCGCCGGCGGTCCCCAGGGCGGGGCGGGTTGGGCGTACGCCCCCCACGGCTGCATCGGCTGGGCGGGCTGGCCCCACTGCGGGGCCGGGTGTTGCTGCGCGGCATAGTGGGGCTGCGCGGCGCGCTGGGGCTGCGGGGGAGCCGTCCAGCCCGACTGGGGCTGCGGGGGCGGGGCACCCCAGGTCTGCTGCGCGGGGGGCGGCTGCTGGGCCCAGCCCGGCTGTGTCGGGATCGGCTGGGTGGGGGCGGCGCCCCAGCTCGGTGCCGGCGGAGGGTTCGGTGCCGGCGGATGGTTCGGCCAACCCTGTTGGGGGGACCCTGGCGGCGGAGCAGGAGCCGGTGGCCCGAAGGGGTCGTCCCAGGAAAAAGGTCGGTCGCTCACCCGTCGATTCTAGGCGCGTTCGGGGTCGAGGGACCGGTCAGTGCTCGGCCGCCTCGGTGAGCAGGGCGGTCGCCATCGCGGCGATGCCCTCCCCGCGACCGGTCAGGCCCAGTCCATCGGTGGTGGTTGCCGAGACACTCACCGGTGCCCCCAACGCCTCGGCCATGGTCTGTTCGCACCGGGCGCGGACCGGGCCGATGCGGGGGCGATTCCCGATCACCTGGACCGCCACGTTGCCGATCTCGAAGCCGGCGGCCCGGACCCGGCGGGCGGTCTCGGTCAGGAACGCGACCCCGGGGGCACCGGCCCAGGCGGGATCGCTGGTGCCGAAGTTGCTGCCCAGGTCGCCCAGCCCGGCCGCCGAGAGCAGCGCGTCGCAGGCGGCGTGGGCGGCCACATCGCCGTCGGAATGCCCGACCGGTCCCCGCGGCTCCTCGGGAAAGTGGACGCCACCGATGATCATGGGTTGCCCGTCGGCCAGGGCATGGACGTCGACCCCGATCCCGACCCGCATCACCGGACCAGATCCGGCGAGGCGGCGTACGTGTTGCATTTGGCCACCTCGGTGGTGGACATGCCCAGCTGGCTCCAGTACTCCCGGCTGGCCATCGTGCCGTGGTCGCCCGGCGCGGTTCTGCCCCCCGAATCGTCGCCGATCTGCTGGGTGAGCGCGGTGATCGCGGCGACCTCGGTCTGCCCGTAGCCGCGCGATTGGGCAACCGCGGCGGTGTACATCCCGGCCAGGCAGTCGGCCTGGAGCTCATTGCGGCGACCGAGGGTCAACCACTCGGACTTGGTGAGTTGGTCTGCCGACTGGTACCTGACCCCCGCGATCTCGACGCGGCCCTGGAGCAGGTGGGCGTACTCGTGGGCCATGATGAAGTCGGCCACCGGATGTACTCGGGCCGTGTCGGTGGCCGGGTGCCGGAACATGTCCATGGAGAAGTACAGCTGCTGGTCGGCGCCGCAGTAGAACGCGTTGGGCTCCTTCGGCTTGGTGCCGCACGCGGTGGTGATGCTGTCGGTGTAGACCGTCACGGTCGGGACAAACGTGTGATATTTGCCGGTCCGGTCCAGGGTGGGCCCCCAGACTCGGTAGAGGCAGTTCATCTCCTGCTGCAGGTACGCCTGCACCTGCTCGGGCGTCCCGTCCGGATCGAGGCGCTCGGGGTTCATCTGACAGCGGACCGGGCTGTCCACGGTCTGCTGGTAGAGGGCGTTGCGGGTCAGCACCGCGTCCCATTCGGCCGGGTTCTCATTGATCGGCAGTTCGGGTGCGTTCGCCGTGGCGGGCGGGATCTGGTAGTTGTCGTTCTTGTACTGCGGCTGGGTCAGATTCCAGATAACCAGGCCGAGCACAGCGGCCACGACCAGGCCGCCGGCAATCAACAGCACCTTGCCCAGACCGCCGGACTTCTTCGATTGCCCCGGCTGGCCACCCCACTGCTGCGGGCTCTGCTGGGCGCCCCATTGCGGTGGCCCGGGTTGAGTACCGCCGCCCCAGGGGTTGCCCGCCGCGCCGGGCCGGCTCCACTGCTGCCCCCAGGGTTGCTGACCCTGCTGCCCCCAGGGCTGTCCGCCCTGGCCCCCCCATTGCTGACTCACCGGGCCCACAATAGAGACTCTGCGGGGCGACGGCGATGGCAGGGCGCTGAGCATTCACCAAGAATGCGGCGTGGCTGCGCACTTACCGGACGAGGTCGGGTGGGGCGACGAAGGTGTTGCACTTGCCCACCTCGGTGGTCGACATGCCCAGTTGGGTCCAGTACGCGCGGCTGTCGCCGGTGCCATGGGTGCGCGCTCTTTCGCCGGGGAGGTTGTCGTCACCTATCGCGCGGGCATGCGCCAGGATCGCGGCAACTTCGGCTTCTCCGTAGCCCCGGGACTGCGCCACTGCTGCCAGGTACATGCCGGCGTAGCAGTCCGCCTGCAGTGTCTTTCGTCGGTTGGCCTCGAGAGCTTCCGCTGCTTTCTGGCGCTGCCCCTGCGTCCGGACAGCGTCGTTGATCTGGGCTCGGCCCTGGAGCAGGTGGGCGTACGAGTTGGCCAACATCTGTTCGGCTGCCGGATGGACCTGGGTGGTGCGCGCCTCCGGATCGGTGAGCAGGTCCATCGAGAAATAGAGTTGCTGATCGGCCCGGCAGTAGAAGTTGTTCGGGCCCTTGGGTTGCTTGCCGCACGCGGTGGTGATGTCGTCGTCATAGACGGTCACCGTGGGCACGTGCGTGGTGTACTTGCCGGTACGGTCCAGGACAGGCCCCCAGACCCGGTGCAGGCAGTTCACCTGCTGCTGCAGAAATTCCTGTACCTGTTCCCGGGCCCAGGTGGGATCGAGTCGGTCCGGGAGCTCGCAGCGGACGGGGGTGTCGAGCGTCTGCTGGTAGAGAACGTTCTGGCGCACAATGGCATCCCATTCGGCCGGATCTTTCACCTCCGGTGGTTGGGGAGCGTGGGCGGTCGGCTGTGGAATGCCGTAGTCGTCGTTCTTGTACTGCGGTTGGCTCAGCTTCCAGACGACCAGGCCGACCACCGCGACGAACACCAGCCCGCCGGCGATGAACGCAATGATTCGCAGCCGGCCGGGCCGCTTCGCCGGTCCCGGTGGTGGCGCGCCGAGATGACTGCCCCACTGTTGCTGACCCGGCCCCCCGAACTGCGGCCGTCCCTGATCGCCCCAGGGCTGTCCGCCCCGGTCCCCCCATGGTTGGCTCACACGGCTTACCCTAGAGAAAGCTCGGTAACCCAGAGGTTACAGGGCGCTGAAGGTTCGCCCAGAATCGGGAGCAGAGATCTGCCGGGGGGAGGATGTGGCGACACCCGGTGTGCAATAGTGACGCCGGGCGCGTTCGCACCCAGCAGACGATGGGGGAATCGTGTTTCGGCAGACAGCCTCTGGTACGACCGGCCGAGCCGGCTCCGCGCGGACGCTGCGGAGCCTGCTGATGGCGCTGTTCGCGGCACTGGCCATCCTCGCGGCCACCGCGGCACCGGCCCGGGCCGAGGGAACGGTCGCCGACTACTCCGCCGATATCCGCATCAATGCCGACGGGTCGGTCAACGTCGAGGCGAAGATCACCTTCGACGGAACCCCGCCCGGCACCCTGGTCCAGCGATTCCAACTGCGCGAACAGATCGTCGGATCCCGCGAGCGGGTCTACCGCCTGGAGGATGTCCGCGCCACCGCCAACGGACAGAACATCGCGCAGGTGGACACCCGGAACAACGAAACCGTGGTGACGATGACCCCGAACGGGGCCGGTGAGATCACCCTGAACTACACCGTCCACGGCGCCGCGGTGGTCGACAACGAGCAGGCCCGCCCGGAGGACCGGCAGACGCTGGTGGCCTGGAATGTGCTGCAGGGACTGGACGCCCCGGTCAACACGTTCACCGGTGAAATCAGCATTCCCGGTCAGTTCAGCAACCTCGCGTGTGTCGCCGGCCCGCCCGGTTCGACCACCTCCTGCACCGCCGCCACCGGTGCCCCGCACGACGGTCCGCGGCCGACCTTCGAGGACGGACCCCGGGGCGCCGGCGAGATCGTCGGTTTCCGGCTGACCTTCCCGCCCACCGTGGTGGCGGTCAACGCCGACACCAAGGACCAGTGGACGTTGCAGCGTGCCCTCAAGGCCAGCGGGGTCGAGCTCGCCGTCGCCGGCGCGGTGCTGCTGCTGGGCCTGCTGGCGGTCTACCTGCTGCACCGGCGCAACGGCCGGGACGCCGCCCTCAGCGGGGATCCGACCCCAGTGGCCGAGTTCCGCGAGAACTCCGACGGCACGATCGAGTTCCACGCCCTGGGCAACGTCGTCCCCGGCCAGGTCGGGACCGTCTTCGATGAGCGAGTCGACCCGGTCGATGTCACCGGCACCATCCTGGATCTGGCCGTACGCGGGTACCTGCGCATCGTGGAGCTGCCCCGGGCCGATCGGTTCGCTCCGACCGACTGGGAGTTCGTCCGGCTGGACAAGGACGACGCCGACCTGTACGCCTTCGAGCGCGACCTGCTGAATGCGATCGCACCCGCCGGGGAACCGACCCGGGTCTCCGAGATCGGTGGCCGGGTCGCCGAGGCGGTGCCGAAGGTGCAGGACGACCTCTATGACCAGATCGTCGAGAACGGCTGGTATGAACGCCGTCCCGACAGCACCCGCAATGCGTGGGCCACCGGCGCCTGGGTCACCCTGATCGTGGCCATCGTGATCACCGGCATCCTGATGGCTTTCACCACCTTCGGCCTCACCGGGTTGGCGCTGATCGCCGTCGCACTCTTCCTGGCCTTCGTCGCCACGTCGATGCCGAAGCGTACGCCGGCGGGCACCCGGCTGCTGGCCGGCCTGATGGCGCTGCAGCAGGACCTGCTCACCCGGCCCACCGACAAGATGCCGAAAGGCCTGGAGTACCGGGAGCTGTCCGAAGTCCTGCCGTACGCGGTCGTCCTCGGCGGCGCGGACCGCTGGCTGACCGCCCTCGTGGCTGCCGACGACGATCCGGGGGTGGCCGACCCGGAGGACCTCGACTGGTACCACGGCCCCGCGGACTGGCATCTCCAGGACCTCCCAACGTCCCTGGAAAACTTCCGGACCACACTGTCCGGTGTGCTGTTCCGGCGCTGATTCACCGCAAGGGGGAGCCGCGATGTTCGGGGGAGCGCGCGGGGCCGGCGGATCGATCGTCGTACTGGTGACCGGGCTGATCCTCAGTGGCTGCGCGGGGCAGCCCACTGGGCCCGCCACCACCGCCCCACCCGTAGCATCGGCAACGACCCCGAGCCCGACCCGGCTGCCGGTGGAGTCGGCGACCGCGAGCCCATCGGTTCCGACGAGTACGCCGACCCCCGAACCCGAACCCTCGAGCGCACCACCGCCCGGTCCGCAGACCCGGACGCTCCGGGTGGGCCAGACCGCCCAGCTGCGCCACTTCGACGTGACGGTGCTGCACCTCGAACCCACCGACCAACTGGACACCTACGTCGAGTTGCAGGTCTGTTACACCCAGGCCCACCCCGGGGCGAACTCCGATGGCACCACCCGGGTCAGCCTCAATCCCTGGCACGTCACCGTCAGCCTCCCCGAGGAGGGCGGCCCACCGGTCCGCGTCCCGCTCGCCGATTTCGTCGACACCCCGCCCAACGAGGGGCCGCGCACCCCGGCGTACACCGAGACCCTGCTGCGGGTGGGGCAGTGTCAGCGCGGTTGGGTCGGCTTCGGGCCGCAGGGGCACCCGGTCTTCGAACGGATCCACTACGAGCCCCGGGACTTCGGCGACAAGATCACCTGGATTCTGCGCTGAACCACCCGTGGGGACGATCCGTTCGGATCGTCCCCACGGTGTGTCGGGCCGGGGCCGGCCTCAGGCCAGTTCCAGCCCCGGGTACAGCGGGTGCGCGGTCAGCAGCTCGGCGGCGGCAGCCTTGGTACGCTCGGCGACCCCGTCGGCCAGCTTGTACTTGGCCTTGCCCGGCTTGCCGGTCGAGGCGATCTCCGGGGTGGTGTTCGCCAGCACGTCGCACATCAGCTCGGCCACCTTGTCGAACTCGTCGGCACCGAACCCGCGCGAGGTCAGCGCCGGGGTGCCCAGCCGGATGCCGGAGGTGTACCAGGCGCCGTTCGGGTCGCGCGGGATCGAGTTCCGGTTGGTCACCACACCGGAGTCCAGCAGCGCCGACTCGGCCTGCCGGCCGGTCAGCCCGAAGGAGCTCACATCCAGCAGCACCAGGTGGTTGTCGGTGCCGCCGGTGACCAGGGTCGCACCGCGCTTGAGGAAGCCCTCGGCCAGCGCCTGCGCGTTGTCGGCGATGTTCTGGGCGTAGGTCCGGAAGGAATCCTGCCGCGCCTCGGCCAGCGCCACGGCCTTGGCGGCCATCATGTGCGACAGCGGGCCGCCGAGCACCATCGGGCAGCCACGGTCCACGGCGTCGGCGTACTTCTTGGTCGACAGCACCATGCCGCCGCGCGGGCCGCGCAGCGACTTGTGCGTGGTGGTGGTGACGATGTCGGCGTAGGGGATCGGGTCCTCCTCGCCGGTGAACACCTTGCCGGCCACCAGGCCGGCGAAGTGGGCCATGTCGACCATCAGCACGGCGCCGACCGAATCGGCGATCTCGCGCATCTTGGCGAAGTTGACCCGCCGCGGGTACGCCGAGTAGCCGGCCACGATGATCAGCGGCTTGAACTCCTGGGCCTGGGCCTGCAGGGCGGCGTAGTCGAGCAACCCGGTCTCCGGGTCGGTGCCGTACGCCCGCTGGTGGAACATCTTGCCGGAGATGTTCGGCCGGAAGCCGTGGGTCAGGTGACCGCCGGCATCCAGGCTCATCCCGAGCAGGCGCTGGTTGCCCATCTTGGCCCGCAGCGTCTCCCACTGCTCCTCGGTCAGGTCGTTGACCGTCTTGACGCCCGCCTCGGCCACCCCGGGGGTTTCGATCAGCTCGGACAGGATCGCCCAGTAGGCGACCAGGTTCGCATCGATGCCCGAGTGCGGCTGCACGTACGCGTGCTCGGCCCCGAACAGTGCCCGCGCGTGCTCGGCGGCGACCGACTCGACGGTGTCCACGTTCTGGCAACCGGCGTAGAAGCGACGTCCGACCACTCCCTCGGCGTACTTGTCGGACAGCCAGTTGCCCATGGTCAGCAGCACCGGCAGCGAGGCGTAGTTCTCCGAGGCGATCAGCTTCAGCGACTCGCGCTGGTCGTGCAACTCGGCGGTGATGGCGCCGGCGATCCGCGGCTCGACGCCCTCGATGATGGCCAATGCGCTGCGGTACGCTTCTGCGGCCGCCTGATTGGTCTCGGACACGACTCACTCCCTGCTCTCGATGGTGCACCCTGCACTCTAGTCCAGCGCGCCGCCGACCCCGGGGCGGCGTACCTCTGGTGGTCACCACCGCGGCGTGGGGGTTTGGTGCGCTTTCGGCGGCGAGCTAGATTGCACGGTGGCCTGCCACCGGGGCGGTCGCAGTCGAGGGGAGGCGGGGCATGAGTTCTGCCATGCGTGAGCCGGATCCTGCCGCTTCCGCTCCACCGCCGCCCGGGCGACCGCCGCGTACGTTCGGGCAGCGCTTCCTGGGCATCTTCAAGCGCAGCAACCGGCATCTGTTGACCGAGATGATCCGCTACGGCTTCGTCTCGGTGCTCGCCTTCGCCGTCGACTACGGCGTGCTGATCGGGCTGACCGAGCTGGCGCACTTGGATTACCTCTGGTCGGCCACGATCTCGTTCATCCTGGGGCTGGCGACCAACTGGATCTGCAGCCACCTGTGGGTCTTCGGCGGTACCAGCCACAGCCGGCGCCGCGAACTGGCCATGTTCGCGCTGATCGGGGTGGTCGGTCTGGGGCTGAACAACCTGCTGATGTGGACCTTCACCGAACACGTCGGGCTGCACTATGCGGTGTCCAAGCTGATCTCCACGGGTATCGTCTTCTTCTGGAACTTCCTAGCGCGTCGCTTCCTGATCTATACGGGGAAACCGAAAGAGAGCCGATGACCGATACCGCTCAGCCAGCAGCCGACCCGGCGAAGTCCACGGGCACTGCGATCATCATCGGGGCGGGGCCGGCGGGGCTGACCGCCGCGTACGAGCTCCAGGAACGGGTCCCCGGCATCACCCCGATCGTGTTCGAGGCCTCCGACATGGTGGGCGGCATCTCCCGCACGGTGAACTACAAGGGCAACCGGATCGACATCGGCGGGCACCGGTTCTTCTCCAAGTCCGACCGGGTGATGAACTGGTGGACCTCGATCATGCCGATCCAGGACACCCCCGAGGGCGAGTCGTTCACCCTGCAGTACCGCGGCAACACCCGCGAACTGACCGGCGGCGCCGGAGCCGACCCGGAGACCACCGACGAGGTGCTGCTGGTCCGCAGCCGCCTGTCGCGGATCTACTACGACCGCAAGTTCTTCAACTACCCGATCACCCTGGACGCGACCACGATCAAGAACCTCGGGCTGGCGAAGATGGCCCGGATCGGTTTCTCCTACCTGAAGGCCCGGCTGCGCCCGCTGCCGGAGAAGTCGCTGGAGGAGTTCTACATCAACCGGTTCGGCCGGGAGCTGTACAACACCTTCTTCAAGTCCTACACCGAGAAGGTCTGGGGCGTCCCGGTCAACGAGATCGCCCCCGACTGGGGTGCTCAGCGGGTCAAGGGCCTCTCGGTGATGGGCACCCTGGTGCACGCCGGCAAGAAGATCATCGATGAGAAGATCGCGCCCCGGCTGGGCCTGTCCCGCAAGCGGGCCGACCTCGCCCAGAAGGATGTCGAAACCTCGCTGATCGAGTTCTTCCTGTACCCGAAGTACGGCCCCGGCCAGATGTGGGAGACCGTGGCCCGCAAGGTGGTTGAACGCGGCGGCCAGGTGCACCTGCGCCGCGCGGTCACCGAGTTGTACGCCGAGGCGCCGGCCGACGGGCAACCGGGGCGGATCACCGGGGTCGAGGTGACCGACTGGGAGACCGGGCACACCGAGCGGATCGCGGCCGACCACGTCTTCTCCACCATGCCGATCAGTGAACTGATCACCGCCTTCGACGGGGTCGAGGTTCCCGAGCACGTGACCGAGATCGCGACCTCGCTGCCGTACCGCGACTTCCTGACCGTCGGCGTCCTGCTGAAGCAGCTCAAGATCCGCAACAACACCGACATTCCGACCAAGTACCACATCGTCCCGGACAACTGGATCTACGTGCAGGAACCCGACGTACAGGTGGGCCGGCTGCAGATCTTCAACAACTGGAGCCCGTGGATGGTCGCCGATGAGCACAACGTGTGGATCGGCATGGAGTACTTCTGCGACGAGGGCGACGAGATGTGGTCCCGGTCGCCGGAGGAGATGGCTGCCTTCGGGATCGAGGAACTGGTCCAGATGGACATCATCGATCGCGCCGACGTGCTGGACACCACGGTGCTGCACATGAAGAAGACCTACCCGTCCTACTTCGGCTCCTACCAGCAACTCGACCGGGTCCGTGACTTCACCGACTCCTTCGAGAACCTGTGGCTGCTGGGCCGCAACGGCCAGCACCACTACAACAACGCCGACCACTCGATGCTCACCGCGATGGAAGCGGTGGACAACATCGCCTCCGGGCGCCGGGACAAGTCGAACGTGTGGGAGGTCAACGCCGAGCAGGACTACCACGAGTCCAAATGAGTGAGCAGACCACCGGCGCGAACCCCGCGCTGCGGATCTGGCGTCCGATCAAGCGGGCGTTCACCGGCCCGGAGACCGATACCGACGGTACGGTGCTGCGCTGGTGGCAACGCACCTGGCCGTTCCTGCTGTTGTGCTTCCTGGCCTTCAAGCTACTGTGGGCCGTCGCCGGGATGGTGACCATTCCCGCCTTCGAGTTCATTCGCCACGTCATCGTGAGTGACCCGCAGGCGGTGCAGAAGGTGATCATGGAGCTGAACCAGCACATCACCAACTACAACCCGTACACGATGTGGTTCAAGTGGGACGCCCATCGCTACGTCGTGCTGGCCGAGACCTCCTACACCCAGCGGCTCAGCGCGGAGGACCTGCGGGTGCTGCACGACGGGATCGCCAGCGGTGGCCGGTTCCCGCTGTCCCCGCTGGTGCTGCGGTTCGCCTGGGCGCCGCTGTTCCCGCTGCTGGGCAAGGTGGTCGGCTATCTGGTCGGCAGTGCCTCGGTGGGGCTGTTCCTGGTGGCGAACGCGGCCTTCTTCGGCTGCATCTACTACGGCTACAAGCTGTTCGAGCACCACTTCGGCACCAAACTCGAGGCCCGCCGCGGGGTCTGGTTGCTGATGATGCTGCCGGCGAGCTTCCTGCTCCAGGCAGCCACCACCGAGGGCCTGTTCCTGTGCCTGTCGCTGGCCACCTTCTACTACATCCAGACCGGGAAGTGGGGCAAGGCCGCGGTCGCCGCGCTACTGGTCGGGCTGACCCGGACCACCGGGCCGGTGATGGCGCTGGCGATCGTGCTCCTGCTGCTGCAGAACCAGCACTGGCGGTTCTGGACCAAACAGGCCTGGGCGTACGCGGTCAAGGCGATCCCGGCGATCCTCGCCGCACCGCTGGGGTACGCGATGTTCACCGTCTACTGCTGGTACATGTCCCGGGGCGACTGGGGGATCTACGCCGAGGTCCAGCACGCCGAATGGGATGTGGTGCCGACCAACCCGCTGGTCACCATGTGGCAGCAGATCGCCGACGGTGTCTACACCCCGCGGGATGTGAAGCTGATCATCGTCCTGGTCACCCTGGCGGTGCTGGTGGTCTGCCTGTTCGCGAAGGTGCCCTGGGCGTACGTGGTCTACGGCGGGGTCCTGATCATGGGGTCGATGTCGATCGGCGAACCCTGGGCCGACAGCATCCTGCGCTACCTGTCCTTCATCTTCGCCCCGGCGATGCTCGGGGTGGTGGTGCTGCGGCGCAAACCCTGGCTGGAGAGCGGCATCGTGGCGTTCGCGATGATGTTCCAGACCGTGTTGTTCGTCACCTGGGCGGTGGCCTGGGTGCAGTGGATCATTTAGCGCTGCCGCGCGGGGGATCAGCCAACGGAATCGGGCAGCCGGTCATTGTTTGGGCGTGGCAGCCCACCGACGGCGTCCCGGTCGCTAAGTTGAGTGGCACCCGGATTCTTGCGATCATGCTCCTTGGCTCTGGACTCCGCTGCCGCGGGCCCCGGATCGTCGGACCTGCATGAGCGGCCGGGGGACACCGAGCCGGAGGAGGCAGATCTTGGGTTGGCTGGCAATCGTGCCGTACGTACTGGTCGCGATGGTCGTGCTGTACCTTCCGGGACTGCTCGTCGTCGGGGTATGTCGCACTCCGGCGTTCCGGGTCAAGCCGTTGGCCGCGCTCGCGATCGCGCCGAGCGTGTCGATGACGCTGATCGCGTTCACCGCGATCGTGATCTCCCCGATGGGGATCGGCTGGGGACCGCTGCCGGTCGCCGTGGTCACCCTGCTCACCGTGGCGATCGCCATCGGCGTGCAGTACGCCTGGCTCCGATTCCGGGCCCGCGGGTCCCACGGCGCGGCCGCTGACACCAGTGAGTCCGAGGGCGGCTCGACCGCCGTACGCCGGACCCGGGTCTCACTGATCGGCCCCTGGCCGAAGCGCTCGCCGATCATCTGGCTGCGCGACCGTCGGCTGTGGGCCCTGGTCGCGGTGGCCCTGGGCACCGTGCTGATGCTGCGGCAGTTGCACACCGTGCTGATCGTGCCCGACGCGCTCTCCCAGACCTACGACAACAGCTTCCACGCCAACGCGGTGCGCTGGATCCTGAACACCCACGACGGTTCCACGCTGACCCTGCTCGGCCTGACCGGGGAACTGCCCGGCATCTATCCGGCCGCCTGGCACGACACCGTCAGCCTGGTGCTGATCATCCTCGGCTCGGACAACATCGCGATCGCCGCGAACGCCACGGTGATCGTGTGCGCCTGCCTGGTCTGGATCAGCGGCTTCATCTTCCTGGCCGGCAGCCTGGTCCGCCTGCGGATCCCGAGCATGCTCGGCGCCGGCGTCCTGGCGGTCTCCTTCACCGGCTTCCCGCTGCTGATGCTCGACTTCGGTGTGCTGTACGCCTACTTCATGGGCCTGTGTGTGCTGCCCACGGTGGTGGCCCTCACCGTGCAGTTCGCCGGGGTGTCCCCGGGCTGGCGGGTCCCGCCGATTCCGGCGGTGATCTTCGGCGTCTTCGGGATCGGCGCGATGGCGCTGTCCCATCCCGGCGTGATGATGCTGTACTTCGTCATGATGCTGGTCATCCTGCTCGCCTGGAGCTGGCAGTCGGTCGCCCGCTGGCACCGCCACGGCGGCCGGTTCAAGGGCCTGACCTGGGACGCGCAGACCCGCACCCCGGCGATCAAGGTCGGGCTCACCATCCTGGCGATCCTGGTCGTTGCCCTGCTGTGGCAGGTGCTGCGACCGGCCGAGGCGCTCTGGTCGCCCAAGCACAGCGTGCACAGTGCGCTGGGTCAGGCCCTGGTCGCGACCCCTCTGAACCGCTACGCCGCCTGGGCCCTGGGCCTGCTGATGGTGCTGGGCCTGTACGCCTGCATCCGGCGCCGGCGCAATCGGTGGCTGGTGCTGGCGCACGCGATCGTGGTCGGGCTGTGGGTGATCGTGTCGGCCACCCCGCAGAGCACGCTGCGGACCATGCTCACCGGCATCTGGTACAACGACCCCTACCGGCTGGCCGCGGCGCTGGTGATCACCACGCTCCCGCTGACCGTGCTCGGGCTGTCCTATCTGTTGGATCTGCTCGCCGCCGCTTTCCGCCGCTCCGGGCTGGAACGCCGGACCCCGGTGGCCCGGCTGGTCACCGTCCTGATCGTCGCCGCGATCACCGTCGGCCTGCTGGTGCAGACCACCCAGCGTCAGCGCTACCTGTGGTACGAGATGCGCGAGGCGGAGAAGGCGTACGCGATGCAGGGCGGGCGGCTGGTCGACAAGGACGAGATGGCGGTCCTGGAACAGGTCAAGCAGATCATTCCCCCCGACGGCAAGATCATCGGCAACGCCTTCACCGGCGCCGGGATGGCGTACGCGCTGGCGAACCGGGCGGTCACCGAGCCGCACATGTACATCGCGCTGCCCCCGGATGTGGTCCTGCTCAATGATCACTTCAAGGACTGGGCGACCATGCCCGAGGTGTGCGCCGCGGCCCAGCGCCAGGGGATCGGCTGGGTGCTGGACTTCGGCACCAAGGAGGTCCACCAGGGCCGCCATGTGCATCCCGGCATCGAGCATCTGGACGGGGTGCCCGGGTTCGAGCTGGTGGCCAGCTCCGGCCAGTACGCCAAGCTGTACCGGGTCACCGCCTGCGGGTGAACCTCACCCGCGCAGGCGGCTGACCTCGTACAGCGCGATCGCGGCCGCGACCCCGGCGTTGAGCGACTCGACCTCGCTGGCGATCGGGATCGACACGATCACGTCGCAGTTCTCCCGCACCAGCCGGTGCAGGCCCTCGCCCTCCGAGCCGACCACCAGCACCAGCGGCTGATCGGCGGCCAGCGAGCTGATGTCGGTGTCCACCTCGCCGGCCAGCCCGACGATGGTGAACCCCGCCTTCGCGTACGCCGCCAGCGTGCGGTTCAGGTTCGTCGCCCGGGCCACCGGGATCCGGGCCGCGGCCCCGGCCGAGGACTTCCAGGCGGCCGCGGTCATCCCGGCGGCCCGGCGTTCGGGGATCACCACGCCCTGGGCGCCGAACGCGGCCGCGGAGCGGATGATCGCCCCCAGGTTGCGCGGGTCGGTGATCTGATCGAGCATCACCACCAGGGGCTGCTCCTGCTCCAGCGCGTGGTGCATCAGGTCGTCGGGATGGGCGTACTCGTAGTCCGGCAGGCGCAGCGCCACGCCCTGGTGCACCGCCCCGTCGGTGAGCCGGTCCAGCTCGACCCGGGAGGCCTGCAGCAGGGTGATCGAGTGCTCGGCGCAGTGCTTGAGAATGTCGCGGAGTCGGTCGTCGCGCTCGGCCCCCTCGGCCACGTACGCGGTCTGCACCGGGATCCCGGCCTGCAGGGTCTCCAGCACCGCATTGCGGCCGGCCACCCACTCCGCGCGGGAGCCCGGCTTCACCGCCCGCCGCGGCCGCGCCGCCGCCTGCCGCTGAGCGGCCTTGTACGCCTTGTGATACGGCCGGTCCTCGGCCTTCGGGGTGGGGCCCTTGCCCTGCAGCCCGCGGCGGATCCGGCCACCGGAGCCGGCGGTGTTGCCCTGCCCCTTGTGCCCGGCGCTGCGCCCCTTGGAATTGCCTGCCATCAGTGGTCCTGCTTTCGGGTGTTGTCGGGGCTGCGGGGGGTATCCAGGCTCCACTTGGGACCACTGGGGGTGTCGGTGACCTGCAGCCCGAGGGCGCTGAGCGAGTCGCGGATCGCGTCCGCGGCGGCATAGTCCTTGCGGGCCCGCGCCTCCTGCCGCTGGGTGAGCAGCGCGCCGACCAGACCGTCGACGACCTCGGTCAGGTCGTCGGGGCCGGTGCCGGTCTCGGCCCAGGCGGGATCATCGCGGTCCAGGCCGAACACCGTGAGCATCGCGCGGACCGCCCCGTAGTGCTCGGCCAGGGCGGTGCGGTCGGCCCGGTCGATCGCCTGGTTGCCCTCGCGGACCGCCTGGTAGAGCGTCGCCATCGCCGCGGGCGTCCCCAGGTCGTCGTCCATCGCGGTCCGGAACGCCGCCGGCACGTCGGCGCTCGGGCGATCGGCGCCGAGGACGTCCTCGGCGCGATCCAGGAAGGTGTCGATGCGGTGCAGCGAGGCGGTCGCCTCGGCCAGCGAGTCGGGGGAGAACTCGATGATCGAGCGATAGTGCGGGGCGGCCAGGTAGAGCCGGACCGCGCGCGCCGGGTAGGTCTTGGTCACCTCGGAGACCAGCGCCCCGTTGCCCATCGACTTCGACATCTTCTCCCCGGCGGTGGTGACCAGGGCGTTGTGCATCCAGACCCGGGCGAACGGCCGCCCGGCCGCCGCGGACTGGGCGAGCTCGTTCTCGTGGTGCGGGAAGCGCAGATCCAGCCCGCCGCCGTGGATGTCGAACTCCGCGCCCAGGTACTTCCCGGCCATCGCCGAGCACTCCAGGTGCCAGCCGGGCCGGCCGCGACCCCACGGCGAGGACCAGGACGCGGTTTCCGGCTCGGAGGGTTTGTAGCCCTTCCACAGCGCGAAGTCCCGGGGGTCGCGCTTGCCGCGCGGATCGGCGTCCGCGGCGGCCTCCATGTCGGTGATCTGCTGGTGGGACAGCTCGCCGTAGCGCGGCCAGGACCGGACGTCGAAGTAGACGTCGCCGGAGCCGTCGGGGGCCGGGTAGGCATGCCCCCGCTCGATCAGCGTCTGGATCAGCTCCAGCATCTCCGGGATGTGCCCGGTGGCGCGCGGCTCGTAGGTCGGCGGGATGCAGCCGAGGGCGGCGTACGCCCGGTGCAGCTCGAGTTCGAAGTGGTACGCCCACGCGTACCACTCCTGGCCCGCGGCGGCGGACTTGGTGAGGATCTTGTCGTCGATGTCGGTGACGTTCGCGACGACCTTGACCTCGTACCCGCAGTGGGTCAACCAGCGGCGCAGCACATCGAAGACCACCTCCTTGCGGATGTGACCGACATGCGGGGCGGATTGAACGGTGAGGCCGCAGTGGTAGATCGAAACCTTGCCCGGCTCGACCGGATCCAGCTCGCGTACCTGAGCACTGGCGGAGTCGTACAGATGGAACGTCACCGGGTCAGCCTACTGGCCCGTCGCCGGCGTTTCACACACCAACCAGCGGGTCAGAACTTCTTGCCGGCCTTGGCCCGCAGCGCGGCGATGTCGGCGAATCCCAGGGTCTGCGGGGGCGCCTCGGCGTCGGCCTCCCAGGGATCGTCGATCGGCATCTCCTGCTCGTCGGCGAAGCCCTGGCCGGGGTCGTACGGGTTCTGCAGCCGGCGATGGCCCTGGTCGGGGATCAGCTCGAGGTTCTCCGAGGACACCGCCTCGTCGGGCAGGTTGTGCAGCACGTCGTTGACGTACATGTGGGCCGCCTCGACCAGGGGGATCTCCCGACCGGCCTCCTCCGAGCGGTACCAGCGGTACTCCAGCACCTCGTGGAACACCTGGGCCGGTTCCAGTTTGCTGCGCAGACTCTCCGGGACCGCCTCGATCACCGGTTCGAAGCTGTGGGTCAACCATTGGTGCGCCACGACTGCCTCGTCCATGTTCTGCTGGCCGGTGCGGGCGCTGTAGGTGTCCAGGTCGTTCAGCAGCCGGCGGGCCTGGTTCTCCTCGGTGTCCAGGCCGGTCAGCCGCAGCAGGCGGCGGGAATGGTGGCCGGCATCGACCACCTTCGGCTGGATCCGGATCGTGGTGCCGTCGATGTCGGTGGTGATGTCCAGTTCGGCCACATCGAAGCCGAGCGCGTTCAACCGGCGGACCCGGCCCTCGATCCGGGACAACTGGGAGTCGTCGAACTCCTCGGGCTCGGTCAGCTCGCTCCACAGTTCCTGATAGCGGGTCTCGATCGTCTCGACCAGGGTCGCCGGATCCAGCGCGGTGTCGAGCATGCCGCCGGCCTCCAGGTCGGAGAACTCGCCGAACAGGTTCACCCGGGCGATCTCCAGGTCGTGTTCGCGCTGCCCGTCGGAGAGGGTTTCGTGCAGTTCGCCGGTCTCGGCATCGACCAGGTACGCCGCGAACTCCCCGGCGTCGCGGCGGAACAGGGTGTTCGACAGCGACACATCACCCCACAGGAACCCGACCAGATGAAGCTTGGCCAGCAGCACCACCATCGCGTCCAGCAGCCGGGTCACCGTGTCCGGCCGGACCCCGACCGAGAACAGCGATCGATAGGGCAGCGAGAACTGCAGGTGCCGGGTGATCAGGACCGGGTCGAGCGCCTGCCCGTCCTCGGCGACGCGCCCGGTGACCACCCCGACCGGTTCGACGGCCGGGGTCTGCAGCCGTTTCAGGTCGTGCAGCAGGCGGTACTCGGCGATCGCACTGTGCTCCACGACCTCCTTGGCCGCGTAGATCTCCTCGCCGACCTTGATGAACCGCACCACGTGCCGGGAGATGCCGCGGGGCAGCGCCACCAGGTGCTCCAACGGCCAGTGCTCCAGCGGTGTGTTCCACGGCAGCGGGATCAGGCGGGCATCCGGCTTGGCCGACAGAAATCGAGGCATCCCCTTAGTCTGGCACTCCCGCTCGGCGGATCAGGAGATCCGGTCCCCGGTGCGCGTGCTGAACAGGTGAATCCGATCCTCGGCCACGCCCAGGCGGACCCGTTCCCCGGCCTGCGGCGGCCGCCGGGTCTGCACCCGGGCGCACACTTCGGGACCCGCGCCGTCGATCGTGCCGTACAGGTACGCGTCGGACCCGGGCAGTTCCACCTTCTCCACGTGGAACTCGGCATCCTCGGGGGAGTCGGTGATCACCAGATTGTCCGGGCGGATGCCCACGGTGACCTCGTCGTCGGTGATCCGCTCGACGGTCTCCCGGGGCATCGCCAGCACGTGCTTGCCGATCCGGATCCCGCCGTCGACCGGCGTACCGGGCATCAGGTTCATCGGCGGGGTCCCGATGAAGCTGGCCACGAACACGTTCTTCGGGGTGTCCCACAACGCCAACGGGGAGTCCACCTGCTGCAGGACGCCCTCCCTCATCACCGCGACCCGATCCCCGAGGGTCATCGCCTCGACCTGGTCATGGGTGACGTAGAGCGTGGTCACCTCCAGCCGGGTCTGCAGCGCGGCGATCTGGGTCCGGGTCGACACCCGGAGCTTGGCGTCCAGGTTGGACAGGGGTTCATCCATCAGGAAGACCTGCGGCTGGCGAACGATCGCGCGTCCCATCGCAACCCGTTGCCGCTGCCCACCCGAGAGCGCCTTCGGCCACCGATCGAGAAACTCCTCCAGGCCCAGCAGCTTCGCCGCCTCCATCACCCGGTGTTCGCGCTCCTCCTTGGGGACGTTCTGCATCTTGAGGGCGAACCCCATGTTCTCCCCGACGGTCATGTGCGGGTACAGCGCGTAGTTCTGGAAGACCATCGCCAGGTCGCGGTCCTTGGGCGGAAGCTCGGTCACATCCTGCTCACCGATCCACACCGAGCCCGAGGTGACTTCCTCCAGGCCGGCGAGCATCCGCAGGGTGGTGGACTTGCCGCAGCCGGAGGGGCCCACCAGGACCATGAACTCTCCGTCGTTGATATCCAGATTCAGGCGGTCGACGGCGGGGGTGTCCGCGCCCGGATAGACGCGTGTAGCATCCCGGAAACTGACGGTTGCCATGGTGTCCTTCCACGGGCAGGTACGTGCCCGACGATCCGTAGTGGAAAACGCAACTTCGGTGTTGCACGGTCAGTCTAGGCCCGCCGACCCCTCGAAAACGAAGCCCTTGCCGCTGTCCGCAACGCGTCAGGGCCCGTCATGAGGGATTTGGTGAGCAGGATCACACGCCCGGGGCTGCGGGCCGGGCACCCGCGGCGGACTGGGGTCCGGGCCGCCGGCGACGTAGGATTCCCTGGGTGAGCGCCGAGCAGCCCCCCGATCCCGACCGGGTCGAATCCGTCCCCGAGCCGGAGACCGACGCGTCGGCGGAGAAGGAATGGTGGGACGACCCGGCGATGCCGTGGAAGCACAAGCCCACCGGAACCGACAAGTTTCTGCTGGGGGCGATCGGGGCCTATGGCCTCTACGCCCTGGTGATGCTGCCGCTGCGCGCGGTCCTGCTCCCGCATCCCTACCTGTACGCCGGGATCGCCGGATCGCGGACCGCGGTGGTGATGATCGGGGCCCTGTGGGCGGCGAACGGGTCGCAGTGGTGGTGGCTGGGCCTGATCCTGGCGACGCTGAGCAATATCAAGTTCGACTGGATCTACTTCTGGGCGGGGCGACGCTGGGGGCAGGGGATCATCGACATGATTTCCGGCAAGTCCGAGCGCAACCGCAAGGCCGCGGTGCGGGCCCAGAAGGTGGTCGAGAAGACATCCTGGCTGGCAATCGTGATCACTTACCTGCCGGTCCCGATTCCCGGCCCGGTGGTGCAGGCGGCGCTGGGCGCGCACGGGATGAGTTGGCGCAAGTTCTTCGCCATCGACATCGCCGCGGCCTTCTGCTTCCAGGCGCTGTACCTGTTCCTCGGCTATCAGATCGGGGAGCCGGCGGTGCAGTTGATGGAGGTGTACGCCAAGTACGCGCTGTGGGTCAGCGGCGGGATCATCGTGGTGATGCTCGTCTCGTACTGGCTGCGACACCGCCGCGAGCAGAAGGCCGAGGCCGAACCCAAGGCCTGAGCCGGCGGCTCAGTGGCGCGGCGGGGTGGCCTGGTGCTGCGGATATCCCGGGGGCGGCGGAGATCCCGGGTACGGCTGGGCGTGCGACGGCCGGACCACGGTGTGGTCCTGCGGGTCCCCGGCATGGTGCGGGGCCGGGGGCCGGGTCGGTGCCGGGAGGCTGAACTGCGGCCGGGTGAACACCGAACCCGGAATCGGTGGTGGGCCGACCGGCGGAGTGGGTCGGGGCGGTGGTGCGGGTCGGGTCCGCTGGGTGGACGGGCGCGGCGGCGGGGGAGTGCGCGTCACATCCAGGGCGACCGCATTGCGAGCTCCCCGCAGGCTGCCGGTCGGCGGCGGGAGGGTGGCGTCGGGGGCCGGCGTACCGACCGCGGTGCGGGCAGCGGGCCGACGGATCGCCCGGGTGATCAGCAGCCCGCCACCGGCCAGGCCGATCGCGGCGCCGACACCGGCCGCCCCCCACCGGCGCATCGTGTGCTCGGCCGCCATCTGGTCATAGTCGAGCTTCTGCGGCGTACCCTTCCGGGTCACCTGGCAGATCTGGCCGGGTTGCAGGATCTGATTGCTGCAGGTGGGCTCCGGCGACATCACCACGAGCGCGCCCGCGGCCACGGCCACGCCACCGACGATCAATGCCGCTGGTAGTCCCCACCGCACCGGCCCACCTCCCCTTCGCGGCGCCGAGGCTACCACCCCGGGGCGGGCCGACTTCGACACCGGTGGCCCGGACGGGCACAATGGCGTCGTGCGTTTTCCGCCCCCGGGTGCGGACCTGCACGCCCCTGTAGCTCAGCTGGTAGAGCGCTTCTCTTGTAAAGAAGATGTCGTGGGTTCGAATCCTGTCAGGGGCTCCCCGCGCCGGCAGCGCCCGATGTCCCCCGGACACGAGCGTTGGCGGCCGCCGCGGGCCTGCGTAGGCTGGCGGCATCCCCCAGCGCAAGGGCGATCGGCGAAGCCGCCGACGCTCCACCAGTCCGGCCGGTCCCGCTGCCGGCCGCTCATGTTCTCATCGAGGGACCCTGACCATGATGGATGTCATCGATATTTCGAACCACGATCGGGATTTCGAATTCTCCGCGGTCCGGGTGGATGCGGCGATCTTCAAGGCCTCACAGGGGATGCATACGCCGGACAAGCTTTTCGAACGGCACCTGGCCAACGCGCTCGACAACGGGGTGACCAGGCTCGGTGCCTTCCATTTCGCCGACCCGTCCAACACGCCCGCCCAGGACGCCGACCTGTTCCTCCGCAAGGTCCGGCCCTACCTCGACCGGCTCGACGGGCTGGTCCTGGACTGGGAACCCGTCGAGGCGCAGCAGGGAAACGTGGCGTGGTGCGCCGAGTTCGTCCGGATCATCAAGGCCGAGCAGCCGCTCCCGGTGGATTTCTACGCGAACTACTCGGTCTGTGACGAGTTCCGCTGGCAACCGGTCCGCGACCACGGCTGCCGGCTGTGGCTGGCCGACTACGGAGCCAACGAACCCACCGGTTGGAAGATCCCCAACACCCGCACGCCGAGCGGATGGGACGGCCTGCTGCTGGGCCACCAGTACACCGAACACGGACGGATCGGCGGCTACGCCGGGGATCTTGATCTCAATCGGTTCTTCCACTGGTTCAACACCGATCCGCCCCCGCCGGTGGAACCCCCGGTCCGACCCCGGATCGAGATCCCGCCGCTGTCACCCGACGACCCGGCCGTCGACATCGAACTTCCCGGCGGCGCCCGCGGCCTGGGCTGCCGGTGCATGGCGATCACGCTCCCGCTGATCGAGGCGGACATGCTTGCCCGCGGGCTGATCCGGCAGAACCTCGACTTCTTCCAATGGGGCTACAACAGGGGCCGGGTTCGTGCCTCGGCCGACACCCACGACAAGGGCGGGGTCGCCGACAACGGCCAGTGGTCCCCGGCCCAGCGCCAGGTGTGGGCCGATTGGGGAACGATGCCGTTCCCGCGTACCCGCGAGTTCGGGTGGACCGAGGGAGAGCACCTGCACGTGGTCTGGTACGGCTGCCCCCACCAGATGGAGTCGACGGCCGGACAGGTTCGCTCCGGGCTGGCCGGCCGGGACGGCCTGAAGGCCGACAGCGTACGCAACTTCATCAAGCCGACCCGGACCTGGCAGGACGCCGTCCGGGCCTACTCCGCCGCCCTGCCGGCGAACCCCCGCCCACTCCACATCGACAAGGATGACATCGACATGGCCAGCATCGAGGAACTGCGACAGATCGTCTTCGAGGTCGTGGAGGGACGCCTCTACGCCATCGTGCGTGACCAGGCCAAGGAAGGGGCCCGGGACGCGCTGTTCACCCAGTACCCGAAACTGCCCCGCGGTGCCGACAACAGCACCCCGTACAAGGACGGGACCACCAGTGTCGCGGCCGAGGCCCAGTACGACCACTTCAACAAGGATCTCGTGCTCGGCGCGATCCGGGAGCTGCGCACCGAGGTGACCGCACTGCGCGCCGAGGTGGCCCGGTTGCGCGGCGGTACGCTCCGGGCGCCGGACACCTTCTGAGCGGCGGCTCGGCCGCCTCAGCTCGGTCGGATCGGGTCCAGTCCGGGGGTCGCGACGAAGGCCTCCCCGCGACCCTCGACCCGGACCTTTTCCGCGGCCGGAACGAAGCAGGCCGCACCGCGGGTCAGCCGGAGTTCGGTGTCCCCGCGCAGGGTCAGCGCGCCGTCCAGGACGTACACGATCCGGGCCGCGCCGTCGCCGGGCAGCTCGGTGTGCGGATCGTGGAGTCGGTAGAGCCGGAACTCCGGGGCCGGGGTGGCGTACAGCAGGACGCCGGGCGCGGATTCGCGGGTCGGCACCGGCCCGGGGAAGCCTGGGGCGAAGTCCACCACCGCGGTCAACTCGGCAACGTCGACGTGCTTGCCGGTGAGGCCGCCGCGCAGCACATTGTCGGAGTTCGACATCACCTCCACCCCGGTGCCCCGCAGGTAGGCATGCAGATTGCCGGCCGGCAGGAACAGCGCCTGCCCGGGCTCGAGGGTGAAGCGGTGCATCAGCAGCGCCGCCAGTACGCCGGGATCCCCCGGGTAGTCCGCGGCCAGCCGCACCGCGGTGTCGCACCAGCGGGCGAACTCGTCCCCGGCCGGATCGGCGTACGGGCGAGCCGCGGCCACCGCCGCGGCGACCAGGGCGGCATCCCCGCGCGCCAGGAGAGCCCCGAATACGGTGGCGATCCCGTCCGGTTCGGCCAGCGGCGCGGCGAGCTCGGCCAGCGCCGGGAGATTCAACCGGGCGAGGTGATCGCGCAGCCGGGCCGGTTCGGCGAAACCGCACAACCCTTCGAAGTGGGTCAGGGCCACGATCAGTTCCGGCTTCGGCCAGTCGTCGCGATAGTTCCGGGTCGGGTCGTCGGCCGCGAGCCCGGCCGCTTCCTCCCGGGCCCATCCGGCGCGGGCCTGCGCCCGCGAGGGATGGGCCTGGATCGACAGCGCCTGATCGGCCGACAGGAGTTTGAACAAGTACGGCAACCGGTCCCCGAACGCCGCCCGGGAGGCCGCACCCAGCAGCGCGGGAGTCTCGGCGATCACCTGGCGCAGGTCCGGGCCCAACGCGGTGGCCGCCGGCGCCTTGGGATGCGCGCCGAGCCAGTACTCCGCATGCGGTTCGCCGGTGGCCGCAACCTCGAGGAGCCCCGGGATCGCGTCGGCGGATCCCCAGGGATAGTGCTGCACCTGGCCGACGATGGTGAACATGATCCTCCTTCGGCGCCCGGACGCGCCCTGCTCAGCGATGCTAGTGGGACCGGCAGCCCACCGGGATATCCGACCCGGCCGCGGCGATTCAACCCGGGGTGCGTACACGCCGCGAGGATGAATGACATCGCTGTGATTCGTCCCATACACTCAGGGCCATGTCCGCAGCGACTGACCCCGCATCCCGATCCCCACGCCGTGAGCTCAGTGAGCGCGACGCTGCCATTCTCGACTTCGAGCGCCAGTGGTGGAAGTACGCCGGCGCGAAGGAACAGGGGATCCGCGAGCAGTTCGACATGTCTGCCACGCGGTACTACCAGATCCTCAACGCGCTGCTGGACACCCAGGAGGCGCTCGAACACGACCCGCTGCTGGTCAAGCGCCTGCGCCGGATGCGCGCGAACCGCCAGCGCGCCCGGTCCGCCAAGCGGCTGGGGATCGACCTGTCCCAGCCCTGACCACCAGACCGCTGCACCGACGAACCCGGGATGATCTCATCCCGGGTTCGTTGCGTGGTGGGGGTCGGTGGGGCCGCGGTCAGGGGCGCATCGGGGGAGGTGCGTCCTCGGCGTCCCAGGTGAAGGTCATCTCCGCCTGGGCTCCCTCGGCTCCGTCCGGGTCGACAGTGATCGAGGTCGACCCGTCGGCGTTGTGCTCCACCCGGAACTCCATCGGGGCCTGCCCGCCTTCTCCGTCGACATCCACCAGTACCGTCGGTGCCGGTTCACCGGCCGGCTGCGGGGGAACCTCCACCGAGATCGGCTCGGTGCCCGCGCTCGGGTCCAGCACCAGCGAGACCCGGGTCACCTGATCGGGGCCGGTGGTGACGGTGATCTCGTGAGCGGGAGCCCCACCCTCGCCGTCGGGGTCCACCCTCACCTGCAGGCCGGGCTCGGCCCCCGGACGGATCTCCAGCGGAGCCTGCTCGCCGGGACCATCGGTGTCCAAGGTGATTGCCGGCGGCTGCGGAGCCGGGTCGCTGGGCTGCGTGGGCTCGCTGGGCTGGGTGGGCTCGGTCGGCTGCGTGGGCTGACTCGGCTCGGTTGGCTGGCTGGGCTGCGAGGGCTGCGTCGGCTGACTGGGTTCGGTCGGCTGCGTGGGCTGCGACGGCTGGCTGGGCTGCGTGGGCTCGGTCGGCTGCGAGGGCTGACTGGGCTGTGTTGGTTCGGTCGGCTGTGTGGGCTGGCTGGGCTGTGTTGGTTCGGTCGGCTGTGTGGGCTGGCTGGGCTGGCTCGGCTGACTGGGCTGGCTCGGCTGACTGGGTTCGGTCGGCTGCGAGGGCTGACTCGGCTGCGTGGGCTGGCTCGGCTGTGTGGGCTGACTCGGCTGTGTGGGCTGGCTCGGCTGCGAGGGTTCGGTCGGCTGCTGTCGCGGCGGCAGCGGACTCAGGGTCGGACCTGCCCCATCGATGATGCCGTTGTTGGTCGCATGCTGATCCAGGGCGGGATCCACCCCCTTGCCGGCGCTCTTGAGGTGCTTGTTGACGTCCTTGTACTTCTTGTACCCGTCCATCAGCGGCTTGGTGTCATCGCCGTTCCACTTGAACGGCATCTGCGCGTCATTCTTCCTGGGCACGGTGAACGGGGTCCCGTGCCCGAACGGCGTCCGGGGGGCGCGCGCGGCGGTGGTGCCGAGCCTGCCCGCCACCCGCAGCAGCGCCGCGGCGGCGTCGTCGAACAGCTTCCCGGACAGGCCCAGCTTGCGCGCGATGTCCCCGCACTTGGTGAGCAGCTTGGCCAGCGTCCCGGCGAACCTGGACCCCAGCCAGGCGAACCGTCCGACCGCCCAGGCGGTGAACGCCCCGATCGAGGCGCCGACCGACGGGATCGCGGCGGCCAGCGCCGCCAGGCCCCACTTGATCAGTTCGGTGAGCACCGTCTTGAGCAACTGCCACAGGAACTCCCGGATCGCCCCGACCAGCGCGCCGGTGGCGTTCACCAGTTGGCTGAGCCGGGTCGCCGCGCCCTGGGCGGTCTCGAAGACCGGATCGGTGTTCGCGCACACCTCCTGGTAGCCGGCCCCGGCGGCCCCGGTCCAGCTCTGCAGATCCGAACAGGTGATCCGGTGATCCTGGCGCAGCGTGGAACAGTCGGCCGCGACCTGCGCCCACTGCTGCGACTGCGCGAAGATCTGCTCCGGGCTGCCGAGCAGGGCGTCGACGACATCACTGAACGGCTTGCAATTGGCCAACAACCAGTCCTTCAGGAAGTCCAGGGCCGCGCTGATGATCGTGCCCAGCGGGTCGACCACCATGCCGAGCGAGTTCAGCCCGAGGTCGGCCACACTGGTCAGGTCGTTCAGGCGCAGATTGCCGTCCCCCCAGCACTGGACGGTGTTCGCCAGGTCATAGGCGACCGGCACCTTCAGGTTGGCGCCGCCGACCACGAAGGGCTCAACACTCAACGATCTGTCCCGTCTGATTCGCGGCGTCCCGGTTGGCCTGCTCGGTCGCTTCGTAGTCGTCGCCGACCTGCTTGATCGCCTGCGTACGCCGCTGCATGACCTGGGCCATCGCGGCCAGGGCCCGCATGTCGGCGGCACACGCGAAGGCCAGCGGGGGCACCACGATCGGGCTGCAGAACACCCCGTACAGGGTCAGCCCGGACAGGCTCAGCTCCTGCGCGGTCCGGGTCACCTGATCGGCGCGGTCGGTGATGTCCTGCAGACGCGCCTGGTGGGTGCGAAGTTCATCCAGATCAAGGGTGAAGGTCATCTGCGCCTCCTCGGCGTACGGCATCGGCAGGGGAACGGTAACCCCGCCGCGGGCCCGGCCGGGTGTGCGGCAAACCGGAAAGTGCCGGTCAGTGCGCCTGTTGGCTCGCCTCGGCCAGCGCCTGCTCGTAGGTCGCGGCGAACTCCGCGGTCAGTTCGGCGGCCGAGCGGGACGCCGCGGCCGGCCGCAGCCGAAAATCCAGCAGGGCGCCGTGCCCGTTGACCGTCACCGCACAGGTGGAGGCGACCCGCTCGACCCGGATCGCGCCCAGCCGTTCGGCCAGCCCCTCGGCGTTCGCGGTGATCGCGGCCACCTCCCGGTCCAGATCGGCCTGCCAGTCCGCCGAGGCGGCGTGCGGGACCTCGTGGTAGCCCAGGTCGGCCAGGTAGTCGCGGGGATCGGTCGCGGCGATCAGTGCCTCGGTGTCGATGCTGTCCAGCAGCGCGTCCAGCCGATCCAGATCCGCCTGCCCGACCTCGGCGGCCGGCCAGCCGGTGGTCGGCGGATCCTGCGCCGGCAGGTCCTCGGCGGCCTCGCGGATCTCGGGGGCGACCGACTCCCGGATCGCCCGAGCAGCCTCGGGCCCGAGCACCCGCCCGGTCGCCTCGGCCACCGCGTCATTGGCCAGCGCCGCCGCCCGGGCGTACGCCTCGCGGACGGCCTCGCGCACCCGGACCGGGCTGGCCCCGGGCACCTTGTCGGTGAACTCCAACTCCTGGATCCGCCCCCCGAGCATGGTGAGGGTGACCCAGGGGTTCGACACGGTGCCACCGGCCTCGGCCAGGGCTCCGGTCAGGTACGCCGACTGCTCCTCCCACACCCGGGTCCGGGCCAACAGCTCGGCGATCATCCGGTACGCCTCGGCCTCATTGGGTCCGGGGGCCTGATGCGGAAAGGGCGGCGGGGCGGCAGTCACGGCGGGAGCCTAACCGTCGGCGGGTCGATACCCTCCGGCGACCAGGCCGGCCTCCTGCTCGAACCGGTTGTACGCCGCCCGGTCCCCGGTGCGCAGCCACGACCACGCCAGCGCGGCACCATAGGCCGGCAGGAACGGCAGCCCGACCCAGCGGGCCCACTGCGTACTGTGTCGCTCCTCGTGCGCCAGCACCTCGGGCAACACCACGCGCAACCGGTCGAAATCGGAGCCGGTGAGCACCACATTGCCGACGGTGAAGGCGACCGCATCCGGAAAACGCCACCGGTACCCCTCGGCCAGGATCAGCCCGCGCGGCCCCGGCCGCAGTCGGGCCCGGCCGGCGGCGGCGATCAGCAGCCCCAGCGGCGTCGACAGGTTGACGAAGTTGGCGTACCAGCGCCGGCGCCATTCCATCGGTCATAGTCTCCTGTCGGGCGAAATCAAGCCCGCGAAACGTTTGCACTCCCTTGGGGCGAGTGCTAAAAATGAGTTAGCACTCTCCCGGTGAGAGTGCCACCGTCAAGTTGGTGAGGCCCATGTGGCCGTCCGTCGCGGGCATCGTCTTGGCGAACAACCGGAGTACGCCCACCGGGCACCCACCAGGTGTCCGGCCGGACCCGTACGCCTCAAGACAACAAATCCTAGCGGGGCCGACCGGCCCCCGATGCGGGAGGACTCCCGGAACACATGGCTAAACTCATCGAATTTGATATCGAGGCCCGTAGCGCGCTCGAGGCTGGGATGAACCAGCTCGCTGACGCGGTCAAGGTGACCCTGGGCCCGAAGGGACGCAACGTCGTCCTGGAGAAGAAGTGGGGAGCCCCCACGATCACCAATGACGGTGTCTCCATCGCCAAGGAGATCGAGCTGGAGGACCCGTACGAGAGGATCGGCGCCGAGCTGGTCAAGGAAGTCGCCAAGAAGACCGACGACGTCGCCGGTGACGGCACCACCACCGCCACCGTGCTGGCCCAGGCCATGGTCCGCGAGGGCCTGCGCAACGTGACCGCCGGTGCCAACCCGATGAGCCTGAAGAAGGGCATCGAGAAGGCCGTGGCCGCGATCAGCGAGGAACTGGCCGCGATGTCCACCGAGATCGAGACCAAGGAGCAGATTGCTGCTACCGCGTCGATCTCGGCCGCCGACCCCACCGTCGGTGAGATCATCGCCGAGGCGATGGACAAGGTCGGCAAGGAAGGCGTCATCACCGTCGAGGAGTCGAACACCTTCGGGCTCGACCTCGAGCTGACCGAGGGCATGCGCTTCGACAAGGGCTACATCTCGCCCTACTTCGTCACCGACACCGAGCGGATGGAAGCGGTTTTCGACAACCCCTACATCCTGCTGGTCAACTCCAAGGTGAGCAGCCTGAAGGACCTCCTGCCGGTGCTGGAGAAGGTCATGCAGAGCTCGCGGCCGCTGGTCGTCATCGCCGAGGACGTCGAGGGTGAGGCCCTGGCCGGCCTGATCGTCAACAAGATCCGCGGCACCTTCAAGTCCGTCGCGGTCAAGGCCCCGGGCTTCGGCGACCGCCGCAAGGCCATGCTGAACGACATCGCGATCCTCACCGGCGGCCAGGTCATCTCCGAAGAGGTCGGCCTCAAGCTGGACGCGGTCACTCTGGAACTGCTGGGCCAGGCCCGTTCGGTCCGCGTCACCAAGGACGAGACCACCATCGTCGAGGGCGCCGGGGAGCCGGATCAGATCGCCGGGCGGGTCACCCAGATCCGCAACGAGATCGACAACTCCGACTCCGACTACGACCGGGAGAAGCTGCAGGAGCGGCTGGCCAAGCTGGCCGGTGGCGTTGCGGTGATCAAGGTCGGCGCGGCCACCGAGGTCGAGCTCAAGGAGCGCAAGCACCGCATCGAGGATGCCGTGCGCAACGCGAAGGCGGCCGTGGAGGAGGGCATCGTCCCCGGCGGCGGTGTCGCGCTGATCCAGGCGTCCAAGTCCGCTTCGGTCGAGGAGCTGACCGGCGACGAGGCCACCGGCGCGCACATCGTGTTCGAGGCCTGCAAGGCCCCGCTGCGCCAGATCGCGGTCAACGCCGGCCTCGAGGGGGGCGTCGTGGCGGAGAAGGTCTCCAACCTCCCCGCCGGCGAGGGCCTGAACGCCGCCACCGGCGAGTACGTGAACATGGTCGCCAGCGGCATCATCGATCCGGCCAAGGTGACCCGCTCGGCGCTGCAGAACGCCGCGTCGATCGCCGCGCTGTTCCTGACCACCGAGGCCGTCATCGCCGACAAGCCGGAGCCTGCTCCGGCGATGGCCGGCTCCGAGGCCGCGGACATGGGCGGCATGGGCTTCTGAGCCCCGCCGGTTGATCCGACACACTCAGGTGGGCAGTCCCCGTGGGGGCTGCCCACCTTTGTCTGTTCCGACGGGTGCTCGCGGCGTTCCGCTGATCGGCAAGCCCCGGTCGCGACGACCCGGCGCGATTTGGCAGGATCGGGGTGAGCGGTGTCATCGGGGACATCGCCGGGACGGAGGATTACTGTGCGACTGATCGGATTCGAACACGAGGGCGTACGCCACATCGGGCAGGTCGAGGGGGACCGGGTCACCGATCTGGGCGAGATCCGGGCGTACTACGAGGCCGTGGCTCGCGGCGAGCAGCCCCGACCGGGCGCCGAACTGCAGCGCGCCGAACTGACCGAGGCGCCGGTGGTCCCCGACACCTCCCGGATCTTCTGCGTCGGGGTGAACTACCACTCCCACGCCGATGAGACCAAGGAACTCACCGACATGGACCTGCCGGAGTACCCGATGATCTTCGGCCGCTGGGCCCAGTCCCTGTCGGTGGACGGGACCGTGATCCCGGTGCCGCCGAACGAGGACGGCCTGGACTGGGAGGTCGAGATGGCGGTCATCATCAAGGATTCCGTCTTCGGCGCCACCCGCGCGGACGCGCTGGCCCACGTGTTCGGCTACAGCGTGTTCAACGACGTGTCGGCCCGGCGCAAGCAGACCGAGACCACCCAGTTCACCCTGGGCAAGAACGCCGACGCCTCCGGCGTCCTCGGCCCCGAACTGGTGACCGCCGACGAACTGCCCGCCGGCGGCACCGGCCTGCAGGTGCAGACCCGGGTGAACGGGGAGGTGATGCAGGACTCCAACACCGACCTGCTGATCCACGACGTGGCCCGGATCATCGAGTACATCACCGATACCGTCACCCTGTTGCCCGGCGACGTGATCGCCTCCGGCACCCCCGGCGGGGTCGGGATCGGTCGCAAGCCTCCGGTGCTGCTCAACCCCGGCGACGTGGTCGAGGTCGAGGTCGAACGGATCGGCGTACTGCGCAACACCTTCCGCACCCGCTGACCCCGCGTCCCGGCGTGTTGCGCCGCCCCTGCCGGGCACCGGGCAGGGGCGGCGGCACACTGGATCCATGACCGGATTGGTGGAGGTGCTGGTCCTGACCCCAGCCGACGCGCAACGCGCGGCCGCGGGCGGGGCCGACCGCGTCGAGGTGATCGGGTCACTGGAGTTCGGCGGCATGTCCCCGGATCCGGAACTGGTGGAGAAGGTCCGCGATGCCGTCGACCTGGAGATCCGGGTCCGGCTGCGGCTGCGCGAGGGATTCTCCACCGACGGTGGCGAGTTCGCCCGGCTGCGCGGCCTGGCCGCCAGCTATCTGGACGCCGGCGCCGACGGGATCGTGATGGGCTTCCTGAACGGGCGCGAGGAGATCGACACCGAGGTCCTGGCCGGCCTGCTGGCCGGGGTCGACTGGCCCTGGACCTTCCATCGCGCCTTCGACTCGGTGCTGGATCCGGCGCTGGCGTGGACCACCCTGCTGCCGGCCCCCGGCCTGGACCAGGTCCAATCGGCCGGCTCGCCGCGCGGCCTGGCGTACGGCCTGGATGAGTTGATCGCCTTCGCCCGCAGCGACCGGCGGATCGCCGCGCTGGCGATGGCCGGGGGCGGCCTGCTGCCCGAACACGTGCCGTGGCTGGCCCGGGCCCGGATCACCGCCTTCCACCTGGCCGAACAGGTCCGCCCGCACGGCTCCTTCCGGGAGTACGTCGACCCCGATCTGGTCGGCTCCTGGCGGCGCCTGGTCGATGCGGAGGTGGCGCGGGCGTACGCCGGGCGCACGACACCGGCGCAGTAGGGTGAGCGGAGTGTCCGACCCAGGAGGAAGCCCGATGGAGCGCGACTACATTGCCGTCGACCCGGCGGCCCGCCCGATCCGCACCCGCGTGGCCGTCCGGCTGGTGGTGCTGGCCCAGGAGCGGGTCCTGCTGCTGGCCGACACCGATCCCGGTACGCCCGGCTCGCTGTGGTGGACCACCCCGGGCGGCGGGATGGATCCGGGGGAGTCCGAGCGCGGCACCGGGGTCCGCGAACTGTGGGAGGAGACCGGGCTGCAGGTCGCCGAGTCCGAACTGATCGGTCCGCTGGGGGACCGGGTCGCGATCCACGGCTACTCCGATCAGGTCGCGCACCAGCGCGAGACCTTCTTCGCGGTGCGCCTGGAGCGGCCCTTCGAGCTCGACACCAGCAACCACACTGCCGACGAGCGGCTCACCCTGCAGCAGTGGCGCTGGTGGCCGTTGGCCGAGTTGGTCGACCCCGATGCGGAGATCTGGCCGGCGTACCTGCTGCGGCTGGTCGATCTGATCGACCGTCCCGACCAGCGGCCGGTCGCCTTCGGGATGACCGAGGAATCCAGCGTCCCGGTGCTGCCGGGGCAGTTCCCGTCCGGCGGCGGGAACGGTCAGGGTCCGGGCACCTCGTAGACCACCAGTGGGTTGAAGCCCTCATCGGTGAGGATCACCGTGGTCGCCCCGGGCGGCAGATCGAAGGACACGGTGAACTGCGCCGGAGTGCCGGGGACCGCCTCGATATTGCCCAGGTCGTTGTTCTCACCGGCCCCGATGGTCGGCACGTGCTCGGTCTTGTTCGCCTCGTAGGCGGTGAACATCTCCTTCTGCAGGGCGATCGCGCCGCCCTGGGCGGTCACCTCGAACTCCACGGTGAGGTATTGCCGGCCCGCGGCCGGCACGATGTCCCCGGTGGTGTGCCAGGTGGCCCGGTTCACCACCACCGAACCGGTCCCGTACAGCCCGACGATCTCGGTGGGCTGGCCGAGCACCCCGGCCTGGACCGGCGCCGGGGTGCCGGTGCGTGGGGTCAGCGAGGTCTCCGGGGCATTGTTCCCGGTCTCGGTCCGGGCGGGATCGGGGCGGCTCTGCACGAACCAGACCACCGCGCCGATGATCAGGCCGATCACCAGCGCCGCGCCGAGCACAATGAAGGGCATCCGGCGGCGCAGGTCGATGCCGTCGCCCTCGTTCATCGTCTCTTTGCTCACGCTGTCTCTTTCCTTCGCCCGGGTCGGAGGGATCCTACAGATCTTCGATCCCGGAGATCTCCTCCGCGTCGAAGATCCGGTACGCGTACCCCTGCTCGGCGAGGAAGCGCTGCCGATGCTGGGCGAACTCCTGGTCGACGGTGTCGCGGGCCACCACCGCGTAGAACCGGGCGGTCCGGCCGTCCTTGGGCCGCAGCAGCCGGCCCAGCCGCTGGGCCTCCTCCTGCCGGGACCCGAAGGCACCCGACACCTGGATCGCCACCTGGGCCGAGGGCAGATCGATGGAGAAGTTGGCCACCTTGGAGACCACCAACAGATCGATCTCGCCGCTGCGGAACTGCTCGTACAACTTCTGCCGCTGCTTGGTGCTGGTCTCGCCCTTGATCAGTGGGGCGCCCAGCCGCTCGGCCAGTTCGTCCAACTGCTCGACGTACTGGCCGATCACCAGCCGCGGGACCCCGGCGTGCTGGGCGACCAGGTCGAGCACCACCCGCGTCTTCGATTCCGCGGTCGAGGCCAGCCGGTAGCGCACATCCGGTTCGGCCAGGGCGTACGCCAGGCGCTCGTCGTCGGTCAGGGTGACCCGGACCTCGACGCAGTCGGCCGGCGCGATCCAGCCCTGGGCCTCCAATTCCTTCCAGGGCGCGTCGAAGCGCTTCGGCCCGATCAGGGAGAACACGTCGTCCTCGCGACCGTCCTCCCGGACCAGGGTCGCGGTCAGGCCGAGCCGGCGCCGCGCCTGCAGATCGGCGGTACGCCGGAACACCGGGGCCGGCAACAGGTGGACCTCGTCGTAGATCACCAGCCCCCAGTCGCGGGCATCGAACAGCTCCAGGTGCGGGTGGATGCCGTTGCGCTTGGTCGTGATCACCTGGTAGGTGGCGATCGTGACCGGCCGGATCTCCTTCTTCTGCCCGGAGTACTCACCGATCTCATCGGCGGTCAGGGTCGTGCGGCGCAGCAGTTCGTCCTTCCACTGGCGCGCGGAGACGGTGTTGGTGACCAGGATCAACGTGGTCGAGCGGGCCAGCGACATCGCGGTCGCCCCGACGATCGTCTTGCCGGCCCCGCAGGGCAGCACCACCACCCCCGAGCCGCCGTGCCAGAACGATTCGGCCGCCAGCTTCTGGTACGGCCGGACCTGCCATTCGCCGTCGGCCAGGTCGATCTCGTGGGCTTCCCCGTCGACGTAGCCGGCCAGATCCTCCGCCGGCCAGCCGAGCTTCAGCAGCACCTGCTTGAGATGACCGCGCTCGGAGGGGTGCACCACCACGGTGTCGTCATCGATCCGCGCTCCGACCAGGCCCTTCACCTTCGCCGAACGGAGTACCTCGGTGAGCACCGCCCGGTCGGTGGAGGCCAGGACCAGGCCGTGCACCGGATGTTTCTCGATCCGCAGCCGGCCGTACCGGGCCATCGTCTCGGTGATGTCGATCAACAGCGAACTCGGCACCGGGTAGCGCGAATGGGTGATCAGTGCATCGACCACGGTCTCGGCATCATGGCCGGCGGCGCGGGCGTTCCACAGCCCCAGCGGGGTGATCCGGTAGGTGTGGATGTGTTCGGGGGCGCGCTCCAGCTCCGCGAACGGCGCGATCGCGATCCGGCACGCCTCGGCATCGGGATGTTCGACTTCCAGGAGCAGCGTGCGGTCGGACTGAACGACAAGGGGACCCGGCATCAGGGGGTGGCGGACTTCGACGGGGATCGGGTCAGCCCCGACGGGGTCCGGTCGGTGGTGTCGGAGCGGGTGCCGGCGCCGTTGGGCGACACCGAGGCCGGCGGCGAGGACGGGGGCGGATCGTCCAGCGGCGGCTGCACATAGAACGTCGTCGAGGAACTGGTCGCCGGCGTTCCCCCGGGCGGCAGCGCATCGATGCGGATGCTCACCGTTCCGGTCTGGGTCGGGCATTCCAATTCCATCCGCAGCGCGGTGGTCCGCCCGCCGCCGGACATCGGCCCGGCCACGGTCACGACATATTCGACCGCGTTGGCCGAGGCGGTCCACTCCACCACGATGCCGGTGTCGGACTCACAATTGCCGACCACGTGCACGCTGAACTTCCCGGGGACGACCTGCTCCGGCACGGCCCGGGTGGTGCGCGCCACCGTCTGCCGCGGGCTGCGGGTGGCGGTGGCGGTGCCCTCCGGCCCCTCCTCGGCGGTCGCCGACCGGGTCCGGCCGGGCAGGCTGCGGGAGGTCTCGGCCACCGTCGGATCCAGGCCGGGGCCGGCATGGGTCTGCGTGGGCTGCGCGACGGTCTGCTCGATGTCGGGGGTCGACTCGGGGGTCACGGTCGGTTCGGCCGGGACGCTCGTCCGGGGGGTGCCGGTGGCCAGCGGGGCAGCGGTCGGCTCGGGTGGCAGCCGCGGCGTCCGGGGCGCGGTGGCCTGCGGGGCAGCCTTCGGCCCGCCGGAGCCGGTGAGCAGGGACAAGGGCGCCACAACCAGCGTCGCAAGGGCGGCACCGCTCGCGACTCCGGCGATGAATCCCCGCCTGTGTCCCAGCATGGGGCCAGTGTAGTCACAACGTGACCAAATTCACGGAACGGAACGGAACGTCGTCACGCCCCGATCGGTCGCACCGAACGGATCCGGGCGATCGGGATCGCCAGCGTCGGCCCGTCGGCCGGTTGCATCCGGGTCATCCCGGCCGCGACCACCAGGGGGGTCAGCGTACGGCTCACCGGGGTGCCGTCATCGGCGACGAAGTCCACCCGGACCGGAGTGCGGGCCGCGACCGCGGCGGCGAGCTCCTCCTGCACCGTCCGCGAGTTCCGGGTCCGTTCGCGGACCGCCTCGGCCTGGGCGACCAGGTCCTCGGCCAGCGCCGTCGGGTCGGCCGGTGGTCGCTGCACCGGCGCGGTTCGGCGCGCGGTCGCCCGGGGTGGGGCCGGGGCCCGGACCAGCCGGCCGAATGCGTCCTCCGCGCCGGGCGCGAGCCCGGCACCGTGCAGAAACTCCACCACCTCGCCCGGCTCCACCGCGGCGACCAGGACGCCCGGCGCGATCCGGCGCAGCCCGAGACCGTCGGCCCCGGGCTGGGCCAGGATCCGGCTGAGCACCGCCTCGTCATCGATCCGCACGTACGCCGTGGCCTGCCCGACCCGGACCGTGCCGTGGCGCCGGGCCACGTCGGCGATCAGATACCGCAGCGGCTGCGGCACCCCGGTGCTGGAGTGGGTGGCCAGCCACTGTTCCAGGTCCTCGGCGCTGCGACCGGCGTCGAAGCCCCGGCGTACGCTCGCCGCGGTGAACCGGTAGACCGCACCGACCCCGCGGGATTCCTGCTCGGCGAACAGGCGCAGCTCGGCGGCCACCCGGCCGGCCAATGGACCCGGCGCGACCGCGGTCAGATCGGCCTGCAGCAGGACCGAGTCCAGCGGGGCCGGGAAGAGTTCGGTCAGGTGCTCGGGCACCGGCTCACCGAGCCCGGCGGCGGCCAGTCCGGAGACCGCGCCCATCCCGAGCAGGCCGACCAGGGAGGCCTCGGTCATCAGCTGCGGCACCCGGACGGCCAGGGAGTCCGCGCTCCACCCGGGGTGCTGCCAGCGCAGCAGCGCGATCAGCGAGTCCGGGTCGGGGACCTGCAGCGGATGCTTCACCAGATTGCGCAGCAGCCGGCGGCGCAGCGCCGGCGCCCAGGGCGCCTCCCCCGAGGGCCCCAGGCAGTGGCCCTCGGTGAGGTACCAGCGCGGGGTGTCCACCCAGGTGGTGGCCAGCAGCTGCCACCGGTCCAGGGTGGAGCGGGTCAGCCAGCGGTCGAAGGCGGTGGTCAACTGCAACGCCGGTACCGCGGCCAGCACCAGGCCGGCGGCCGTCCCGATCTCCAGACACAGCCGGACCCGGGACTCGGCCAGGCCGAGCCGGCGCCCCAGGGCGCCCAGGTCGCGGATCGAGATCCCGCCGGTGCGCAGCAGGCCGGGGCGCAGCCCCTCGAGCTCGGTCAGCACCGACTCGACATCGTGGACGAACTCGTTCGCCGCACCGGCCGCGGTGTGCTCGATCACCTTGGCCGGCCGCCGTTGCCCGGTCAGTTCGGGCGCGGTCACCGGAACCGGTTCCGGGGCAAAGCCGCCGCGCAGGTGCAGGGCGACCTCGCGCGGCAGGATCACCGTCTCGTGGTCCACCGCTCGCAGCAGCCGGTGGGCGAGCAACTCCTCGACCGGGGTGCTCGCCGAGTCGGCGCTGACCGGGCGGTCGGCGTTGCGCACGGTCCCGGTCGGCGGGCCCCAGCACAGCCGGCGCAGCACCTCGCCGCCGTGCGGGGCGGCGGCGACGGCGGCGTCGATCTCCGCGGCGGTGAGGGGCTCGGTCGAGGGGGCGGCGAGTCCGCCGGGCCACAGCTCGAACTCGGCGCGGACCTGGCGGACCAGGTGCAGTCCGGCCGCCGAGCGCCACAGCAGGGCCTGGTCGGCGAGCAGGTCGATGGTGGTGGCGACCGCTTCCGGGTCGGCGCCCAGCAGGGCGGCGACATCCTCGGTGCGGGTCGGGTCGGGTTGTGCGGCGACCGCCTCCAGGACCAGGTGCTGCCAGGCGTTCAGCCGGTCCAGGGCCCGGTGCACCGAGGAGACGGTCGCCGCCCGGACGGCCACCTCGCCCAGGTCGGCCGGCCGCGGCGCGGCCAGGTCGGGTCGGTGCCGCAGCAGGGTCCGTACGCCGGCCACGTCGAGCCGGCGGATCGCCTCGGCGAACGTACGCGGGTCGGATTGCTCGGGCAGGCGGATCAGCCCCTGGCTTCGGGGCGCTCGTGCTGTCGCAGGGCGGAGATCACCAGGCCGGACGACCAGATCAGGCAGGCCCAGGAGGCGAACAGGCTGGACCAGGACAGGATGTTCCAGATGCCGCCGACCTCGGCGGTGAACAGCGCCCCCATGATCAACGCGGTCCCCAGCATCGCCCCGCACACGATGAACGCCGAGCGGACCCAGCTGCGTCGGTAGCGCACGAACCGGGAACAGATCGCCGCGGCGACGAAGAACAGCGGGGACAGCGGCAGGATCAGGCCACCGGCCAGCAGCGTGATCAGCAACGGGACGCTGAGGCCCGAGACGAACGAGCGCAGCGACAGCCCGGGATTCTGCGGGGCGGGGGGAGCCCACTGTCCGGGCCCGAACCAGCCCGGGGTTCCGGGCTGCGCCCCGATCGGCTGCTCGGGGCCGGGACGCTGCACCTGCTCGCGGGTCCGGGTCAGCGTGATCGGTCGGTTCGGATCGTGCCGGACCAGCACCGGCGCGGCCGCGCCGTCGGCGGTGGGGCGGGGGGCCGGGCCGGGCGCGGCCTCGATCGGGGCGTCGGTGGGCGGGGCCCAGTCCCCGAGCACGGTGTGCGCGGCGCCCCAGGCCGTGTCGTAGGTGGTGAGGGTGGCCGCGGGCGCGTCGAACGGCTGATGCGGATCGCGGGCCGCCGGCAGATCGGGGACCAGTTCGTCCAGCGGTTTCGCGTCCCGGGGCTGCTCCCACCGGGGGTGATCGGTCGGCAGGTCAGCGGCTGGACGCGGCGGTTCGGGCGCCCGGTCCAGCGGCGCCACCCGGGGCGCCGCGAACTGTTCGGGGCGCGCCAGCGGCGCGTACTCGGGTCCGTCCTCCCAACTCGCCATAGGACCCATCCTAGGGGGACGGGTAGCCTGGGAGAGATGAACGAGGTCGAGGTGGGCGGGGTGACCGCGGAACTGGCTGCGGCCGAGGGTCGGCTGCTGGCCGGGTTGGCAGCGCACCCGGGGGTGGTCGTGGCGTTCTCCGGCGGCGCCGACAGTGCCCTGGTGCTGGCTGCCGCGGTCCGCGCCCTGGGGGTGCAGCGAGTGCTGGCCGCCACCGCCGCCTCGGATTCGCTGCCGCTGGCCGAACGTGACCCCGCCCGGGCGTACGCGGCCTCGCTCGGGGTCGAGTACCGGGTGATCGACACCCACGAGATGGATCGCGCCGGATATCGCGCCAACGCCGGCGACCGCTGCTATTTCTGCAAATCCGAACTGCTGGAGCGGCTGCAGCCACTGGCCACCGAACGGGGCTGGCAGGTTGCCACCGGCACCAATGCCGATGACCTCGTCGCCGGGTTTCGGCCGGGGATCCGGGCCGCCGCCGAACGCGGGGCGATCACCCCGTTGGCCGATGCCGGCCTGACCAAGGCGCAGGTCCGCGCGCTGTCGCGGGCCTGGCAGTTGCCCACCTGGGACAAGCCGGCCGCCGCCTGTCTGAGTTCGCGGATCGCGTACGGGATCGAGATCACCCCGCACCGGCTGGCCCGGGTGGAGCGCGCCGAGGCCGCCGTCCGCGCGCGACTCGGCGACCGGGTCCGGGATCTGCGGGTGCGCGATCTGGGGGCCGGGGCGGCGCGCCTGGAACTCGATCAGGCCTGCCTGGCCGCCCTGACCGACGCCGACCGGGCCGACCTGGGTGCGGTGGTGCGGGCGCACGACTTCACCGAGGTGGACCTGCGGGCGTTTCGTTCCGGGTCGCTGAACGACGCGCTGCGGCCCGGCCGGACCGGATCCGCGGTGGTCCCTCCGGTTGGCCCGACAGGGTAGGATGGCCGGACCCGGGGCCCCCAGGGCCACCTGTAGCGTGCCTGCGCGCGCCCGGAGCCGGGTGACATGATGTGTCCACAGACCGAGTGAGTGAGGTTGCGGTGCCGGTAGGCAAGGTCCGTTTCTATGACGCGGACAAGGGCTTTGGTTTCCTGAGCAAGGAAGGGGGCGGCGACGTCTATGTGCGCGCCAATGCGCTCCCGGCCGGTGTGACGACCCTCAAATCGGGGCAGAAGGTGGAGTTCGGCGTCGTGGAGACCCGCAAGGGTGAGCAGGCGCTGTCGGTCGAGCTGATCGACACCCCGCCGTCGCTGTCGAAGGCGAGCCGCAAGAAGACCGACCAGATGCAGCTGATCGTGGAGGACCTGATCAAGATGCTGGATCATCTGGGCAACGGTTACCGGCACGGGCGCTACCCCGATCCCAAGACCGCGGCCAAGACGGCCACTGTGCTGCGTGCGGTCGCCGACGAGTTGGAGTTGTGAATTGACCGAGACCGCTGTCGCCACCCCGCCCCGGGCGCGGACGGCCCGGCCGAAGCTGGATCCCACGCTGGCCGACGCCGTGGACGCCGCGCGCGCGGCCGCCAATGAGGCGGCCCACGCGACCATGACGGTCGGGGAGCACCTCGGGTGTACCGCGGAGGCGGATCGGGTCGCCACACACTGGTTCGTGTGCTCCCATCCCGGCTATCGCGGGTGGCGCTGGGCGGTCACCGTGGCCCGGGCGGCCCGGGCGAAGAAGGTCACCGTCACCGAGGTGAGCCTGCTGCCCGGCGAGGGATCCCTGGTGGCGCCGGCCTGGGTGCCGTGGACCGACCGGATCGGCGACGGCGACCTGGTCCCGGGCAGCGTCCTGCCGACGCCGGACAACGATCCGCGGCTGGAACCGGGCTACACCGGCGGCGAACTGGCCGCCGACACCGACCCGGCCGAGGCGAGCCAGCTGCGGGCCCTGGTCGCCGAGCTCGGCCTGGGTCGCCAGCGGGTGCTGTCCCGGGAGGGGCGCGACGAAGCGGTCGATCGCTGGCTGGACGGTCCCGGTGGCCCGGACAACGAACTGACCCGGGCGGCCCCGGGGGAGTGCGTCGACTGCGGCTACTTCGTCCGGCTGGGCGGCAGCCTGGGCCGGCTGTTCGGAGTGTGCGCCAATCGCTACTCCCCGTCCGACGGGCACGTGGTCAGCCTCGGCCACGGCTGTGGCGGCCATTCGGACGTCGTGGCGCCCGAGCGTGGGGTGGAGATCCCGCCGCCGGTGTGGGACACCATCACCACCGACGATTCGCTGTTCGACTGACCCGGACATGAAGCAGGCCCAGATTCCCCCGATGCGGACCCACCGGACCGCGATTGCCCTGATCGGGACGCTGGCCTGGGCGGTGGCCGCGCTCATCCTCGGGACCCGGACCGACCTGCTGGCCGCCACCGGTCACACCTGGTGGCTGTGGACCGCGCTGACCGGCACCGGGCTCGGCGTGGTGTTCACCGGGATCGGTCTGCTGCGACACGGGATGCGCCGGGTCTGACCCCGTAACGCCGCCGTCACCCCACTACCGACATACTGGCGCCATGCCAGCTGACGTGCCTCCCGCCGACTCCTCCACCGCCGTCGCCACTCCACCGCCGACGAGTTCGGTGGACCGCTACTTCGCCATCACCGCCCGCGGCTCGAACCTGAGCCGCGAGGTCCGCGGTGGCCTGGTCACCTTCTTCTCGATGGCCTACATCATCGCGCTGAACCCGCTGATCATCGGCACCGCGACCGACGCGCAGGGCCTGCTCATCTCCGGGCTGACCCCGACCCCGGAGAACCAGGCCACCACCATCGGTATGGTGGCCGCCGCCACCGCATTGGTCGCCGGGGTGATGACCATCCTGATGGGGGTGGTCGGCCGGTATCCGGTCGCCATCGCCACCGGGCTGGGCCTCAACGCGCTGCTGGCGTACGTGATCGCCCCGACGATGACCTGGCCCCAGGCCATGGGGCTGGTGGTCTGGGAGGGGATCATCATTCTGGTCCTGGTGCTCACCGGTTTCCGGACCGCGGTCTTCCGGGCGGTGCCCCGGTCCCTGCGGGCGGCGATCTCGGTCGGTATCGGCCTGTTCATCGCGCTGGTCGGGTTCATCGACGGCGGGATCATCCGCAAGCCCCCGGGCACCGCCGCCCTGGAACTGGGCATCGGGGGCTCGCTGATCGGCTGGCCGATGTTCGTGTTCGTGGTGGGCCTGCTGCTGGTCGCGGTGCTCTCGGCGCTCAAGGTCCGCGGCGCCCTGCTGATCTCGATCATCGCCTCCACCGTTATTGCGGTGATCATCGAGGCGGTGGCCCACGTGGGCGGGCGTACCGACGCCAACCCGCACGGCTGGGCCCTGAACGTTCCGACGATCCAGGATCTGGTGGCGCTGCCCAACTTCGGCCTGATCGGTCGCGTCGACCTGATCGGCGCGTTCGCGGGGGCGAACTTCGGCACCGTGGTGATGCTGGTGCTGCTCATCTTCTCGCTGCTGCTGGCCGACTTCTTCGACACGATGGGCACCGTGGTGGCCGTCGGTGCCGAGGGACATCTGCTGCAGCACGACGGCAACCCGCCGCACCTGACCGGCATCCTGGTCGTCGATTCGCTGTCGGCGGTGGCCGGCGGTGTCGGTTCGGTCTCCTCCAACACCACGTTCATCGAGTCGGCCTCCGGGGTGGCGGAGGGGGCGCGGACCGGCGTGGCGAACCTGGTCACCGGGGCCGCGTTCCTGTTGGCGACCTTCCTCGCGCCGCTGATCAACGTGGTGCCCTCGGAGGCGGTCACCCCGGTGCTGGTGTTCGTCGGCTATCTGATGATGGGCGGCGTCCGGGTGATCGACTGGGACGACATCGAGGACGGCCTGCCGGCCTTCCTGACCGTGGCGCTGATGCCGTTCGCCTTCTCCATCACCGCCGGCATCGGGGCGGGATTCATCTTCTTCGTGGTGCTGAAGGTGGTCCGCGGGAAGGCCCGCGAGGTGCACCCGCTGATGTACGTGGTGGCCCTGCTGTTCGTCGTCTACTTCGGGCAGGGCCTGATCACGGCGCTGCTGTAGCCCGGGGCGGGGCCGGGATCCGGTGCTCGGCCAGCGCCGTCCGCACCGCTGTCGCGGTGGCCTCGCCGGTGCCGATCGGAATGCTCACCGGCACCTGATCGCCCAGTTCGGGGTGCGCGGCCACGAAGGCGGCCGGGTCGCTCGGGGTCAGCTCCAGCCGGCCCGGGGTGACCTCGGCGGCGGCCAGTTCGGCGCGGTCGAGATCGGTGCGGATCCGGTTGAACCGGAGCACCCTCAGCCCGTCGTCGCTGATCTCCAGCACCCGGGCCCGGCGCTGCGGGCCGCCGAAGACACTGAAGGCGATCGCGGCCAGGGTGCAGGTGATCGCGGCCACGATGGCCTGGTTCTTGCCCACCGACCAGACGACGAACCCGCCGACGGCCGCGGCGATCAGCAGGCTGACCACCCACAGGTGGGCCCGGGTGAGTCCGGTGGTACGAATGGTCGAAGTCTGGGCCACCGGGTCAGCCTAGCGTCCAGATCGCCAGCAGATCGGGTTGCGGCCGGCCGGCGGTCGCGGCCTCGCCGGCCCAGCGCGGGAACGTCGCGAGAAACCCCACGAGTGTGCCGAGCACGGCCCGGTGGCCGGCGTCCTCCAGTCGGATCCCGGTCAGGCCCTGGGCCATCAACTGGGCCTGGGCATAGGGCAGATAGCCGGTCACCACCGCCGGGTTGGGCGGCAGTCCGATCCGCGAGCCGGCGCGCAGGACCGTGCCCAGGCCCGCATTGGCCGGGGCGCCGGCGCGGGTCACCGCGAAGTCGAAGCCCTCGATCCCGTCCGGGGCGAGCGGGAGGGCGCACGAACCCAGTGCCCGGATCCGGATCAGCAGTTCCAGGGCGCGCCAGGTGTTGACCGCCCGTTCCGGGGGAGCCCAGCGCCCCGACAGCACCGCCTCCACGTCCGCCTCGGTCGGCTGCCCCGGATCCGGTCGCGGCCCGCGGGCGAAGAGTCGGCTCCACCCCCGCGGCGCCACGACCGGCTCGGTCAGCAGCGGCCGGACCTGCTCCCGCAGCCGGGCGGCGTGGGCCGGTTCGGCACCGACCAGGTCGCGGACCTCATTGATGCTGAGGGCGTACAGGTGCAGGTCAGACATCATCCCCTCCTCGGACGCAACGCTACCGACAGGCCGCGTGGATGCGGCCGCAGGTTGTCTGCCCGGCTAGTGTGGGCCGAGTGAAACTGCGGAGCCGTCGAGCCATTGTCAGCGGAGTGATGCTCCTGCTGCTGGTGATTGTCGTTGTCGGAGCCGCCTGGCAGGCCCTCCGGTGAGCGGGGCAACCTCGGGCGGGGGCCGCTGGGCCGGCCGGGTCGCGGGTGCGCTGGGCGCGGCCGTGCTGGCCGTCGGCGTGGTGGCGCCCGGCGCCCATGGTCAGGACCGGGTCGAGTTCAGCATCACCGATCCGCAGATCACCAAGGCCTCCGGGCTCGCGGTCGACTACACCCGCGGCCTGTACTGGACGGCCAACGATGCCGGCAACACCGGGCAGGTTTTCGGCCTGAAACCCGATGGCAGTGTGGCCGGCATCTTCGAGTTCGGGGCGACCCCGGTCGATATCGAGGCCATCACCTACACCGGAACCCGGCTGTACGTGGGCGACATCGGGGACAAGCAGGGCGCCCGCGAGCACATCACCGTGTACTTCTTCGACAACCCGTCCTTCAGCGGTGACCACGGCGGTTCCTACCGCTCCTGGGACTTCGTGTACCCCGATGGGCGCCACGACGCCGAGGCGATGGTGGTCGACCCGAACGGGCAACTCACCATCATCACCACCGGTCAGCAGGGTGGCATCTATCGGGCGCCGGCGCGGCCGACGGCCCAGGGGGTCAACCAACTGACCCGGGTCGCCGATGCGCCCGCCTGGATCACCGACGCCACCGCGCTGGACGGCGACCGGATCGCGGTACGTACCTACACCACCGTGGAGATCCTGGACAGTCAGTACAAATCCCTCGCCCGGGCGGCCCTGCCGTACCAGCCGCAGGGGGAGTCGATCACGGCCCCGCTCAGCGGCGACGGCCTGCTGGTGGGCTCGGAGGGGACCCCCTCCGACGTGCTCCGGGTGCCGGTCCCCGCGGCGGGGGAGACCACCACGGTGCCGGTCTCCTCGGTGCCGCCCACGATGGAGCCCAGCGCGCAGGCCTCGGCTCCCGGGCAGATGGCGGCCCAACCCGATGAGTCGCCCACCGCACCGGGCAACCGCAGCGGCACCCTGGTGGTGCTGATTCTGGCGGCGCTCGTGGCCGTCCTGGCCGGGCTGGTCGCCTACTTCTGGGAGCCCTGGGTCCGCGGGCGGCGGCGCCGGGCCGCGGCCGAGGTCGAGGAGGAGACCGAAGTGCTGGGCCGGGTGCCCAAGGAGCCGACCGACTCCGCCGCCGGGGCCGAGGCGCCGGCGGAGCAGCCGTTCGCCCCTTACGGGGCCCGCCGGGCGGCGCCGGGCCCGGCCGACGCCGGTGGCGCGGCCGGCAACGAGCATCTCGGTGGCGGCGTACCGGCCGCCGCCCAGTCCGATCCGACCAATCCGCAGCCGGTGGTGCCGGCGGCGGATGAGGGGATGCCCTTCGACCTGTACGCCTCCGGCGAGTTCTGGAACACCGACACCCCGCGCGGGGACGACGACGACCCGACCAACATCCGCTGACCCGGCGGACTCAGCTCCGGGTCTGCTGCAGCACCCAATCGATGCAGGCGGTCAGCGCCGCCACATCCTCCGGATCGACCGCGGCGAACATCCCCACCCGCAGCTGGTTGCGGCCCAGCTTGCGATAGGGCTCCACATCCACGATGCCGTTGGCCCGCAGGGTCGCGGCCAGGGCGGCGGCGTCGACGCTGTCAGCGAAGTCGATCGTCCCGATCACCGGTGAGCGGTACGCCGGGTCGGCCACGAACGGGGTGGCCAGCTCGTGCTGCTCGGCCCACGCGTACAGGTGCGCCGAGGAGGCCGTGGTGCGCGCGACGGCGTACGCCATCCCGCCGGAGGCCAGCAGCCACTGCAGCTGCTGCTCCATCAACACCAGGGTCGCCACCGCGGGGGTATTCAGCGTCTGCTCCTTGCGGGAGTTCTCCACCGCCAACTGCAGGTTGAGGAAGTCGGGGATCCACCGGTCCCCGGCGGCCAGTTCCGCGATCCGGGCCAGCGCCCGCGGCGAGCACACCGCGAACCACAGGCCGCCGTCGGAGCCGAAGCCCTTCTGCGGGGAGAAGTAGTAGACGTCGAGCTCGCTCAGCTCGACCGGGATCCCGGCTGCGGCGGAGGTGCCGTCGATCACGGTGAGCGCGTCCCCGGAGCCCATCCGGTACACCGGAGCGACGGCGCCGGTGGAGGTCTCGTTGTGCGCCCAGGCGTACACATCGGCCTCGGCGTCGGCCGGCGGCAGCACCACCGATCCGGCATCGACCTTGGCGATCGCCGGATCGGCCAGGTGCGGGGCGCGCTGGGCGGCGGAGGCGAACTTGGTGGAGAACTCCCCGAAGCAGCCGTGGGCCGAGCGCCGGGAGATCAGATTGAACACCGCCGCGTCCCAGAAGGCACTCGCGCCCCCGTTGCCGAGGATGATCTCGTAGCCGTCGGGCAGGGCGTACAGCTCACCCAGGCCGGTCCGGATCCGGGCCACCAGGTCCCGCACCGGCGCCGCCCGGTGCGAGGTCCCCAGGACGTTGCGGGACACGCTGACCAGACCGTCGACGGACTCGGCGCGAACTTTGGACGGACCGGCGCCGAACCGGCCGTCGCGGGGCAACATCATCGGGGGAATCACCAGCATGCCCCACATTCTGCCGCGCCCGCGCGGGCGTGGGACGCTTGGTTCATGGATGCCGAGGAACTGGCCGCCGAACGGCTCGACTACGCCGCTCAACGTCTGCTGGAGGAGGAAGCCGGGCCCGATCCGCTGGCCCTGTTCGAGCGCTGGCTGGAGGACGCCTTCGCCGAGAAGGACGCCGGACGGCTGCTCGAGCCGAGCGCGATGGTGCTGGCCACCGTCGCGGTCGCCGCTGACGGGACCCCGGTTCCCCGGGCCCGGACGGTGCTGCTGAAAGCGGTCACCGCGGGCACGTTCACCTTCTTCACCCACTACGACTCGGCCAAGGGCCGCGAGATCGCCGCGCACCCGAGGGTGGCGCTGCAGTTCCACTGGACCAGCCTGTTCCGGGCGGTGCGGATCACCGGCACCGCGGTCCGGGTGCCCCGCGCGGTGTCCGAGGAGTACTTCGCCACCCGCCCGCTCGGGTCGCAGATCGGGGCCTGGGCCTCGGCCCAGTCCGAACCGATCGCGTCGGCCGACGCGCTGCAGCAGGCGTACGCCGCCGCGGCGGCCCGCTTCCCGGTCGCCGCCGACGGGACCGCCCAGGTACCCTGCCCGCCCGGCTGGGGTGGCTACGCGGTCACCCCGTCCGAGCTGGAGTTCTGGCAGGGCCGCCCGAGCCGGCTGCACGACCGGCTGCGCTACCGGCGGGCGGAGACCGCCGCGGGATCGGCCTGGCACCGGGAGCGGCTGCAACCCTGAGCCGATGAATTCGTCCTTACTCAAAAGTAACGGAACGATTTCATCCAAGCGTCGCTCTCGCATCCCATCGCAACCTGTTAGACGATGGACATTGGTCCGGCGGCGGCCATGGGGGGCGTCGATTTCCGGGCCCGAATCAGGAGAATGGCATGAAGAAGGCGTGGAAGATCATCGCCAGCGCCGCAGTCACCGTGGGTCTGCTGACCGGGTGTGGCGGCGGCTCGGGGACCGCGGCCAGCGGTGACACCATCAAGATCGGCGTGAACTACGAGCTGTCCGGCGATGTGGCCACCTACGGTCAGGCCAACGTCGAGGGCATCGAAATGGCGACCGAGGAAATCAACAACGCCGGCGGCATCAAGGGCAAGAAGATCGAGCTGGTCAAGTACGACAACAAGTCCACCGCCTCCGAGGCGACCACGCTGGCCACCAAGCTGATGACCCAGGACAAGGTCATCGCCCAGATCGGCCCGGCCACCTCCGGCGCCTTCAAGGCCACCATCCCGGTCGCCGACAAGTCCAAGGTCCCGGTCGTGACCGGCTCGGCGACCGCCGACGATGTCACCGTCGACGCCCAGGGCAAGGTGCAGCAGTACGCCTTCCGCACCTGCTTCTCCGACTCCTACCAGGGCACCGCGATGGCGAAGTACGCCCGGGAGAAGAAGAACGCCCAGTCCGCGGTGATCCTGACCGACAACTCCTCCGACTACTCCAAGGGCCTGACCGCCAGCTTCGAGAAGACCTTCACCGAGGCCGGTGGCAAGGTGGTCTCCAAGCAGTCGTACAACAAGGGCGACACCGACTTCAACGCCATCCTGACCGCGATCCGCGGCCAGCAGTTCGACATGATCTACCTGCCCGGCTACTACTCCGAGGCCGGCCTGATCATCAAGCAGGCCCGCGCCCAGGGGATCACCCAGCCGATCGTGGGGGCCGACGGCTTCGACTCGCCCAAGCTGGCCGAGCTGGCCGGCAAGGACGCGCTGACCAACGTGTTCTTCTCCAACCACTACTCCAGCCTGTCCACCGATCCGGCGGTGCAGAAGTTCATCACCGACTTCAAGGCGAAGTACAACAAGGAGCCCGACGCGTTCAACGCGCTGGGCTACGACACGCTGAAGTTCGTCGCCAACGGCCTGCAGGGCGGTGCCACCACCGGCGCCGATCTGGAGAAGGCGCTGGCCGCGACCAAGGACTTCCAGGGCGTCACCGGCACCATTTCGGTGGATGCCAACCACAACGCGGTCAAGTCGGTCACCGTGATCGAGATGCGCAACGGTGTCCAGGCAGCGGCAGAAAAGTTCGATGCCTGAGCGAACCTGATCGCTCAAGTCGGGTCCGTCGTGACAAAATGACGTGCTCGATACGCGCGGCTGCGGGGAGTGGGTCGATTCGGCGCACTCCCCGTACCGTCTTCCCGGCACCGCAGATTCGGCCCCAACCAGAGAGGAGACAGGCATGGAGCAGTTGATCCAACAGTTGATCAACGGCCTGGCGCTCGGCAGCATCTACGCCCTGATCGCCCTGGGCTACACGATGATCTACGGCATCATCCAGCTCATCAACTTCGCCCATGGCGACATCTTCATGGTCGGCGCCTTCGTCGGGTACGCCGGCATGACCACATTGCGGCTCAACTTCTTCGCTTCCCTGGCCCTGGCGATCATCACCTGTCTGCTGCTGGGGGTGTTGATCGAGCGGGTGGCGTACAAACCGCTGCGCAAACAGACCCGACTGGCGGTGCTGATCACCGCCATCGGGATGAGCTTCCTGCTGGAGTACACGATGATGTACTTCGTGGGGCCCGATCCGCGCGCCTACCCGGCGCTGCCCGACTTCATGCGGGCCACCATCAAGATCACCGACAACATCGTGATCACCGGCGCCCAGATCCTGATCCTGGCGGTCTCGATCACGTTGATGATCGCGCTGCAACTGATCGTCCGCTACACCCGGATCGGCAAGGCGATGCGCGCGGTCTCCCAGGATCCGGACGCGGCCCGGCTGCAGGGCATCAACGTGGACACCACGATCTCCTTCACCTTCGCGATCGGGTCGGCGCTGGCCGGTGCGGCCGGGGTCCTGGTCGGTGTCTACTACAACTCGATCAACCCGCTGATGGGCATCCTGCCCGGCCTGAAGGCCTTCGTGGCCGCCGTGCTGGGCGGCATCGGCATCATCCCCGGTGCCCTGTTGGGCGGCTTCCTGATCGGTGGGGTGGAGACGCTGGTGGCCGGGTACGGCTTCTCCAGTTGGAAGGACGCGGTCGTGTTCGCGATCCTGATCCTCATTCTGATCCTCAAGCCGTCGGGTCTGCTGGGCAAGAACGTGAAGGAGAAGGTATGAGCACCGGCGAGGGCGCAAGCCTGATCACCGCACCCCCGAAGCCGGTCCGCAATCCGCTGCCGCGCCCGGCCGTGCTGGGCATCACCGCCGCGATCCTGCTGGTCGTGTGGGGCCTGGGCTGGTTGCTGATCTCGGTCGGCGTGCTCGACGCGTACGTGATGTCGACGCTGACCACGATCTGCATCAACATCATCCTCGCGGTCAGCCTGAACCTGATCGTCGGGTTCACCGGTCAGTTGTCCCTGGGGCATGCCGGCTTCATGGCGATCGGCGCCTACACCTGCGCGCTGATCACGATGCCGTTCAGTTCGGCCTTCCCCGACATCGAGATCGTCGGCTTCATCCTCGGGCTGATCGGGGGCGGCCTGGCCGCCGGGGTGGTCGGGGTCGCCATCGGCGTACCGACGCTGCGGTTGAAGGGCGACTATCTCGCCATCGCCACCCTGGGCCTGGCCCAGATCATCATGGTGGTGCTGCAGAACCTGGAGATCACCAACGGGGCCGCGGGCCTGTCCGGGATCCCGTCCTACGTGGACTGGAACTGGCTGTTCCTGCTCACCGCCGGGACGATCCTGCTGGTGTCGAACCTGCTCGGCTCGGCCCAGGGCCGCGACATCGTCGCCGTCCGTGAGGACGAGATCGCCGCCTCCGCGGTCGGGGTGAACACCACCCGGGTGAAGATCCTGGCGTTCACCGTCGGCGGTATCTTCGCCGGCATCGCCGGGGGCCTGTACGCCTCCAGCTTCTACGTCATCCAGCCGCAGCAGTTCAGCTTCATGCTGTCGATCAACATCCTGGTGATCGTGGTGCTGGGCGGGCTGGGCAGCCTGACCGGTTCGGTGCTCGGCGCGATCGTGCTGGGCCTGGTCTCGACGTTCCTGCAGAGCTACCCCGAGATCCAGATGATTCTGTACTCGCTGATCCTGGTGCTGCTGATGCTGTTCCGGCCCCAGGGCCTGCTCGGCAACCGGGAGTTCTCCGTGCGTGCCCTGGGTCGGATCCTGCCGATCCGGACGAAGAAGGAGTCGAAGGCGTGACCCGGATTCTCGACGTCGACAACGTCACCCTGCGCTTCGGCGGCCTCAAGGCGGTCTCGGAGGTCAACCTCACCCTCGAGGCCGGCGAACTGGTCGGCCTGATCGGCCCCAACGGTGCCGGCAAGACCTCCATCTTCAACCTGCTCACCGGCGTCTATCCGCCCAGTTCGGGCCGGATCACCTTCACCCGCGACGGCAAGCAGATCAACCTGGGCCGCAAACGCCCGCACGCGATCTGCCGGGCCGGGGTCGGGCGTACCTTCCAGAACATTCGGTTGTTCAAACAACTGACCGCGCTGGAGAACGTCGAGATCGCGCTGCAGCAGAACAACGGGTACAGCCTGTTCACCGCCTTCACCCACCTGCCACCCTTCGCCCGCCGGGAGGAGGAGATCCGCGAACGCAGTATGGAACTGCTGCACCGGGTCGGCCTGGCGGACAAGGCGCTCACCCGGGCCCGGAACCTGCCCTACGGCGACCAGCGACACCTGGAGATCGCCCGGGCCCTGGCCACCGAGCCGACCCTGCTGCTGCTCGACGAACCCGCCGCCGGGATGAACCCGAACGAGACCGCCGAGCTGACCGAGATGATCGGCCGGCTGCGCAGCGAGTTCGGGCTGACCGTGCTGCTGATCGAGCACGACATGGCGCTGGTGATGAAGATCTGCGAGCGGATCTACGTGCTCGACCACGGGGTGGTCATCGCCGAGGGCACCCCCGACGAGGTACGCAACAACGCCAAGGTCATCGAGGCCTACCTGGGAGAGGACGTCGATGTTTGAGATCCATGACCTGCAGGTCCGCTACGGCGCGATCGAGGCCCTCAAGGGGATCTCCCTGGAGGTCAACGAGGGCGAGATCGTCACCCTGATCGGCGCGAACGGGGCCGGCAAGACGACCACGCTGCGGACCTCCTCCGGCCTGGAGCGGGCCTACCGGGGCAAGATCGTGCTCAACGGTGCCGACATCACCCGGGCCCCGGCCCAGTCCCGGGTGAAGAAGGGCCTGGTCCAGGTACCCGAGGGGCGCCGGGTCTTCCCGAAGATGTCGGTGCTGGAGAACCTCCAACTGGGTGCCTATCTGCATCACGACAAGGCGAAGAACACCAAGACCCTGGAACAGGTCTTCCAACGCTTCCCGCGCCTGGCCGACCGGCGCCGGCAGCTGGCCGGGACCCTGTCCGGCGGGGAACAGCAGATGCTGGCGATGGGCCGGGCGCTGATGAACCAGCCCAAGGTGCTGCTGCTGGACGAGCCGTCGATGGGCCTGGCCCCGCTGCTGGTCAAGGAGATCTTCAGCATCATCCGGGCGATCAACGAGGCCGGGACCACCGTGCTGCTGGTGGAGCAGAACGCCCACATGGCCCTGCAGATCGCGCACCGGGCGTACGTGATCGAGACCGGCACGATCGTGCTGTCGGGCAAGGCCAGTGAACTCGCCGACTCCGATGAGGTGAAGCAGGCCTACCTGGGGGGCTGAGCGCTGCCGGCCGGACGATAGGTTGACCACATGTCGTTCATCACCCTCGACGAGATCAGCTCCCAGCCGGAGTGCTGGCAGCGGGCTGGTGCTTTCGCCGCCGACGTGGCCGGGCTGCTGCCCCGCGCCGGTGAGCGGGTGGCCTACGTCGGTGCGGGCACCGCGTGGTACATGGCCGAATGCATGGCGGCGCTGCGGGAGGCCGCCGGGCAGGGGGAGTCCGATGCCTTCGCTGCCTCGGAGGTGCCGCCCGGACGGGCGTACGACCGGCTGGTGGTGCTGACCCGCTCGGGCCGGACCACCGATGTGAACCGGATCCTGGCCGCCGTGGCCGGCAAGATTCCGACGCTGTGTTTCGTCGGGGAGCCCGACTCGGAGTCCGCCGAACTCGCCGATGCGGTGATCGACCTGTCCTTCGCCGATGAGGTGTCGGTGGTGCAGACCCGGTTCGCGACCACGGTGCTCGCGCTCACCCGGGCCTGGCTGGGGGACAACATCGAACGCCTGGTCGAGCAGGCCCAACAGGCGCTGCAGTTCCGGCTGAGCGAGGAGCAGGTCGACACCGAGCAGATCACCTTCCTCGGCTACCGGTGGACCGTCGGCCTGGCCCGGGAGGCCGCGGCGAAGTTCCGCCAGTGCACCCAGAGCTGGGCCGAGGCGTACCCGATCCGGGAGTACCGGCACGGCCCGATCGCGGTCGCCGAACCGGGCCGAATCGTCTGGATGCTCGGCCCGACCCCGACCCGGCTGGCCGAGCAGGTCCGCGAATCCGGCGCGACCCTGATCGAGATGACCCACGACCCGATGGCGGAGCTGATCGTGGCCCAGCGGCTCGCGGTGGCCCGGGCGATGAAGCTCGGCCTCAATCCCGACCAGCCGCGCAACCTGACCCGGACGGTGGAACAGAATGACTGATCTGCTGCGGCCCACCGAACTGCATGTGGCCGGGGCGATCACCCCCGAGGGGGCGGTGTCCCCGGCCCGGATCCGGATCCGCGACGGCCGGATCGCCGGGGTGGACGAGTACGCCGGTCCGACCGCGCCGCTGTGGGCGGTTCCGGGGTTCATCGACACCCACACCCACGGCGCCCTCGGCACCGACTTCAACTCCGCCGACGCCGACGGGGTCCGCCGGATCCTGCAGTGGCAGCGCTCGCACGGCACCACGACCGTGCTCGCCAGCCTGCTCACCGCGCCGATCCCGCAGTTGGTCCGCCAACTGGAGCTGCTGACCGGGTTCGCCGAGGCGGGCGAGATCGCCGGGATCCATCTGGAGGGGCCCTTCCTGTCGGCCGCCAAGTGTGGCGCGCACCCCGCCGAGCACCTGCGTACGCCCGACGCGGCCACCATGGCGACCCTGCTGGAGGCCGGCCACGGGCACATCGCCATGGTCACCCTGGCGCCGGAACTGCCCGGCGCCTGGGCCCTGATCGACCAGCTCCTGGAAGCCGGCGTCCAGGTCGCCTTCGGTCACTCCGCCGCCGATGCGGCGACCACGGCCCGGGCGATCGCGGCCGGGGTGAGTATCGCCACCCACCTGTTCAACGCGATGGAGCCGATCCACCACCGCGTCCCCGGGCCGATCCCGCAACTGCTGGGCGATCCGCGGGTTGCGGTCGAACTGATCTGCGACGGGATCCATGTGGCCCAGGAGGTGATCCAGTTGACGATCGACGCCGCCGGGGTGGATCGGGTGATGCTGGTCAGCGACACGATGGCCGCGGCCGGCTGCGGCGACGGCGAGTACGCCCTGGGCGACCGGCCGGTGGTGGTCCGGGAGGGCCGGGCCACCGACCCGGCCGGACGGCTGGCCGGCTCGACCTCGGCGGCGGACGCGGCCTTCGCCGAACTGGTCCGCGAGGGCTGCACGCTCGCCGAGGCGGCGGCGATGGCGTCGACCACCCCGGCCCGGGTGCACGGCTTCACCGACATCGGCGAATTGCGCCGGGGAACCTGGGCCGACCTGGTCCTGGTGGACGGGGTGGGGGCCGCCGCGCGGGTGATGCGGCGCGGCACCTGGTTGGAACCGGGGACAGTGGATGACCCGATTGCTCCGATGGCCTAACCTTGCGTCGTGAGTGAGCTGATCGATACCACCGAGATGTATCTGCGGACCATCTTCGAGTTGGAGGAAGAGGGCATCGCCCCGCTGCGTGCCCGCATTGCCGAGCGACTCGGGCACAGCGGCCCCACGGTGTCCCAGACCGTGGCCCGGATGGAGCGCGACGGACTGCTCACCATGACCCGTTCCCGTGAGATCGCCCTGACCGAGGCCGGTCGCGAGCGCGCCACCCGGGTGATGCGCAAGCACCGGCTGGCCGAGCGCCTGCTGGTCGATGTGATCGGGCTGGACCTGCATCTGGTGCACGACGAGGCCTGCCGCTGGGAGCATGTGATCTCCGAGGACGTCGAGGAGCGGCTGATCAAGATCCTGAACCGGCCCACCCACTCGCCGTTCGGCAACCCGATTCCCGGGCTGGAGGAGTTGGGGGTGGCCAGCGAGCCCGATGTGGCGACCCAGCCGCTGACCGAGGTGCTCGGCGGCGGCGCCGATTCGGTCGAGGTCCGGCTGCACCTGCTCAGTGAGACCCTGCAGGTCGACACCGACCTGCTCGACCAACTGCACGCCGCCGGGATGTCGCCGGGCAGCACGCTGTCGGTACGCCGGTCCGGGGACCGGGTCGAGCTCAGCAACGACCACGCCTCGATCGAGTTCACCAACGCGCTGGCCGCGCATCTGTACGTCGAGGTACTGTGATGCAGGATCGGGCGGTGGACGCGCTGCTGGCGGGGCACTGGTACGACGCGGTGGCGGCGCTGCTGACCGACTCCGCCAACCTCACCGACGATTCCCCGCAGCTGGCCTACGCCCGGGATCTGGCCACCGCCGCCAAACGCGTGCTCGACCTGGATGCCGAGGATTTCGGGGTCATTGCCGGCGGTTTCCGGACGACCTGGGCGGACCGGCTGGCCCAATCCTGCTTCCCGCTGGAGCCGCGGGACACCCAGCGCGGCGCGTTGGGATCGCTGGTGCCGCTGTATGAGTTGATGCTGGAGGTGCTCGAACTGCGGGCCCAGCGCCACGAACCGTTGCAGATCGTGACCACCGCGCACCTGATCGGGGAGTACCTGTGCCAGTTGGCCTGGGAGTCGACCCTGGGGCACGGCGGGGATCCGCTGCGGCTGGGGGAGTACGTCGGGGAGCGCTGGGGAACCGATTCGCCGCAGTGCCCCCACTCCTCGGCGCTGCGGGCCACCGCGAAACGAGCGCTGCACGCCTGCAACGGGGATACCGTCGGGTACACCGCCTATCTGGACAAGTTCCACTCCCGGCTCGGGGATGCGCTGGCGGTGTGCGGGATGAACCACGCCACGATCGGCGCGGGGGAGCGCCCCGATGTCGGGGAGACCTGCCCCAATCCGTGTTCCTGGGCGGTGCGCGGGACGATGGCCCACCGCCGCGACCTCGATGCCCGACTCCGGCTCGCCCTGCTCTACGTCGATTCGCCGATCGTGTCCCTGCGCCACCACGCTCCGGTGGGGCACTTCTTCGGGGTCCCGTCGGTGCAGGAGATCTCCGATGCCTGGGTCCGCACCTGGCAGCGCGTCTCGGCCCCCTGGCGGGACGGATCGAACCCGTTGGAACAGCCCGGCGCGCAGACGATGGTGGACAACGAGGCCCTGCCGGGGATGTCCGCGCTGGTCTCGGCGGTGGCCGGACGCTCGATCGGGCCGGGTCGGGTTATCCGCGATATCGGCGCCGATGTGGCCCGCGCGCTGGCTGTCGGCTGACCGAAAACCCAAACATTCAACTTCACCGGCGAAAATCGCCCAATCTCGCTCCGATAGGCACGGGCATGGGGTTATTGTTGGGGGACGAGGCGCCGGTGAATGTCTCCTGGGGGTGGGTAGACAAGGTGCGAGAGCCCGTTTGCCGGCGCCTCGCCCGAACCATTTATAGAGTTCGGGCGAGGCTTTGTGGCCGAGGGCCTCAGGCCATTTCGCGAACCTTGCCGATCAGATCGTTCAGCTTGCCGGCGGTCATCAGCCCCGGCTGGGAAAAGACCAGCGTGCCCTGCTTGAAGGCCATCACCGTGGGGATCGACTGGATGCCGAGGCTGGCGCTGAGTTCCTGATTCTCCTCGGTGTCGATCTTGCCGAACACCACGTCGTCATGCTGGTCGGAGACCTTGTCGAAGATCGGGCTGAACCGCTTGCACGGGCCGCACCAATCGGCCCAGAAGTCGATCAGCACGATGTCATTGTCATTCAGCGTGTTCGTGAAATTATCGGTGGTCAGCTCAACAGTGGCCATTGGATTCCTTCCCGGGTACGCCGAGAGTTCTTCCCGGCCGCAGGTGTCAACACAACAGTGCCCCACCCTATTCCGTTCGGTCAGTAGTGCTCGACCACGGTCGGCGGGGCACCGGTCACCGGGCGCGCCACGGTGACCTCGATCCCCTTCTGGGCGCGGACCAGCTTGTCGAAGTCACCGGAGATCGACCCGCCCTCGAAGACCACCTCGGCGGCGTTGCCGTACGCCCACACCGCCCGGAAGGGGGCACCGTCGGCAGAGTCGGCGGACAGGTCGCAATCGACCAGGGTCAGTTTGCTGGGTCCGTCGGCGGGGACCTGCCGATTACTGGTCTCGAACTCGATCAGGTAATCCGGGTCGCTCGCCTCGGCGTACGTGCCGATCTTGCACCGCTCGAAGCGCACCGTCCCCACCCGTACGCCGCCGCCGTACGGTTTGTGACTGCCGCTGTGCAACTGGGAGTCCCGGATCACACATTCGGCATTCTGCGCCCGGACGAAGAAGCCCACCCGGGCCTCGACCCGGGAGAACTCCGCGGTCGACCCGTCGCCGAGTTGGATACTGAAGCTGCCGCTGAAATCGCCCTGGCGGACGCCGCCCTGCACGATGTTGTCCCCGGTGATCCGGGAGGCCTGCGAGCCGTTCCAGCCGGCCGAATCCTGTTCCAGATTGATCGCGCCGGTGCACACGTCGCCGTCGCCGGTGAAGTTCTGGATGTGCAGGATGTTGTGGCCACCGCTGAGCACCAGACCGCCGCGCCAGCAGTTGTACGCGGTCACATCGGAAATGGTCATGTCCACGTTGGCCAGCACGTGCACCCCGTCGGCGACCACGTCCTGGAACCGGGTTCCGGTGATCGTGACCGGCAGTCGGCCGGGACCGCCGGTGTTGCCGGAGAACAGGAACAGGTGGCTCTGTTCCTGCTGGTAGCGGTCATAGGCGCCCTGGTTGGCCCGGTTGCCGTCGATCGTGCCGCCGATGATCCGGACCGGGGCGGCGTCGGTGGTCGAGACCGGGACCCGTCCGGAGACCAGGAGGGTGCGGGTCCAGTTCGGCATCCGGGGTGATCGGGTCCAGACGATGTCGGTCAGATCGAGAGTGAGTCCGGGCTGGCCCTCCAGGCCGGTCACCAGATAGGTTCCCGGCCGCGCGGTGACCACGCCGGAGCCCTGATTGCCGGCGGCGTCGATGGCGGCCTGCCAGGCTGCGGAGTCGTCGGTGACGCCGTCCCCGACCGCCCCGAAGGTGTTGGCCATGATGACCTGGGATGCCATGGCATCGCTCCTTTACACCGGTTGCGTCGGTTGACCGCGACCCCAGCAAGATTCGAACTTGCGACACAAGGTTTAGGAAACCTCTGCTCTATCCCCTGAGCTATGGGGCCAATGGGATCAGGCTAACGGAGCGGACAATGTTTCCGCACTCGTGGCCGTTCTGTGTGCCGTTACCCGAACCTGCATCCGGGCGCAATGGCGGTTAGCATTCGGGCCATGAGCCAGCCAGGACTGACCGCAGCCCAGGAGAAGATGGCCGCCGCCGGAGTACCCGGGGTCGCCATCGACGTCTTCAGCCACTACTACCGTGAACTCGAGGCCGGCGCGACCGGTCTGATTGCCGAAGCCGATATCGACTCTCTCACCGACCTGCCGAAACTGGCCGAACTGTCGGTGCCCGAGCAGACCCGCCACGACGCGCTGGCCGCGACGGTGGTGATCAAGCTGAACGGTGGCCTCGGCACCTCGATGGGGATGCAGCAGGCCAAGTCGCTGCTGCCGGTCGCCGACGGGCGTACGTTCCTGGACCTGATCGTGGAGCAGGTCCGGTCCGCGCGGGCCGAGTTCGGGGTCACGCTGCCGCTGGTGCTGATGAACTCCTTCCGGACCGCCGCGGATTCGCTGGCCGCACTGGAGCAGCACCCGGACATCGCGGTGCCCGGGATTCCGCAGGATTTCGGTCAGAACCAGGAACCGAAGCTGCTGGTCTCCGACCTGACCCCGGTGGAGTGGCCCGCGGACCCGAGCCTGGAATGGTGCCCGCCCGGTCACGGCGACATCTACACCGCCCTGCTCACCTCGGGCATGCTGCAGACCCTGCTCGATGCCGGCTACCGGTACGCGACGGTGTCCAACTCCGACAACCTCGGCGCGACCCCCGATCCGGTGCTGGCCGGCTGGTTCGCCGACAGCGGGGCCCCGTTCGCGATGGAGGTGTGCCAGCGCACCGCCGCTGACCGCAAGGGGGGCCACCTGGCGGTGAACCGGGCCGACGGACAGCTCATCCTGCGGGAGAAGGCGCAGACCGCGGAGGAGGACCTGGCGTACTTCACCGATGAGACCCGGCACCGCTACTTCAACACCAACTCGATCTGGCTGGACCTGGCGCAGTTGTCCGACACCCTGACCGAGCGCGGGGGAGTGCTGGGACTGCCGATGATCCGCAACCGCAAGAACGTGGATCCCACAGACGGGCAGTCCCCGCAGGTGTACCAGATCGAGACCGCGATGGGGGCGGCGATCGGGGTCTTCCCCGGCGCCACCGCGATCGAGGTGCCGCGCAGCCGGTTCCTGCCGGTGAAGACCACCAACGACCTGCTGCTGCTGCGCTCGGACGCCTACGCCGTGCGGGACAACGGCTCGGTCGAGCTGGTCGCCGAGGCGGCTCCGTTGGTGACCCTGGACAAGGTGTACAGCAAGATCGCCGCCTTCGAGGAACGCTTCCCCGCGGGGGCGCCCTCGCTGCGCGAGGCCCGGTCGCTGACCGTCGAGGGGGACTGGACCTTCGGCGCCGACGTGGCCGTGACCGGCGACGCGGTGCTGTCCGGCGAGGGTGGTCGGGTCCCCGACGGGACCCGTCTTGGCTGAGGCCGCCTGGCACACCGCCCTGGCGTACGCGGTGACCGGCCGGGATCTGGCCCTGGGCCTCCAGGCGCGGCCGGATCCGGCCGGACTGCTCGCCGAACTGCGGGCCCGGGGACTCGAGCCCGACCAGCAACCCCGGGTCATCCCGGCGAGGCTGCGCGCGGGACTGGGGGCCGCCCAGTTGGCCGCCGCGCTGACCGAGCTGCGGCGGCTGGCCCGGGTGGACGGGCTGGAGCCGCGGACCCCGGCCCCGGGCCGGCGACTGGGCGAGCCGGAGCGCCGGCTGCTGGCCGATCGGCCGCCGCACTGGGCATGAAGAGGGCTCCCACCGCAGCGGTGGGAGCCCTCAGCGTTCGGGAGTGGTCAGCGACCGGCCAGCAGGTCGCGGATCTCGGTGAGCAGTTCGGTCTCGGACTTGGCCTTGCTGTCGTCGATGCCGCGAAGCTGCTTGTACTTCTCGTAGGGGGTGATCACGGCGAAGTAGAGCACCAGCGCGATGATCAGGAAGGAGAACAGCGCGGTCAGGAACGCGCCGATGGAGATGCCGCCGACGGCGACGCTGCTGAACGCGGTGCCCGGATCCAGCGGAAGCAACTTACCGATCAGGTCCATGATCACCGCGGTGAACGACTTGACCACATCGGCGAAGGCGGCGGCCATGATGAAGGCCACGGCCATCTCGATGAGATTTCCCCGCGTAATAAAGTCTTTGAAGCCCTTCATGGGCACACATCCTCTCTTGGCTTCCCCGGGGTTGGGGACAAGACCGACCTCAAACTAACAGCGACGGCCTGAGAGAATATTCATCGATAGCGGTGCGGCGTAGTCCCATTTTCTGAGGGCACGCTGAGTAGCTGATGGCCTGGTGGGTCAGCGCAGGACCAGGGAGAGCCGGGAGCCGGTGGCGGCGCGGGCGAGTTCGGTGGCGGTCGGTTCATCGGTCTCGACCAGCAGCATCGCCGCGCCGGTTTCGCCGCCGCCCAGCAGGCCGGGATCGCCGGCCGGCTGCGGGATGGTGACCACCCGGACATTGCGGGCGACCACGCCGGAGCGGGGCCCCTCGGCGGCGATCACGTCCACCCGGTCCCCGGGACGGACCAGCGCCACCTGGGCGGGGTCGCTCAGGCGTACGGTCGCGATCACCTTGCCCTCGGCCACGACGGCGCGGCCGTGCACCAGAGAGGCCTGGGTGAGCGGGGACGCCGCGGTCAGCGGGGTCGCCAGAATGCGCCCCTCGGCGTCGGCGGGGTCGGTCAGGGCCTCGGCGGGCACCTGGGCGGTGGGCCAGTGGGCAATCCGTAGGTCGGCCGCGGTGAGCGTACGCCCGCCCGGCAGCGGTCCCGCGGCGACGAGCACCGCCGTGGTGTCGGTCGCGCCCGGGGACAGGGCCAGGCCGGTGAGGGCAATACTGGTCGCGGCGGCCAGGGCGGCCAGGATCCGGCGGTGGCGGGTGAGGAAGCGTCGCAGTCGGGGTACTCGCATGCGGTAAGGGTGGCCGTGCGCGCCCGGATCACGCCGGATGCGGTGTTGTCCGAACGCCGCCGGTGTTGTCAGCTTGCGGTGGTGGCGGTCCCGCCGGTCGAGGAGCCGGTCGCCGGGGTGCTCTTTGTCGTCGAGCCCGTAGACCCGGAATCGGTCGAGGGGGACGAGGACGACGACGTCGACGAGGTCGCCGAACCGGACCCGGAGTCACCCGAACCCGAGGCGGCCGACGTACCTGCCCCGGTGCCGCGGCTGTCGGTCCGGTAGAAGCCGGAGCCCTTGAACACCACGCCGACGGCGCTGAACACCTTCTGCAGCGCCTCCTGGTGACAGTTCGGGCACAGGGTCAGCGCGTCGTCGCTGAACGACTGGACGACCTCCAGTTCTTTCCCGCAGTTCTTGCACCGGTACTGATAAGTGGGCAACGCAGCCTCCGTCTCGATCTCGATCGGAAATGGTACAACCGCGGTCGGGAATCGACCCTCTCGACGGGGCCGCCGGTTAGAGTCGGCCCGTGCGTGTGCTTCGCCGTTGGCTCCTGTTTCCCCTGGTGGTGCTGCTGGTGCTGGCAGCCGCCCTGGGCAGCCTGCTCACGGTCACCGTACGCAGTTCCTTCCCGGTGACCACCGGCGAAGTGGTGCTGCCCGGATTGCACCGCGACGTCGAGGTGGTCCGCGATCAGCAGGGGGTGCCGCAGATCACCGCCGGCGATCCGGAGGACCTGTTCGCCGCGCAGGGGTTCCTGCAGGCCCAGGACCACTTCTTCCAGATGGACCTGCAGCGTCGGGTGGGGTCGGGCGAACTCGCCGAACTGGTCGGGGCCACCGGCTTCGCCGCCGATGCGTACGCCCGCACGCTCGGCTTCCGACGGGTCGCGGAGGCCGAACTGGCCCTGGTGACCGGCGAGGACCGACGCCTGCTGGACGCGTACGCCTCGGGGGTCAATGCCTACCTGGCCAGTCGCAATGCCGACCAGCTCGCCGTGGAGTACGTCCTGCTCGGCTACAACCAGCCGCCGCCGACCTGGTCCGCGGTGGACACCCTGGTGGTGCTGAAGGCGTCGGCCTGGGTGTCGCACCTGGGCTGGGCCGACGAGATCGGCTACGCCTCGGTCGCCCGGAGTATGGGGGTGGCCCAGACGGAGCAACTGCGGGAGGGGGCCGGGGGCGTGGAGGCGACCGAGTGGTCGCAGGCGCTGCTGCGCACGCTCGGCGCCGATGCCGCCCTCGGACCGTGGCTGGGGGATCGGACGCAGGCGGCCACCTCGGGGGCGAGCGCGGTCGTCCTCGGGCCCACCCGCACCACCACCGGCCGGCCCCTGCTCGCCGGCACCGTCACCGGTCCGGCCCGGATGGGCGCGGGCCTGCACCAGGTGGGGCTGCACTGTGCCATCCGCAACGATGCCTGCCCCTATGACGTCACCGGATTCGCTCGCGCCGGCGTCCCCGGGGTCAACTCCGGACACAACGGTCGGATCGCGTGGCTGCTGAGTCCGGCCCGGATCGACACCCAGGACGTGGTGATCGAACGGATCGCGGCCGGGACCGTCCAGCGGGCCGGCGGCACCGAGGCGGTGCAGCACCGCAGCGAAACCATCGGCGTGCGCGGCGAGCCGCCCCGGACCATCGAGGTGCGCACGACCGGGAACGGTCCGCTGTTGTCCGATGTCGCCCCCCAGTTGGAAGGCCTGGGGGAGGCGATCCGCACCGAGACCGACGCCGTTGCCCTGCGCACGACCCTGCTCACCCCCGATCGGACCCTGGGGTCGTTGCTGGCCCTGAACCGGGCCCGGGACTTCACCGAGTTCCGCGCCGCGGCGGCCACCATGGGGGAGCCGGTCCACCTCCTGTACGCCGATGCCTCCGGCGTGATCGCCGACCAGGTCGCCGGTGCGGTGCCGCGCCGCGGGACCGGTGACGGCAGCCTCCCGGTCCCCGGCTGGGACGACCGGTTCGCCTGGATCCCCGACGGGGACCACTGGCAGACCGTCCCGGCCGCCGAATTGCCGTCGACGCTCAACCCGGCCTCCGGCGTACTCAGCACCGCCGATCAGGTCACCGGCCGGGCGCTGGAGCGCGAGCTCGACACCGGTGCCGCATTCGATGCCGATCGGGCCCAGGCCCTGCTCGCGGATCAGCGTCACCCGCTGGCCGACACCCTGCTCCCCGAACTGCTGCGAACCCCGGTGAGCGACTCCTGGGTGGCCGAGGGACGCGATGCCCTGGTCGGCTGGGACGGCCGGATGAGCGCCGACAGTGCGGCCGCGGCGTACTTCCAGGAGGTTGTCGATCGGCTGCTCGCGCTGTGCTTCGACGAGATGCCGGCCTCGCTGCCGGTCACCCCGTCGGGCTACTGGTACAGCCTGCTGGAGCGGATGCTGGCCGACCCGGAGAATCCGCTGTGGGACATTGCGGCGACCCCGGCAACCGAGACCCGGCAGGCGTTGCTGATCCAGGCGATGACCGAGGCCCGCCGGCAGATCACCGCGCGCGTGGCGCAGTCACCCCGGGAGTGGAGCTGGGGGAAGCTGCACACCCTGCGGGTCACGCACCCGCTGCGGCACAGCTTCGCCGCGGCGCTGCTGAGTCCGGAGCAGGGGCCGGTCGGCGGGGGCGCCGGCACCGTGGCCGGGTTCGGTCAACGACCGGGCAGCCGGGAAGTGGCCACCGCACCGCTGTATCGGATGGTGATCGACCTGGCTGATCCGGACGGGTCCCGCTGGGCAGTCCTGACCGGAGCCTCCGGGCATCCCGGGCATGCCCACTATCGGGATCAGGCCCCGGCGATGATGGCCAACCGGTTGCGGCCCTGGGCGTACTCGCGGGAGCGGGTGCAGGCCGGCGCCCAGGAGCGCCTCACGCTTCGGGTGGGCTGACCGGCTCGCAGCGGATCAGCCGGGTGGGGGTGGCCAGCACATCCACCCGGCGGTCGAAGGACTGCACCGGCAACCCCGCCAGCACCTCGTCCTCGTTGAGCAGGGCGACACTCACACTGCCGGGCACCGCAAAGGTGAGCGCGCGGTCGTACCAGCCGCCGCCGGTGCCCAGCCGGTCGCCGGTGGTGGTCGCGGCCAGGGCCGGGGCGATGATCACGTCCGCGCGCAGCAGGGCCACCTCGCCGAGCGCGGGGGTGGTCGGTTCGGGAATGTCCCGGTAGCCCAGGCGCAGCTGCTCGGGGCCGGCGTACTCGGCCCAGTCCGGCCGGCGTCGCGGGGTGCCGTCGGGGTGGCGGCCCAGCACCGGCAGCAGGACCCGGGCGCCGGTGGTGTGCAGCCAGGCGATCAACTCGGTGGTGTCCGGCTCGGGGCTCACCGAAAGATACAGCGCCACCGTCAGCGCGCCGGGATCGCCCAGGAAGTCGCGCAGCAGCGCGGTCCGGGCGGAATCGTCGGCGATGCGGCGCTGTTCGGTCCGCGAATCGCGCCGGGTGCGGACGGCCCGGCGCAGCTGGTCCTTGGCGCCGGCGAGTGCGGCGTCGTCGATCCGGGCCTGCTCCGCGGCGGAGGGTCGCTGGTCGTCGGGGCGTCGAACCGGATCAGACGGGAGCATTCGCCTATCGTAGGCGCCATGGGACTTTTCGGGCGCAAGAAGAAGGCCGCGCCGGCTCCGGAGCCGGTGATTGAGGAGCCGACGCTTCCGCCGCCACCGGCCACCAATGCCGGCGGGTTCCGCGACTGGGCCGAACAGCGCGACTATCTCCTCGGCCTGATCGAGCAGCTGCCGCCGTTCGGGTTGCAGCTGCTGGATGCCTGGGGTCTGCACCTGTGTGAGGACATCTACGCCGATGTCGACCTGCCCGGGTTCGATCAGGCCGCCGTGCCGGGGTACGCGGTGCGGGTCGCTGATCTGGGCAGCCCGAGCGAGGCGGAGCCGTCGGTGCTGGCGGTGACCGACGAACTGCACGCCGGCTCGGTGATCGGGGAACCCCTGGCGCCGGGGACGGCGATGCGGGTGACTGCCGGGGCGCCGATCCCGGCCGGGGCCGATGCGGTCGTGCCCGAGGGTGGCACCGATTCGGGCACCGATGATGTGGCCGTCCGGATGCCGGTGGAGGTCGGGGCGTACATCGTGGCGAAGGGGTCGGATATCAGCCTCGGGGACAAGCTGCTCGACAACGGGCACCGGATCGGGCCGCGCACCATCGGGCTGCTCGCCGGGGTCGGGGTCGACAAGGTGCTGGCCCGACCGCGCCCGCGTGTGGTGGTGATGTCGACCGGGGCCGAACTGGTCGATCCGGGCCGGCCGCTGACCGCGCGGGGGGAGACCTACGATGCGGCGTCCTTCTTGTTGGCCGCGGCCGCCCGGGCCGCCGGTGCCCAGGTGTTCCGGGTGCCGCTGGTGAGCACCGATCCGGCCGAGGTCAGCCAGGCGATCTCGGACCAGTTGGTCCGCGCCGACCTGCTGGTGATCGCCGGGGGCCTGGAGCTGGGCGGCGGTGGCCTGCTGGAGGAGGTGCTGCCCGAGCTCGGCCTGAGTGACTTCTGTGACGTCGCGATCGGTGCGGGGATGCCGCTCGGGTTCGCCCGGATCGGGCTGGAGGAGGTGCCGCTGCTGGTGGTGCCGAACCACCCGGTGGACACGTTCGTGGCCTTCGAGTGTTTCGTCCGGCCCGCGCTGCTCACCCTGCGCGGGGTGGCGCCGGTCGTCCGGGAGAGCGTGCAGCGCCCGGCCAAGGTCTTGTTCACCTCCGAGGAGGGCACCACCGACTTCATCCGGGCCGAGGTGGATCCCGCCGACGGGACCGTCGAACCGGTGCGGGATGCCTCCCCGCTGGCCACCCTGGAACGCAGCAACGCCCTGGTCCTGGTGCGTCCGGACCAGGCTGCCGTGGCCGCCGGGGACGACGTCGAGGTGTGGTTGCTGGACGAGGACGAGTGAGCGCTGCGGGCGGTCCGCCCACCGATCCGGGCTGGCGGGATCAGTTGAACCGGGCCGGGGACCACTGGCCGATCACCCTGCAGCACGCCGGCGTGGTGCTGCGCCCGATCCGGGTCCGGGACCGCGGGACCTGGGACGCCATCCGCGAGGCCAACCGGCAATGGCTCAGCCCGTGGGATGCGACCATGCCGCCGGGGGGAGCGCCGGGCCCGCGCACGTACGCCGGGTTCGTCCGGATGCTGACCCGGCAGGCGCGGCAGGGGCAGAGCCTGCCCTGGCTGGTCGCGGTGGACCGGGAGCGGGGGGCCGCCGCCGGAACGCTGCCGGTGGTCGGTCAGCTCACCGTCAGCGGTATCACCTACGGCTCGGCGCAGTGTGCGCAGGTGGGCTATTGGATCGATCAGCGGTGGGCCGGCCGGGGGATCATTCCCACCGCGGTCGCGATGGCCACCGATTACTGCTTCGCGGTGCTCGGCCTGCACCGGATGGAGGTCGCGATCCGGCCGGAGAACGAGAAGTCGCTGCGGGTGGTGCGCAAGCTCGGCTTTCGTCACGAGGGCCTGCGACCGCGGTACCTGCACATCGACGGGGAATGGCGCGATCACGAGATTTTCGCGCTGCACAGTGAGGAAGTCCCCGGCGGGTTGCTTGCGCGTTACGAGCACGGCCGTCCGCGCTGATCGCGTTCGTCACAACCGTCACATTTGCCCCAACTTTCTCGGCGACACTCGACGCGGATCAAGGGTCCCCGGGTCACGGCCCGATAACTTCTCCGGCATGGGGACCACAGGACTGATCTTCGGAGCCATCGCCCTGGTGTGGCTGGTGGTGCTCGTGCCTGGGCGACTGACTCGCTCCGCGACCGGGAAGCCGGCACCGATTGCCGATCCGCAGGAGCGCTTCGCCGACGTACGCGTGATCCGCGCGGCGGCCGAGGCGCCGGCCGAGGAAGCGGAGGATCCGCAGGCCGGGGTGTCGACCCCGCTGACCCGCAAGGCCGATCTCGCCGCCCTGCGCCTGGTCGAGCAGCGGGCCACCGGGCTGCGGCGCAATATCCTGCTGAGCCTGCTGCTGAGCACGGTGGTGCTGGCGGTCTTCGTGGTGACCGGTTCGCTGCCCTGGTGGGCGCTCGCGGTCGGGGGCGGCCTGCTGCTGGCCTGGTTCCCGGGGTGCCGGCTCAGTGTGGTCCTGCTCGATCGGGAGATCGCCAAGCGGCGTGCGGCGATCCTGGATGCCGGCACCGAGGAGACCGTGGCGATTCGACCGGCTGCCCTGCCTGCAGAGTCGGGGGAGAGCCGCGCCCGGACCCTGCCGCTGGGCGGAGCGGTCAAGACTTCGGCCGGGAGTCTGTGGGATCCGCTGCCGATCACCACGCCGACCTATGTGTCCCGTCCGCTCGCCCCGCGTACGGTTCGCACCATCGACCTGTCCGGGCCGCCGGTCGGCGCCGCTCCGGTGACTGCCGACGAGCAGCCCGGCGCCGCGCTCGAGCCGGTCGAACTGCCGCGCGCGGTGGGCGAGTAGTCCGGACGCGAGAAAGCCCCCGACCCGGAATGGGTCGGGGGCTTTTTGCGGAGTGGAGCATAGGGGAATCGAACCCCTGACCTCCTCGATGCGACCGAGGCGCTCTACCAGCTGAGCTAATGCCCCGCATCTGGCGACCCCGACACTCTACTCACCGGGGCTCACTCGTGCAAACCGACGCGTTGACTCATCCAAAGTGCCCGCCCGCGGGGCTCCCGGAGCTGTTTCGGGCGGATCGGGCTTCGGTTCGGTCAGGCAGCGTCACCGTTGGGCAGGCAGCTTCGGTGCGCCGTGACGCTGGTGTGCCCATGGTGACGCTGGGTGGGTGTGGTGAAGCTCGATCCGGGAGGTCGGGGGCCGCGTACGAGGAGGTGGGGTCGCCAGTCGGGCGGGTCAGCGTCCCGGGGTCAGCACGAAGCCGTGGATCGCACCGTCGGTGGTCCGGGCGTAGCCCGCGATCTGCCCGCGCGGATTGATGCCCTCGGCGCTGATCAGGGTCCAACCCTCGGGGGCGCCGACGGTGACGCTGCCCAGGTCGACCGCGCGCCCCTCGCACCACACGGTCGCCGCGCCACCGAAGGTGGGTGCGCCGGCGAGCCGGCTGGAATGGCCCACGACGACCCCCTGCTGGGAGACCTCGTTCGCCGTCGAGTGGCGCCAGTCGTTCAGGGTCGGAAGTTCCTGCGGGCCGTGGTCGGTGAACGCGACCGCCCGGGTGGCGCCGGACAGCGACGCCTCACCCACGACATAGGCTCCGGTGACCGCCTTGGCCGAGGAGGTGCCGTGGTCGGCGAGCGCGCCGAGGGTGTGCACCGCGCCCTGCGAGGTCCACAGCGCGGCCTGGCCGTGACCGTGGCGGTCATCGCCCTCGCCCTCGAAGAATGTGGAACTGCCGACCGCGGTGCCGTCGTCAGCCAGGTCCAGGGCTCGCGCCGATGCCCCGGCCTCGTCCTGGTAGAAGGGCAGGGTCTTCGCGGAGCCCTTGTTGTCCCACACGGTCGCGCGGGCCCGGCCGTCGGTCGCCGTGGTCACCCCGGCGACCTGGCCCCGGCTGTTGATCGCATTGGCCACGCCGCCCGGTCGCCCCGGCGATTCGAGGATCGTGAGCTGCCCGGAGGTGCTCCACAGTGCGGCCCGGCTCTGCTCCGGCGCGGCAGTGAAGACCTCTCCGGCTGCCTGGCCACGCTCGTTGAGGTCCATCACCCGACCGAAGGTCGAGCCGGCGGGGACCTCGAGCCGCTGGTCCTGGTGGAAGGGCAACTGCGGACGCCCTGTCGTCCCGGTCCGTGAGCTGCCGGCGACATCGCCGCTGTTGTTCAGCGCGGTGACATAGGTGGCGTTCCCACCGAGTCCGGTGACCTCCTCGAGGGTGTACGCCGGGGCGCACCGCCCCTGCCCGGCCTCGGCCAGGCGCGGCCCGGACCAGGTTCGGGCCGGCTCGGTCTCCGCTGCCTGGGCGGCGAGATTGCCCGCCAGGGCGAGCGGCAGGGCGACGGCGAGGGCGGCAGTCAGTCGGGCGAGATGGGCCGGACGGGGCATAGAGGCCTCCATTTAAGAAGAATGATTGTCATTTGCGTACAGGAAGGTAGCACGTCCGCTCCGACCCGGTGGCCGGGTCGGAAGCGACTGAGGCCCCAAAATCGACCGAAAACCGGCTCGACACGGCGCAAACCCTTGTCTTTACTGGGGTTGCGCGCTGTCGTGTGGTTATTGTGTGAAGCACGACCCCTATCGGAAAAGGATTGCCATGACGAAGAAGGAACTCCTCGAGGCAATGGCCAAGGCCGCCGGCATCACCCAGGCTGACGCCGACGCCGCCCTCGGCGCGCTGATCGAGTCCATCTCGGGAGCGGTTGCCAGCGGGAACCGGGTCGCCATCCCGGGCCTGGGCACCTTCGAGAAGCGTGAGCGCGCCGCGCGCACCGGCCGCAACCCGCAGACCGGTGCGGAGATCCAGATCGCAGCGACCTCGGTGCCGGGTTTCAAGCCCGCCGCCCAGTTCAAGGCCGCCGTGGCCGGCGAGAAGTGACCGACCGCCCCAATTCAGACCAGACCCCGCCCCGGCCCGCCGGGACGGGGTCGGTGCAATTCCGGGCGTTGGACCCGGCCGCCGATCGGGGCCTGATCGAGCAGGCCTGCTACGAGAACTTCAACTGGACCGGCATCGAGCGGTTCACCCGGGCCCAGATCGCCGCGCATCCGATCATGGGTCACTACACCGAGTTCGGTCCGCGGGATTTCGGCCTGGTGGCGGTCGACGGATCGGTGCCGCTGGGGGTCGTGTGGTGCCAGTACGCCGACCCGGCCCACCCCGGCTACGGCTTCGTCGCCATCGACGCTCCGGAGCTGAACATCTGCGTGTTCGTCGATCATCGCGGCCGAGGCATCGGGACCGCCCTCCTGGGCGAGATCGTCGCCGTCGCCACCGAACGCGGGGTGGCCGGGCTCAGCCTGAGTGTGGAGGCCGGCAACCCCGCCATCGACCTGTACGCCCGGCAGGGCTGGCGTACCGTCGCCACCGAGGAGTACGCCGATGTGATGCTGCTGGCGCTGCCCCGGGACTGACCGGTCGACTCAGCCGAACAGGCCGGTCAGCCAGTCGCTCAGCAGGCCGGCGGTCTCCACGCTGATGGTATGTCCGCCCGCCACGATCGCACTGGTCACGGTGGCCCCGGATTCCTCGTGCACCCACCGCCAGGCCTCGCTCATCAACTCGGCCGGCATCACCTCATCGGCCTCGGCGTGTACCGCCAGTACCGGCTTCCCGGTCCACGGGTGCCCCTGGGTGGACAGCCCGGCGTGCAGCGGCAGCGCTCCCAACAGCAGGCCGAACCCGGCGTACCGACCGGGATCGCTCAGCAGCAACCCGCCGCCGAACAGGGCCCCGGCGCTGAAACCGACCGGGACCACCGGCCGACCGGCCGCCTCGGCGTCCAGCCACGCGGTGAGCACTGCGATCGAAGAGTTCAACGACTCCGGCAGCGGCCGACCCAGACCGGCGTTCTGGAACCAGGTGAAGCCGCCCTCGGGGAGGGCCACCGGGCCCCGCACGGCGGCGTACGCGAGCCCGCGCGGCAGCACATCGGCCAACCCCAGCATGCTCCGCTCGTCGGCACCCCGGCCGTGCAGCAGCAGGATCAGCGGCGCATCCGCGGCAGTGGAGCCGGCGCGTTGCACGACGAGTTCGGTGTCAGCCATGGGCCCGAGTCTAGGGCTAGGGTGAGCCCTGCCCGAAGAACCTGACCGCAGAAAGGGGAGGCCGATGCCGCATTCGCCGGAACCCGAGATCGACTGGGACAGTCTGCACGCCCAGGCCGTCGCGATCAGCGAACGCGCGTACGTGCCCTACTCGGGATATCCCGTCGGGGCGGCGGCGCTGGTCGAAGACGGCCGGATCGTCGTCGGCTGCAATGTGGAGAACGCCTCCTATGGGCTGACCCTGTGCGCCGAATGCGGCCTGGTCTCCGCGCTGCATGCCGGCGGGGGCGGGCGGCTGGTCGCCTTCCTGTGCGTCAACGCCGCCGCGGACCTGATCATGCCGTGCGGCCGCTGCCGCCAATTGCTCTACGAGGCCGGCGGGCCGACCCTGCTGCTGCGTACCCCCGAAGGTGTGCGCACCATCCTCGAGGTGCTCCCGCAACCGTTCGGGCCGCACGACCTGACCGCGAACCAGGCTCGGGAAGGAGCCCTGCAATGACCGATGCCCTCACCCCCGACCTCATCCGGCGCGCGCCCAAGGTGGCGCTGCACGACCATCTGGACGGGGGACTGCGCCCGGCCACGATTCTCGAGTTGGCCGAGGCCGCCGGACACCAACTCCCGGCCGCCGACCCGGAGGCACTGGGCACCTGGTTCTTCGAGGCCGCCGACTCCGGCACGCTGGCCCGCTACCTGGAAACCTTCGACCACACCATCGCGGTCATGCAGAGCGCCGACGCGCTGCGCCGGGTCGCGCGGGAATGGGTGCTCGACCAGGCCGCCGACGGGGTGGTGTACGCCGAGGCGCGCTGGGCCCCCGAGCAGCACCAACGCGCCGGGCTGACCCTGGAAGCCGCGGTCGAGGCCGTCCGGGACGGGCTCGCCGAAGGGGTCGCCGAAGCCGCCACCCAGGGGCAGTCCATCATCGCCGCGCAACTGGTCACCGCGATGCGCCAGAGCGACCGCTGGCTGGAGATCGCCCGGCTGGCGACGGCGTACCGGCACGATTCGGTGTGTGGCTTCGACATCGCCGGACCCGAGATCGGCTTCCCGCCGGACCGGCATCCGGAGGCGTACGAGTGGCTGCGCGCGCACAACATGCGCTACACGCTGCACGCCGGGGAGGCCGAGGGACTGGGCTCGATCCAGGCCGCGATCGGGCGCTGCGGGGCGTACCGGTTGGGCCACGGGGTGCGGATCCTGGACGACGTGCGCCGGGAGGGGGACGGGTGGATCCTGGGCGATCTGGCCGCGCTGGTCCGCGATACCCAGATCCCGCTGGAGGTCTGCCCGAGTTCGAACCTGCAGACCGGGATCGCCGCCAGCTATGCCGAGCACCCCTTCGGCGACCTCTACGATCTCGGCTTCAATGTGACTGTCTCCTGCGACAACCGACTGATGAGCCGGACCACGCTGACCCGCGAGTTCAGCGAACTGGCCGCCGCGTTCGGCTATGACCTCGACGACCTGGAGACCTTCACCGTCAACGCCGCCGACGCTGCCTTCCTCGGATTCGAGGAGAAGCAGGAACTGATCGCCGAGGTCTTCGACGGATTCGCCGCGCTGCGGGAGAGCTGAACCCGGGACAACCCCCTGGCTTCCCGGGAACAGTTCCCTGCTGACCAAACTGCAGGTCACCTCCCGCGTACAACTGGTCGCCCCGCCGAGGCCTCGCGGTTGAGCGCGGACCGAGGGGATCGGTCCCACGCATTAGGGTGGCGTCCATGAGTTCACGCGTGTTGACCGCCGTCGCCTGGCCGTACGCCAACGGCCCCCGCCACATCGGACACGTCTCCGGATTCGGGGTCCCCTCCGATGTCTTCTCGCGGTACATGCGGATGAGCGGCAACGAGGTGCTGATGGTCTCCGGCACCGACGAGTTCGGCACCCCGATCCAGGTGCAGGCCGAGCAGGAGGGGCTCACCGCGAAGGAACTCGCGAACAAGTACAACCGGGTCATCGTGGAGGACCTGCACGGGCTCGGGCTCAGCTATGACCTGTTCACCCGCACCACGACGAAGAACCATGAGCGGGTCACCCAGGACATGTTCACCGCGCTCTACAACAACGGCTACGTGGTCGCCAAGAAGGGCATGGGCGCGGTCAGCCCGAGCACCGGGCGCACCCTGCCCGACCGTTACATCGAGGGCACCTGTCCGATCTGTGGGTACGACGGCGCCCGCGGCGACCAGTGCGACAACTGCGGCAACCAGCTCGACCCGATCGAGTTGAAGAATCCGCGGTCGCGGATCAACGGGGAGACCCCCAAGTTCGTGGAGACCGAACACTTCTACCTGGACCTGCCGGCGCTGGCCGACGAGGTCGGCCGCTGGCTCGACACCCGGACCGACTGGCGTCCGAACGTACTCAAATTCTCCCAGAATCTGCTGAAGGACCTGCATCCGCGGGCGATCACCCGGGACCTGGACTGGGGCATCCCGATTCCGCTGGACGGCTGGCGGGATCAGCCGATGAAGCGGATCTACGTCTGGTTCGACGCCGTGATCGGCTACCTGTCCGCCTCGATCGAGTGGGCGTACCGCTCCGGCGACCCGAACGCGTGGAAGAAGTGGTGGAACGACCCGGAGGCGAAGTCCTACTACTTCATGGGCAAGGACAACATCGTCTTCCACTCGGTGATCTGGCCGTCGATGCTGCTCGGGGAGTCCGGGCGGGGCGCCAAGGGGGGTACGCCCGGCCGGTTCGGGACGTTGAACCTGCCGACCGAGTTGGTCTCCAGCGAATACCTGACCATGTCGGGCTCGAAGTTCTCGACCTCTCGCAAGACCGTGATCTACGTGACCGACTTCCTCAAGGAGTTCGGGCCGGACGCGCTGCGCTACTACATCGCCGTCGCCGGCCCGGAGAACTCCGACTCCGACTTCACCTGGGACGAGTTCGTCCGGCGCAACAACACCGAACTCGCCAACGAGTGGGGCAACCTGGTCAGCCGGTCCATCTCGATGGCGCACAAGAATGTCGGCGCGATCCCGACCGCGGGCGATCTGCTCCCGGCCGACCGGGAACTGCTGTCGGCGATCCAGGGCGGCTTCGGGACCGTCGGGGACCTGCTGGGCAAGAACCGGTTCAAGAACTCGATCACCGAGGTGATGCGGCTGGCCGGGCTGACCAACCGCTACCTGTCGGAGACCGAGCCGTGGAAGCTCAAGGAGGATCCGGTACGCCGGGACACCATCCTGCACACCGTGCTCCAGGCGGTCACCGACATCAACACGATGATGACCCCGTTCCTGCCGCACGCCTCGCAGAAGGTCTTCGAATCCCTCGGTGGCTCCGGGGTCTGGGCACAACAGCCCGAGATCCGGACCGTCAGCGAGGAGGGCAACTCCGACTATCCGGTGCTGACCGGCGATTACGCCGCCGAACAGGCCACCTGGGCGCACCGGCCGATCGTGCCCGGCACCCCGCTGGCCAAGCCCACCCCGTTGTTCCCGAAGCTGGATGACAGCCTCGGCCAGACCGGGCCCGCGTGGGCCCCCATCGCCAAGTAAGGAACCGATCCATGAGCATCTGGTACGACCCGGACAATCTGCCCACCCAGCTGAACGGGGAGCGGGATTCCACGCTGATCTCGACGCTGGGGATGGAACTGGTGGAGTTCACCGACGATGCCCTGGTGGTCCGGATGCCGGTGGACGGACGCACCCACCAGCCCTACGGAATCCTGCACGGCGGAGCCTCGGTCGCGCTGGCCGAGACGGTGGCGTCCTGGGGTGCGCTGTTGACCCTGGATCCGAAGGAGTCGCTCGCGGTCGGGATGGAGATCAACGCCAACCACATCCGCCCGGCCAGCAGCGGCTGGGTGTACGCGACCGGGACCCCGATCAGTCGCGGGCGGACCTCGCAGATCTGGGACATCCGGATCGCCAACGAGGACGGCAAGCTGGTGTGCGTGTCGCGCTGCACCATGGCGATCGTGCCGGCCGACCGGCACTGAGGGGGATTCGTGCCACGCGTCACCGTGCTGCAGCTGGATGCCAGGGTGCCGATCGACCGGCTGGCCGGCTGGCTGAAGGACCTTCGGGTGGGCTGCTCGCTGATTCCGCTGTACGAGAAGCCGGTGCCGCCGTTGGGGTCGGTCGGTGATGGCCTGATCATTCTCGGCGGGCGGATGAGCGTACGCGAGCCGCAGCCGTGGTCGGCGGCGGTGGCCGATCTGATCGCGGATCTGCACAGTGTGCAGGTGCCGATCCTGGGGATCTGTCTGGGCCACCAACTGCTCGCCGAGGTGCTGGGCGGGGAGGTGAGCGTGGGTGCGGATGCCGGTCCGGAGGACGGCCCCGTGGAGATCGAGTGGCTCGCGGCCGCGGCCGAGGATCCGGTGCTCGGGCCGGTGGCGGCCGGCGGTCCGGCACTGTTTGCGGAGTCGCACCACGATGTCGTCTCCGTGCTGCCGCCGGGGGCGACGGAGCTGGCCCGCTCGAAGAAGTATCCGAATCAAGCGTTCCGGCTGGGGTCGGCGCTCGGCGTCCAGTTCCATCCCGAGGCCTCCCCGGAGTTGGTCGGGAAGTGGGCCGATCAGGATGGGCAGAACGGCCGGGAGCTGGTCCGGCGGCTGCGTGAGGTGGATGACCGGGTGGCGGCGAACAGCCGGGCAGTGATCGCGGCGTTCGCCGAACAAGTGCGCTGAGCGTGCGGATCGCGGCCGGCCGGCGGCATTCGGTCGGGGTACGCCCGGACGGGTCGGTGGTCGCCGCCGGTGGTCCCCGGGCCCCGGAATGCCGGGTGGCGTCGTGGCGGAATGTGGTCGCGGTCGCGGCCGGGAACGTGCACGAGGCGCCGAATACCGGCCGCTCGCACACCGTGGGATTGTGCCGGGACGGGTCGGTGGTCGCGGTCGGCTGGAACGGGGACGGCCAGTGCGAGGTCGCTGCCTGGTCGGAGGTGGTGGCGGTTGCCGCGGGCTGGCGGCGTACGCTCGGCCGCCGCGCGGATGGGCGGGTCGTGGCAGCCGGGCGGCGCAGCGAAGGCGCCTGCGCGGTGGAGACCTGGCGGGAGATCATCGCCCTCAGTGCCGGGGACTGGCACTCGGTGGGACTGCGCGCCGATGGCACGGTCGTCGCGGTGGGCAACAATCGGCGCGGGCAGTGCAATGTCGCCGCCTGGCGCGGGGTGCGGGCCGTTGCGGCCGGATACCTGAGCACATTCGGGGTGACCGGGGACGGGCACGTGGTGGTCGCCGGGGTGGTGGTCGGCGACGTCTCCGGCTGGCGGGGTGTGGTGGCGGTGGCCGCGGGGAGCCGGCACGTGGTTGCCGTCACTTCGGACGGCCGGGTGCTGGCCGCCGGGGACAATGCGTACGGGCAGTGTGAGGTGGCAGCGTGGCGAGAGGTCGTCGAGGTCGCTGCGGGGGCCGGGCACACACTCGGGCTGCGGGCCGACGGGGTGGTCCTTGCGGCCGGTGACAACCGGATCGGGCAGTGCGGGGTGGAGTCCTGGCCGGGGTGATGCATTTTTTGTCAGTGGGGGCTGCCAGGATTGAAACATGAGTTCGATAGTTCTGTGGGATGCGGATATGTCGCCCGGGGAGCCGGAGTCGCTCGACGACGCGTTTGCGGCGATCGATCATGGGATCGAGCAGCAGCGAGCCGGGGAGGTCGCCCAAGTGGTGGGGATTGCAGCTGCCTGTGATCTGTATCGGGTGGATCGCACGGTGTTGTTGGCCGGGTGTGAGCGGGTGTTCGCCGGCGGGTCGGACGGGACGCCGCTGATCGGGGAATTCCTGGCGGCCGAGTTGGGGCCGCGGTTGCGGGTGAGTACCGCCGAGGCCGCGGCACGGATCGCGTTCGTGCTGAATCTGCGGCACCGGCATCCGGTGCTGTGGGGCCGGGTGGTGGCCGGGGAGGTGGCGCCGTGGCAGGCCCGGATCGTGACCGAGCGGGCGCGGGAGCTGTCCCTGGCCGATTGTGCCGCGATCGATGCGCCGGTGGCCGGGGCGTTGGTGCGGTTGCCGTTCGGGCGGGCGCTGCGGGAGGTGGACCGGTTGGTGATCGGGGCCGATCCGGAGTTGGCGGCGCAGCAGGTGGAGCAGGCTCGCGCGGTCCGCGAGGTGCGGGTCTCCCGGGTGGAGCGAGGGCATGTGGATGTGTGGGCCCGGCTGGGTGCGGCCGACGGGGTGGCGTTGGACACCGCGTTGGGGCGGATCGCCGAGGCGTTGCCGGCCGGAGACGGCAGTACGCTCGGGCAGCGCCGGGCGCAGGCGCTGGGGCTGTTGGCGCGCAATGCCCTGGGGTCGTCGGCGTTGCCGGAGGGGCTGCCGTTGGGGCCGGGGGACACTTTCGATCAGCCCGTGGTTCGCGGGACCCGGCGGGCGGAGTTGGTGGTGCACCTGACGGGTCGGGTGGATGCCGGGTCCGGTGGGATCCGGGTGGACCCGACGGTGGATCTGGATCGGTTCGGCACGGTGCTCACCGATCAGCTGGGTGAGGTGCTGCGGGGCTGTCACATCCGGGTGCACCCGGTGCTCGATGTGGCGCGGGCCGAGCCGGTGGACGGGTATCGGCCGCCGGCGTGGTTGCGCCGGGTGATCGAGGCGCAGATGCCGTTCGATATGGCGCCCTACTCCACGACGCCGGCGCGGCGGTGCGAGCTGGATCACACGATTCCCTACGTCCATGACGCGCCGCCGGGTTGCGGGCAGACCCGGGTGGGGAATCTGGCCCCGCTGAGTCAGCGGGCACATCGGGTCAAGACGCACGGGGGATGGTTGGTGGAGCAGCCCGAGCCAGGAGTGCTGTGCTGGACCTCACCGATCGGCTACCAGTACACCGTGACCCGGGAGGGGACCACCGCGCACCCGTTCCGGGCGATTGTGGACCGTAGCGCCGCATAGGTGGCCGCGCCCCACCAACCCCGCCGATCACCGGTCTGCGGGGCCCGAAGGCTGCGCCCGTAGCCCTGCTGGCAGGTCATTTGATGGCGAGCGCTGACATGGTTGCGCGGGTAATCGCGGACTAAGATCCGCCGAGGTTTGAATCACCGGATGAGGGGAAGAGGTAGGAAATGCTGTTTTGGGATCAGGGCATGAAGGCGATGCAGGCCTGGGGCGAGTACGCGATGGCCTACTCGCAGATGCTGATGTCGGCCAACGAGGTCATCTGGCGCCGTACCACGCAGATGGCAACCGGGACCATGACCCAGCCGGAAGCAACCGGCATGGTGCTGGAGAAGGTGACCGCCATGGCCAAGGCGACCGAGAAGGCCTCGGTGGCCGCCGCCAAGGGGGCGACCCCGCTGGCGATCATGAACGCGGCGCTGGCTCCGTACGGGACCAAGACGCGTTCGAACGCTCGTCGGCTGCGTAAGTAGGCCTAGGTTCCGCTGAGCCTGCAACTCCGAGTCGGTGAGCCCGGAGTTGCAGGCTTGTGCCCTCGCAGGGACCCGCCGGTGTCGCTCCCCATCTCTAGGTCTCATTGAGTGAGACCTCTGGTTGTCGGAGGTTTGACCCAAAGATTGAATAGTTGCCACAAGGAACCTCTGAGGAATCGGAAGAACGAGCTTTCCGTTAATCCTCATTCGAGGTTCGCCGACATGCGATTCCGTGACCGTTGATGTTCCGGGAAGCAGATACTTTCGGGTGAAGGGGCATCGAATGAAGCGGGAGATCAAGCCTTCGGGTCTGCCGATCGAGGATCTCGAATCGGTGGTCGAGCAATTGATTGAAAGCGGCCGTCAGGTGAAGGTCCTTTGGCAATACCCGGGCTCGCTCGCGTTTGTTGCCAAGGGCCGTGACTATCGCAGTGAATTTCATCTGAATGCCAGCGATGAGGTCACCTACATGATCCGTGGCACCATGCACCTGCATCACCGCACGCCGGACGGCGAGGAGAGCGTGGCGGTGATCCCTGCTGGTGCGACCAACTGGATGCCGCCAAACACTGAGCACTCCCCGCGGTTTCCCTCGGATGCCTTCGCCTTGATCCTGGAGCGCGGACGCCGCGATGGAGAAGTGGATCACTTCCGCTGGTACTGCCCCGAGTGTGGTGAGTTCCTCCATCAAGAGGACTTCACCGTCGAGGACTACACCCTGGATCCGGTGTCCAAGGCTTACGCGCGCTTTTTCGATTCGGTCGAAGCGCGCACCTGTGCCCACTGTGGGCATGTGATGCCGCGACCCGATCAACAGGTCGGCTGACTCACCCTCACCCTCTGCACCGGCGGTGCGCTGCAAGCGCCACCGGCGGGATCAGCACACCCAAAACACACCAAGATCAGGAGATTGACCATGAGCCAGAGCAGCCCACGTGTGATCAGCACCGATAAGGCCCCCACAACAGGATTTTCTCCCGGCACCAAGGCCCCGATTTCGATGGCCATCGCACACAACGGCCTGCTGTTCGTATCCGGCCAAGGACCCCTGGATCCCGCCACACACACCATCGTCTCCGACGACTTCGCGGAGCAGACCAGGTCCACGCTCGCCAACCTGCTGCGCGTGGTAGAGGCCGCCGGTGGCACCAAGGATGACATTGTGCGCTGCAATGTCTACCTCCGCGACATGACGAACTTCCCCACGTTCAATGCCATCTACCGTGAGTTCTTCGAAACCTCGCGGCAGTTCCCCGCGCGAACCTGTGTCCGCGCCGATCCCCCTCGGGACGGTGTCCTCGTCGAGATCGACTGCATCGCCGCAGTTGCTTCCTGATCGGAGTCCGACATGTCTTCCATCGAGACTTCGGTCGTCATTGTCGGCGCAGGGCCAGCGGGCCTCCTGCTCGGTCGTCTGCTGGGACTCGCCGGCATCGACAACCTCGTGCTGGAATTGCGGACCCGACGCTATATCGAGGAACGGATCCGCGCCGGCCTGCTGGAACACCCCACCGTCGAACTGCTCGGCATCGCGGGCGTCGACGACCACCTCCGTCGCGATGGGCAGTTCGATGAAGGTTTCGAGTTGCGGTTCGAGGGGGAGCGCGTCTGGTTTCCCACCGCCGAGTTGACCGGTGGGCAGCAGACCGTGTTGTATCCCCAGCAGGAGGTGGTCAAGGACCTGCTTCGCGCCCGTGACACCTCAGGGGAACCTATCGTCTTTGAGGCTCTCGACGTGGCGCTACATAACCTCGATACTGAGCGGCCGCAGGTCACGTACCGCGATGCCGACGGAGCCGAGCACGTTATCACCGCCGACTATGTGGCTGGCTGCGACGGCTTTCATGGGGTCTCTCGGTCGGCGGTGCCCCAAACCCTGCGTACCGAGTTCCAGCACGACTATCCCTTCGGCTGGCTGGGCATTCTCGCCGAGGTTCCGCCGTCCACCCGGGAGCTCATTTACGCCCACCACGACCATGGGTTCGCCATGCACAGCAGGCGGTCCCCGACGTTGAGTCGGCTCTATCTCCAGGTGGAACCCGACTGCGACGCAGCCACGGTCCCTGATGAGTTCATCTGGGACGAACTGACCCGACGACTCGCCACCCAGGACGGGTGGACCTTGCACCGAGGGCCGATCGTACAAAAGAGCGTCACTGCGATGCGGTCCTTCGTGGTGGAACCGCTGCAGTACAAGCGGCTGTTCCTTGCCGGTGACGCGGCGCACATCGTCCCGCCGACCGCAGCCAAGGGACTGAATCTGGCCGCGTCTGATATCTCGGTGCTCAGTGAGGCACTGATGGATCACTACCGCACGGGGAATGACGAACTCCTCGCGAACTACTCCACCACGGCCCTGCGCCGCATCTGGCGGGCCCAGGAGTTCTCTCGCCACATGACCGCCCTGCTGCACCACGTGCCCGGTCAGGAATTCGAACGACGGCTGCAACGAGCTCGCCTGCAGAACCTCGTTATTTCACGCAGCGCGCAGGCGTCCTTTTCTGAACTCTATGTGGGTATCCCCTTCGAGGGAAAGCCTGAACGTTTCCTCTGAAAAAATTCATTCGAAAGGAGATGGATATGCGAAACAAGACTCGTATCATCCCACTGATTATTGCGGTCTCCCTGTCGTTGCTTCTTGCTGCGTGCGGAGGTGGTGGTTCAGCTGGCGACAAGGGGATAAAGAAGCTGACCATCGGCCTCATTCCGATTGTGGATGTGGCTCCCGTCTATGTGGGTATTCAGCAAGGATTCTTCCGCGAGGAAGGGATCGAACTCGACCCGGTCCTAGCTGCCGGCGGCGCAGCGATCGTGCCTGCAGTTACCAGCGACAGTTACCAGATCGGTTTCTCGAACAACGTCTCGCTGATCATCGGAGTCTCCAAGGGGCTTCCGTTGCAACTGGTGAGCCCCGGAGTCGGGATCTCGCCCGAGAATCGCTCGAGCAATCCAGCCGCCGGCTACTGCAGCGTGGTCACTGCAGACTCCGCTATTCAGAACGCCGCCGACCTGCAAGGGCGAACAGTTGCGGTGAACACGCTGAACAACATCGGCGACGTCACCATCAAGGCCGCCCTGCAGAGCGAAGGAATCGATCCCAGCACGGTCAAGTTCACCGAACTGGCCTTCCCGGACATGCCGGCTGCAGTGGAACAAAGGCGCGTCGACGCAGCCTGGGCCTGCGAGCCCTTTGTCACTCAACTCCTGGACCGGGGTGCCCGGCCGGTGCTGGACAACTATGACAAGACCGATCCCAACTTGTCGGTGGCCTCCTACTTCGCTTCGAAGCAGTGGGCCACGAAGAATCCGGAGACCCTGGCAGCCTTCAAGCGAGCGATGCACAAATCGATGGTCTATGCGACGCAGAACCCTGATGCGGTGCGCAACGTTCTCACGCAGTACACATCCATCGACGCGGCCACCGCAGCCCGAATCGGACTTCCGGCGTTCCCGGAAACGTTCAACGAGTCCTCCCTGGACAAGCTGATTCAGTACAGCCAGGAACAGGGACTTCTGGGTGGTCCGGTCACAGTGCAGCAACTCGTCGGGAAGTGAATCATGGCCCGCCTGATCCTGGGTGATCTGCTGACGCTGGATACCAAAATCCCGCGGGCCCGGGCAATGGTGGTGGCGGACGGACGCATCGTCGCGGTGGGGGACCCGGTGGAGGTCAGCAGCCCGCTCCGTGGGGACATCGACGTGTTGGACTTCGGCGACCAGACCGTTCTGCCAGGCTTCATCGACTGCCACCACCATATGCTGTGGACCGGGATGGCTGACGTCCACCTGGATCTCAGCCCGGCCCGGTCCATCGCGGAACTCCTCGACATGGTGCGCCGCTGGGTACGTGACCATCCGGACGGGGATTGGATCATCTCTTCCGAGGGATGGGAGATCGCAGATCTAATCGAGCAGCGCTATCCCACCCGCGCCGAGTTGGACGCGATCTGTCCCGAACGGCCGGTTTATCTGGCCCGAGGGGGGCACGAAGCCGCGGTCAACTCTGCTGCGCTCCTGCGCGCCGGACTGAGCCCGGAAGGGCAATGGGCATCCGGACACCTGATTGAACACGCTCGGGACTTGGTCCGTGGCCAGCTACCGGAGCTGTCTACCCAGGAACGGAAAGATGCTCTTTTCGCCGGCCAGCGCCGCTGCCTGGAACAAGGCATCACCCGGGTGGTCGAGCCGGGCCTGTCATTGGCCGAGGTTGACGCTTACCGTATGGCAAATGTCTCCGGGCAACTGCGGATGCGCGCCACCCTTCTCGGGGTGGTTCCCTCGGGGGCGGCCGCGGTGAAATCGGCCGAGACCTTCCTCCCGCTCGCCCGGGAAATGAAGGACGACCCTCGCTTGCACTTCGGCGGGTTCAAAGTGTTTCTGGACGGCGGTGGTTCGCTGGGAACCGCTTGGCTGCGCGACCCGTACCCGGGGCGTCCCGACTACTACGGCGAGCGTCTGATCGAGCAACCTGATCTCGATGCGCTGTATGAGTTCGCCTTCGGTCAAGGCCTCCCTGTGGGCGCACATACTGTTGGCAATGCGGCTGTTGACTCAGCGCTTCGCAGCATTGCCAGGCTGAGGCCGGCCTCGCAGGTGCAGCATCTGGGATTCTCGCTCATCCATGCATATCTCTGGCCATCTCCGGAGAGCATGCGGACCGCTGCACAACTGGGCGTGCGGGTTGCGGCGCAGCCGGGGATGTACGCCCGATTCGCGGAAACCCTGGCCAATCGGTTCGGCTGGGAGGCCACTGAATTGGCCAGCCCCCTGCGCTCGTGGCTGTCGGCAGGGGTAACCGTCGGTGGGGGATCGGATTCCCCGGTCACGGCGTCCAGCCCCGTCCACGGCATCTGGCAAGCGGTGACCCGTCAGCATGGCGGTCGCTGCCTCAATCCCGCCGAAACGCTGGATCGAAACGCTGCGCTGCGACTCTACGGGCCGGGGGCGGCCGCCGTCGCCATGGTCGACGCAACCGAAGGGGTACTTCGGCCGGGCGCCCGGGCCGACTGGGTGGTCCTCAACGGGGACCCTCTCTCCTGCCGCGCCAGTGAGCTGGCAGACCTTCGCGTTGTGGCGACAGCAATCGGGGGCGACATCGTCCACCAGACCGCCCAGTGAGGCATCAGATGACAAACATGACACTCGCCCATCCACAAGCCGGACCGGCACAACGGCCCCGCTCCTTCTGGGACAAGCTACGGGCGCTCCCTGCCGGGCTGTTGGGTGCCATCGGCACCTTGGTTTTCCTACTGATCTGGGAACTCATCCCTCGTTCCGGGCTGGTCCCGGCCCGATATCTCCCGCCGGCAAGTGCGGTGCTGGCAGAATTCTTCACCCTGCTGGGCACTGCCACGTTGTGGCAGGCAATCGGGGAAACCCTTTTGGGCTGGGCTATCGGCCTAGCGATCGCCTCGGTTGCCGCCATCATCCTGGGCATGCTGATCGGGAGTTCCGGTTTCCTGCGCCGCTTCACCGCTTCGACCATCGAATTTCTGCGCCCCATCCCTTCGGTGGCCCTCATCCCGCTGGCCGTCCTGGTATTCGGCGTCAAGTTGGAATCGAAACTTCTCCTGGTTGTGTACGCCTCTTTCTGGCCGGTGCTCGTGCAGGTCCTGTACGGGGTGGCGGATGTCGATCCAGTAGCCGCCAACACCGCGCGCAGCTACGGTCTCACCAGCTACATCGCGAGGCTTCGGCATGTCGTGTGGCCCACCACACTGCCCTACCTGGTCACGGGACTCAGACTGTCTGCCTCGGTTGCTCTGGTGCTCGCGGTGACCGCGGAACTCCTAATCGGAATGCCCGGCCTGGGGCACGAGATAGCCAGGGCCCAGTCCGGTGGCGCCTACTCCGGGATGTACGCACTGGTATTGACCACCGGCCTGTTGGGTGTTCTGATCAACGCCGGATTCCGATTCATTCAGAAACGCTGGCTCAGCTGGCATTCCTCGATCCGGTCGGAGGCTGACCGATGAGTCTGATCAAACGAACCGCGTACTTCGTTGCGCTACCCCTCATACTTGTCTTCCTGTGGTGGGCACTCACCCTGAACAGCGACAGCTTCTGGGTGCCAAGACCCGCCCAGATGGTCTCGACCTTTACCGAGGTGTGGATCGGGCCGAGATTCGCCAACGATGTCGTGCCATCCCTGCTACGGCTGCTCGTGGGCCTGGCGACCGCCACGGTTCTGGGAATTGGCCTCGGCTTCGTTATCGGTTCCAGTCGGACGCTGCGTCGGCTCACTGAGCCGGTCTTGGAACTGTTCCGGGCAATCCCCCCGCCGATTCTGGTTCCGATCCTCATGCTGTTGGTGGGTGTCAACGACTCGATGAAGGTCCTCGTGATCGTGTCCGGCTGCATCTGGCCGATTCTGCTGAACACCATCGAAGGCGTGCGGTCCATGGACGAGGTGCTCGGTGACACCGCCCGTGTCTACGGCATTCAGGGTCTGTCGCGGACCATCATGCTCACTCTTCCGGCAGCCAGCCCGTATTTCGTGACCGGCATCCGCCAAGCACTGTCGATCGGGCTCATCCTGATGGTGATCTCGGAGATGTTCGCCTCCTCATCGGGTCTCGGGTTCACGATCGTGGCCTTCCAGCGGTCGTTCGCGGTTCCGGAAATGTGGAGCGGCATCATCCTTCTCGGCCTGATCGGTGTCCTGCTGGCAGCCATCTTCGCTGTGGCAGAGAAGCGAATCCTGCGTTGGTACTACGGATTGAAAGAAGTTGAGCACAGTGAATGATGAAGTGTCCCGGCCCGCGGCTTCGGCCCGAGAACAACGCCAGGAGATACTCCTGTCGGTCCATGGGGTGCAAAAGATCTACGCGAGTAAATCCGGCCCGGTCGAGGCGGTCCGCGACCTGACCTTCGACCTACGTCGTGGCGAGTTCGCTTGCATTGTCGGGCCTTCCGGGGCTGGCAAGACGACCCTACTAAAGATCATCGCGGGGCTCCTCGAACCCACCGCAGGCCAAGTAACGCTGGAGGGCAAGCCGGTGACCGGGCCGCCAAAAACGATGGCGGTGGTGTTCCAGGAGTACGGACGATCCTTGTTTCCCTGGCTCACGGTTCAGGGCAACGTGGACCTTCCGCTGAAGAATGCCCGGGTACCGAAGGACGAGCGGGACCGCCGGGTCACCGAGGCGCTGGAGGCAGTCGGCATGGCGCATGCCCATGCCCGCTACCCCTGGCAACTGTCGGGTGGGATGCAGCAGCGCGTGGCGATCGCCCGTGCTGTGGCGTACAAACCACACATCCTCCTGATGGACGAGCCGTTCGCCGCAGTGGACGCACAAACCCGAGCGGATCTGGAAGACCTGGTCCGAGACATCTGGCACCGCCTGGGGGTCACCGTCCTCTTCGTGACCCATGACATCGACGAGTCGGTCTATCTCGCGGAACGGGTACTTGTGTTGTCGTCCAGCCCAACTGTCGTTCAGGAGGTGGTCACCATTGACCTGCCCGACGAACGCAACCAGTTGGCGACCCGATCGACTCCCCGCTTCGCGGAGCTGCGCCTTCACATCCACGAGCAAATTCAGCTCGCGAAGAGGGGCTTGGTCCCCGCTCAGATCGCGGCTGGGGTCCTATGAACTATCGTGGTGAGGCGGAAGAGAACAGAGGGGCATCGTGACCGACGACGGGGCGGCCAAGCCCGAAACAAGCAGGTCCGGCATTCTGGAGCGCAGTTTCGCGATTCTCAGTGCGTTCCGCCCGGGTGATGCCTGTGTGCAATCGAGCGAACTCGCTCGTCGGGCCGGGCTGTCCAAGGCCACTGGACACCGCATCGTGCAAGAAATGGTCAGCCTCGGGATGCTGGAGAAGACCGACACCGGAGTGCGCATCGGTTTGCGCATGTTCGAGATCGGTCAATTGGTTCCGCTCCACTCCCCGCTCCGGGTCGCGGCGCTGCCATTCCTCAGCGATTTGGCAGCGACCACGGGAGGTGCGATGCACCTCGCTGTCCTGGAAGGCGCCGATGTGGTGTACCTCGAGATCGTGAATCCGATCAAGGGCCTTTCATCGCGCCCGGGAGGCCGCCTCCCGGCGCAGGCCACGGCCGCAGGGTGGGCAATGTTGGCATTTTCCCCGAACTCGGTGATTGAGGCTGTGCAGGAGCAATCGCGGGGACGTCGAGGCGTTGGGCGGATGCCTACGACTGCAGAGAAGGCCGATATTCAGTCGAACAGATTCGCACCCGACCCGCGTAGCCATCAAGAGGCGGTCGAGGCCGTGGCGGTCCCAGTTCTGGATCTGGAAGGAAACGCGCTCGCCGCGCTGTCCCTGCTCTACCCGGCGGGAGCTCCGGATCTGGCGCGCTTCGTCCCTGCGCTGCAGGTCGCTGCCCGGGGGCTGAGCAGAGCCCTCTACCGCAATCGCGGGCACGAGAGCATCTGAGAGATCCGCCGAGGTTTGCAAGCTGGCGAATGAGTGGAAGGTGCGAGGAGGAACCCCTGGTCAGGTGTCCTGGTCGGCTTCGCTCTCGGGGCGCTGTCCACTCCAGTTCAGCGTGCCGGGGAACGGGTCGCTCAGCGGGACCAGTAGCTCTCGCGGGCGGCTCCGCAATCGTCTGATGATCTGCCGGTGCGCAGTCGTCGAGACCGGCCACGGTGGGGCCTGGTCGGTCAGCGACGGCAGGGGCCCGTCCGGGATCGGCATATCTTCGATAATGGCGGCCGGTTTGCCGCTCCGGTCATAGCCGACGGTGACCCGCACCGGCCGTGCGGCCTCCGGAAGGCCCTCCCAGGTGGCCCGGATCAGTGGAGCCAGTGCACTGGCTCCCGCCCAAGCGGAAATCCGCTGGTTCGGCAGGTGGGCATCCGGGACAACGATGACCCGCCAGTCCGGGATGCAGATCTCGATCGGACCCAGGCCGGTCGACACGTAGTAGCGAAACCCTGTTGTATCGGCCCGCAACTGCCACAACAGGAACACCAGGCCCGCGAATTCATTGCTGACCCGGTCCGGGATCAACCGGTGCCTGGTGAGATCACCCACCGCCAGCCCAGGGAACTGCCATTCGGGTGGTGGCGGTGGTGGGTAGGTTCCCGGCGGAGCCAGCGGATGGTACTCATGGGCTTCGTCGATGCTCTCGAGGGCGAGCGCGAGAAAGCCTGCGGTGTCGTAGCCGACAGTGATTCGCTGTACGCCGTTCTCCGGAACGAAGGTGTCCATGGCGTCGGAGATCAACCCCGAGACCAACCGACCGGCCTGCCACGGAGACAGCGCCTGCTCGGGATGGGCCCGGTCCGGCTGCAGGAGGACCGAACGATCCGGAATCCTGATCTCAATGTGAGCGTCCCGGATGTCGGCGTACAGCCTGCCACCGGCCGACAGATGCGGATGGGCCAACGTCCACATGGCGAAGATCACCGCGGCGTCCTCGTCACTCAATTCCGGCGTGGGCAGCCAATCCTCGACGATCGCCTCCGGGACCGGAACCGACCAGCCGGCGGAGGGACGCTGCGCAATCGGCTCGGCGAAGGTGTACGGCGGCCGATCGAAGTACCAGATCCCGGGCCGGCCATCATCCTCGAACCGGATGACTGCGACCAGCGGATGGAAATCATGCGGCCAGGTGCGCCGCAGTTCCGCTGCTGTGCTTCGGCTCCCCGCCCAGGCCGGGACCTCCTCCCGGCGGTGCCAATCCGGGGCGACCAGGACTCGGGAATCGGGAATAGCGATCTGCGTGTCCCCGGTCGGGGTGGGGAGATAGAAGGAGCGATTGAACTGATGGGGCGGCTCCCGCACACCGAGTTGGGCCAACAACAGGAAGGCCTCGGCCGCCCGCTCGTTGTCGATCGCCCGGAGGCTGATGCTGAAGGCCATTTCGGGAAGGTTCATGTCATCGAAGGCCCGGCCGGGCGGTTCCGCGGGAATCTCGGAATAGGACGCACTGGGTCCCGCCGCCGAGGGCGCCCGGACCAACAGGGGAGCCTGCACCGAGGAGGCAACGTCCAGTGGCGGGAGCTCTTGGACCTGCCAGCTGAACTGCCCCGCGGCATCACGTCCGAGCAGGATGCGCACCGGCGCCCTGACCGTGGCCCGCCACATCACGTAGCCGCGGCCGAGCACCTCGGCCAGGCGCCGACCGACCGACCAGGCCGGCAGCTCCTCCTGCCCGGGTCGGGTCAGCACCGTGTCGTCCAGGAACACCAGCTCCACCTGCCCGCCGAGCCGGACGAAGGTCCGGCCCGATTCGCTGAGCTGACTGCCCCGCAGATTCCACAGCGCAAACAACACTGCGGCGTCGTGATTGGATAACTCCGTGCGGTCGTTGTTCACCGCACCACGTCCAGGTACCCGTCCACCAGACCCTGAACTTCGGCCTTGAGCCGGTCCAGCGGATTCGCGCTGCCGACGGGGGAGCGTGCCTCCAAGTAACACTTCAGCTTCGGCTCGGTCCCCGAGGGGCGTACGGTCACCGTCACCGACGCACCCCCCAACCGGACCGCATCGGTCGGCGGCAGCGCACCCCCCTCCGCCAGATCGACGAACCGGACCGGTTCCCCGAGCAGCGTCGTTGGCGGATCGGCGCGCAGCCGGGCCATCGCCCCGGTGATCAGCGACAGATCCGCCACCCGGTACGCCAACTGGTCGGTGGCGTACACCCCGTGCTCCTGCTCGATCTCCGCGAGTCGGTCGGCCAGGGTCCGGCCCTCGGCCTTGAGCTCCGCGGCCAGGGCGAGCAGCCGGATCAGGGCCGAGATCCCGTCCTTGTCCCGCACCGCCGCCGGATCGGTGCAGTAGCCCAGCGCCTCCTCGTACCCGAACACCAGCCCCGGCGTCCGCGCGATCCACTTGAACCCGGTCAGCGTGGTCACATACGGCTGCCCCGCCGCCCGCGCCAACCGGCCCAGCAGCGACCCCGACACCACCGACGCGGCGTAGGTGCCCTGCACCCCGCGCCGCAGCGCCTGATCGCCCAGCAGCACCCCGAGCTCATCCCCCCGCAGCATCCGCCACTGCCCGTCCTGCTCGATCGCCGCGGCACACCGATCCGCATCGGGATCGTTCGCGATCACCAGATCGACCCCCTCGGTCCGCGCCAGCTCGAGAGCCAGATCCAGCGCGCCGGGCTCCTCCGGATTCGGGAACGCCACGGTCGGAAAATCCGGATCCGGCTCGGCCTGCGCCGCCACCTCCAGCGCTGCCGGAAACCCGGCCCGGGCCACCGCCTGCCGGACCGTCGCCGCGCCCACCCCGTGCAGCGGCGTGTACACCCAGCGCACCTCCCGCGGCGCCGCGGCCGCGACCAGCGTCGCGATCCGGTCCAGGTACGCCTCGGCCAACTCCGCGCCGACCAGCCGATAGCGCGGCGACCGGGCCAGCTCACCCAGCGGAACCTCCGCCACCGCGGCGATCTCGGTGGCGATCTCGGCATCGGCCGGCGGCACGATCTGGCAGCCGTCCCCCAGATACACCTTGTACCCGTTGTCGGCCGCCGGATTGTGCGAGGCGGTCACCACCACCGCTGCGGCACACCCGAAGTGCCCGATCCCGTACGCCACCAGCGGCGTCGGCACCGGCCCCGCGGTCAGCAGCACCTCGAACCCGGCCCCGGCCAGGATCTCCGCGGAATCCCGGGCGAACCGTTCGGAATTGTGTCGGGCGTCATAGCCGATCAGCACCCGGCCCGCCGCCGCACCCGTTCGCGCCAGATAGCGTCCCAACCCGGCTGCGGCCTGGGACACCACCACCCGGTTCATCCGGTTCGGCCCCGGTCCCATCCGCCCGCGCAGCCCCGCCGTCCCGAACTGCAAGCGACCCGCGAACGCGTCGGCCAGCTCGGCTGCCGCCGCCGGATCTCCCTGCTCGGCCCGCTCGATCCACGTGGTCAACTCCGCCCGGGTCCGCGGATCCGGATCTTGGGCCGCCCAGTCCCTCACAGCACCGCCAGCAGTTCGGTGATCAGGCTACGCAGCCGCGGCGCGGCGGCCTGACCGGCGGCGATTACCTCGCGGTGATCCAGCGGGGCCTGGGAGATCCCCGCAGCCAGGTTGGTGGCCAGCGACAGCCCCAGCACCTCCAGGCCGCGCTCCCGGGCCGCGATCGTCTCCAGAACCGTCGACATCCCGACCAGGTCACCGCCGAGCACGCCGGCCATCCGGACCTCCGCCGGGGTCTCGTACTGGGGCCCGGGGAACTGCACGTACACCCCCTCCGGCAACGACGGATCCACCGTCCGCGCCAGGTCCCGCAGCCGCCCGGCGTACGCCTCCGACATGTCGACGAACCGGGGCCCCACCAGCGGCGTCACCCCGGTCAGATTGATGTGATCGCGGATCAGCACCGGCGTGCCCGGCCCCCACTCGCGCCGCAGCGACCCCGACCCGTTGGTCAGCACCACCGTGCGCACCCCGCAGGCCGCCGCGGTCCGGACGCCGTGCACGACCGCGGCCACCCCGCGTCCCTCGTAGTGATGGGTCCGCCCGGTGAACACCAGCGCACACCGATCGCCAGTGATCCGTACCGCGAGCAATTCCCCGCCGTGTCCGGCCACCGCCGGGGTGTGGAAGCCCGGCAACGCGGCCAGCGGCACCCGCCCGATCACCTCCAGCTCGGCGACCGCCTCCGACCAGCCCGAACCCAGCACCAGGGCCACCTCGGCACTCGGAATCCGCAGCCGCCGGCGTACCGCCTCCGCGGCGCCGGCCGCCAGCGTCAGCGGGTCGACCGATCCGGGGCTCTGTGTCATGGGCCGACTATCCCATATCCGACCCCGCTGGGTGGACGTGGAAGAATCGAGCCGTGCGAGTAGTGATCATTGGTGGGGGTCCCGGCGGATACGAGGCGGCGCTGGTCGGCGCACAGCTCGGGGGCGAGGTGACGCTGATCGAGGACCGCGGCCTGGGTGGGTCCGCGGTGCTGACCGACGTAGTCCCCTCGAAGTCCCTGATCGCGGTCTCCGGGGTGATGTCGCGGGCCCGCAAGTCGAACGAGATGGGCCTGGTCTACGAGGCCGCCGACAGCCGCGGCAAGCCGCTGGTCAAGGTGGACCTGATGAAGGTCAACGCCAGCGTCAAGGCCCTGGCGAAGGCCCAGTCCGACGACATCCGGCACCGACTGGAGCGCGACGGAATCACCCTCATCGAGGGGCGCGGGCGGCTGAACGGTCCGCACGAGGTGATCGCCGAGACCGCGACCGGGGAGGTGCGCCTGCCCGCCGACTACATCCTGGTCTCGGTCGGGACCCGGCCGCGGACGCTGCCCGACGCCCAGCCCGACGGGGAACGCATCCTCACCTGGGCCCAGCTCTACGACATCGACGAGATCCCCGAGCGGCTGATCGTGGTCGGCTCCGGGGTCACCGGCACCGAGTTCGCCAACGCCTACGACGCCCTCGGCGTACCGATCACCCTGGTGTCCTCCCAGCCCCAGGTGCTGCCGGGCCAGGATCCGGATGCGACCAAGGTGCTGCAGGCGCTGTTCCACGAGCGCGGGATGGATCTGGTGCTCGGGTCCCGGGCGGTCCGCGCCCATCGCGAGGGCAACGGGGTCGTGGTCACCCTGGAGGACGGCCGCGAGGTCCTCGGCTCCCATGTGCTGATGGCGGTCGGGTCGATCCCCAACACCCACGACATCGGCCTGACCGAAGCCGGGGTCATCCTCAAGCCGAGCGGACACATCAATGTCGACCGGGTCTCGCGCAGCTCCGCCCAGGGGGTGTACGCCGCCGGCGACTGCACCGGGGTGTTCCCGCTGGCCTCGGTGGCGGCGATGCAGGGCCGGATCGCGATGTGGCACGCCCTGGGCGACGCGGTCGAACCGTTCAACAGGGCCGAGGTCTCCTCGAACATCTTCACCAACCCCGAGATCGCCACGGTCGGGGTGACCCAGGATGACATCGACAGCGGTCGGGTCCGCGGCATCGGCGTCACCCTGCCGCTGGCCAGCAATCCCCGCGCCAAGATGCTCGGTTTCAAGGACGGCTTCGTCAAGCTGTTCTGTCGCCCGTCGACGGGCAATATCATCGGTGGGGTGATAGTCGCTCCGCGCGCCAGCGAGCTGATCCACTCGATTGCGATCGCCGTGGCCGAACAGATCAATGTCGACGATTTCGCCCACGACTTCACCGTCTACCCGTCGCTGTCCGGTTCGATCGCCGAGGCGGCCCGCCGGCTGCACGGGCACAGCATCGAACTGCTCAACCAGCAGATCACGCTGTGAGCATCGACGTACGCACCTCCGTGGACCGGGGCATCCTGCTGTGGCACAGCTCCCGGCGACCGGTGGTGCTCAGCGGGGCGGGAATGAGCACCGATTCGGGCATCCCGGACTACCGCGGACCGAACGCGCCCAAGGCGAACCCGATGATGTACGACGAGTTCGTCGGCAACTCCGACTCCCGCCGGCGCTACTGGGCCCGCTCCTACCGCGGCTGGGCCCGGATGGGCACCGCCATCCCGAACCCCGGGCATCACCGACTGGCCCGTCTGGGGACCCAGGGCCTGGTCACCGGGGTGATCACCCAGAATGTCGACGGCCTGCACGAGGCGGCCGGCTCCCGCCCGGTGGTCGCCCTGCACGGGCGGCTCGCCGACGTGGTCTGTCTGGATTGCGGGGAGCGGTCCTCCCGGGCGGTGCTGCAGTCCCGGCTGACCGCCCTGAACCCGGAACTGCGGGTGACCGCGGCGAACTCCCTGGCCGCCGGACAAGCAGAACTCCGCCCCGACGGGGATGCCGTCGTGGCGGAGTGGGATCGTTTCCGGGTTGCCGACTGTGTCTCCTGCGGCGGGCTGCTGAAGCCGGATGTGGTGTTCTTCGGGGAATCGGTGCCCCGGCCCCGGGTGAGCGAGTGTTATGCCCGGGTCGAGGACGCCGACCTGCTGGTGGTGCTCGGCAGCTCGCTGACGGTGATGTCCGGCCTGCGCTTCGTCCGGCACGCCGCCAAACGCGGGCAGCCGGTGCTGATCGTGAACCGCGGCCGGACCCGCGGCGATGACCTGGCCACCTGCAAGGTCGACGGGGGAGTGAGCGAGTTCCTCGCCGGGCTGACCGACTGACCGATCAGTCGAACAGGCCGCCGAACATGTCGCCGATGCCACCGAACATGTCGCCGATGCCTTCGCCGACATCCCCGATGCCGTCGCCGATCCCCTCGAACATCTCACCCATGCCGGCGCCGATGCCGCCGAACATGTCGCCGCCGCCGAACAGCATGCCGCCCAGCATCATGCCGGTCAGCATGTCCGAGCCTCGCCAGGAATTGTAGTACCCCTGGGCGTACGGGGCGTACGCCGGGCCACCGTCCCAGTACGGCACGCGCTGCGAACCGACCTGGACAGTGCGGATATTCGGGTCGGCGCCGACCTTGACCCGCTCGGCGTCGGCGGCACAGGCCGGGACCGAACGGACGGTGCCGCCGGGCGGCGCCCAGTCGACGTTCTCGGTGGAGGGGCCGTGCGCGGGATTGAAGAAGCACGGCGGACGCTTCACCGGCAGCGGTCGACCTTCGACCCGGGCCTTCACACACGCGACCGCGTATCGGCCGTCCTCCAGGATCTCGGTGACGTTGCGGATCTCCTCCGGCTTGGTGACCGCGGCCAGGGACTTCTTGGCATTGTCATAGGCGTCCAGGGCCCGGGAGTAGTCCTGGTTCATCGCCTCGTCCAGCGGGTGGCCGGCCACGTCCGCGTCCAGGAGCATCAACTCCTCGCCGAACTTGGTGACGTCCTCCTCGGCCGGAACCTTGGCGGTGGCCAACTGGCCCTCCAACTCCAGCTTCTTCTGCGTCTCGAGTTGTTTCTGGTGGCGGCGCATGAAAATGAGGCCGACAACGACCACCACTGCGATGACGCCGAACAAGATGAGGGGATCCATACCCTCTATTCTGCCGTGTTCGGCTGGAGGGGCCAACCGGACTCAGGGCAAAACACGGGACGCCCCGGACCCGATCGGTCCGAGGCGTCCGTGGTGGCCGGTGGATCAGTCCTGCTCGGGCCCGTCGATGATCTCGCAGAGCACGGTGCCGCTGGACACGGTCGCCCCCTGGGCGGCGTTCAGGCCGGTGATCACCCCCGAACGGTGGGCGCTGATCGGCTGTTCCATCTTCATCGCCTCCAGCACCACGATCAGGTCGCCCTCGCTGACGGTGTCGCCCTCGTTGACCGCGACCTTGACGATCGTGCCCTGCATCGGGCAAGTGAGCGCATTGGAGGAGACCTGCTTCACCGCGGTGTCGCTCTTGGCCCGCTTGGGCTTCTTGGCCTTCGCCGCGGCCGGTGCGGCGACGCTGCCCAGCGTGGCCGGCAGCTTGACCTCGACCCGCTTGCCGTTCACCTCGACGACCACGGTGCTCTTCGCGGCCGCCTCGGCTTCCTCCTCGGTCGCCGCCGGCGCCTCGAACGGTTCGATCCGGTTGTCGAACTCGGTCTCGATCCAGCGGGTGTGCACCGCGAATCCGGCGTCGCCGGTGGCCAGGTAGGCCGGCTCGAGCAGGATCTGCCGGTGGAACGGGATCACCGTCGGCATGCCGTCGATCCGGGTCTCCTTGAGGGCCCGGCGGGCACGCTGGATGGCCTGCTCCCGGCTGGCCCCGGTCACGATGATCTTGGCGACCAGCGAGTCGAAGGAGCCGGGCACGGTCATGCCCTTCTCATAGCCCTCGTCGACCCGGACGCCGGGGCCCAGCGGCGGATGCCATTCGGTCAGGGTGCCGGGGGCGGGCATGAAGTTGCGCCCGGCGTCCTCGGCGTTGATCCGGAACTCGATCGAGTGGCCGGTGATTTCGGGGTCGCCGTAGCCGAGTTCCTCGCCGTCGGCGATGCGGAACATCTCGCGGACCAGGTCCAGGCCGGAGACCTCCTCGGAGACCGGATGCTCCACCTGGAGCCGGGTGTTGACCTCCAGGAAGGAGATGGTGCCGTCCTGGCCGACGAGGAACTCACAGGTGCCGGCCCCGACGTACCCGGCCTCGGTCAGGATCGCCTTGGAGGAGGTGTAGAGCCGGTCGATCTGCTCCGGCGACAGGAACGGCGCCGGGGCCTCCTCGACCAGCTTCTGGTGCCGGCGCTGCAGCGAGCAGTCGCGGGTGGAGACCACCACCACGTTGCCGTGGCTGTCGGCCAGGCACTGGGTCTCCACGTGGCGCGGCTTGTCCAGGTAGCGCTCCACGAAGCATTCGCCGCGACCGAAAGCGGTGGTCGCCTCGCGGACCGCGGACTCGTACAGGTCGCGGATCTCGGACTTCTCCCGGGCCACCTTGAGGCCACGACCACCGCCACCGAAGGCGGCCTTGATCGCGATCGGCATCCCGTGCTCCTCGGCGAAAGCGATCACCTCATCGGCGTTGGCGACCGGATCCTTGGTGCCCGGGACCAGTGGCGCGCCCACCTTGTTCGCGATGTGCCGGGCCTCGACCTTGTCGCCGAGGGCGGTGATCGCCGCCGGCGGCGGACCGATCCAGGTCAGCCCGGCATCGATCACGGCCTGGGCGAAGTCGGCGTTCTCAGCGAGGAACCCATAGCCGGGATGCACCGCGTCGGCGCCGGAGCGTTCGGCGATCTCCAGGATCTTGGCGATGTCGAGGTAGGTCTGTGCCGGGGTCGTGCCGTTGAGGGCGTACGCCTCGTCGGCCAGCGTGACGAACAGGGCATCGGCATCGGCATCGGCGTAGATGGCTACGCTGCCCAGACCCGAGTCGGCGGCGGCGCGGATGACCCGCACCGCGATTTCGCCGCGGTTGGCGATGAGTACCTTGCTGATGGCCACGGTTCCTCCTGCTTCCTGCCCGCCCGACAGTGCGGCGGGCACTCCAGATCGGAGTCTAGGGGGCACTGGGCAGGTGCGCACCTGTTGGTCAAAACAGGATCAGGAACCGACTGTGACGCCGATCTCATTCAGGTACTGGCGTACCTCCATCGTTTCCGGACCCAGATGCAACGACCCGACCGCGCCGGACCGTACGGCCACCAGCGCCTCCTCGACCAGTTGCGGGGTGGTCGCATCCGCCTCGACCACGGTCTCGAGCGCGGACGTGTCGGCCAGGTGGGCGAACCAGGAACCCTGCTTCACGATCAGGGTGAGCGAGTCGTCGTAGGCCTTGATCGCGTCGATCACCGCATTGGCCTGCTCCGGATTCTGGCTGACCGCCTCGCCCAGGGCACCGGCCAGGCGGACGCAGGCGAGCTTGCCCCCGACACTGAGCGCGATCCCGTCCAGGGCACCCAACTGATAGATCACCTCGTTGAGCAGGTCCTCCGGATCGATGGCGAGGTAGCGCTCCCCGAAGCCGTGCAGATCCCGGTAGCCGACCAGGGCACCGATCCGCAGCCGACGCTGCACCGCCACCAGACAGGCCCCGTGCATCGCGGTGGGGTCGCCGGCATGGAACCCGCAGGCGACGTTCGCCGTCGTCACGACCCGGAGCATGGACCCGTCCTCACCGGCGGTCCAGGACCCGAAGGACTCCCCAACATTTCCGTTCAGATCGATGCGCACCTGCACAGTCTGCCACGCGCGCCACCAGCCCGATCATTTCCCGGTGCTCCATGATGGACCGGTGGACACCGAACACCGCATTATCCGCTGGGATCGCGACGAGGACGGCGGACTGGGCGAGCCCGTCGCGGTCGCCGGGGGAATTTCCGAGATCGGGGAGATCCTGGCCGATCCCCAGGCGCTGTCCTGGTGCGACATTGTCGATCCCGATCACGCGACCCTGCTCGAACTGGCCCAGGAGGTCGGGCTGGACCCGCTCGCGATCGAGGACGCGGTGGCGGCGGCGGAGCGGGCCAAGGCGACCCGCCATCCCGGATATGCCTTCCTCACCGTGTACACCGCCACCTTCGAGAAGGCCTCGTCCTCGGCTTCCAGCCATGACTCGCGACTGCAGCGACACCGGATCTCGGCGTTCATCCTGCCCAACGGCCTGATCACGATACGCCTGGGCACCGGCGGACTGGATCTGGAGGAGTTGCAGCGGCGCTGGGCCAGTGACACCGAACTGCTTGCCGAGGGGGGAACCGGGGCACTCGCGTACGGGCTGCTCGACCTGATCGTCGATCAGCACTTCGAGATGATTCAACTGCTCAGCGACCGGATCGAGACGCTGGAGAGCGACCTGTTCAACGGGAACACCGGGGAGGAGTGGATCCCCACGATCTACCGCGGCCGCAAGGAACTGGTGGAACTGCGTCGGGTGGTGCTGCCGATGCGCGAAGTGGTGAACACGCTGCAGCGCCACCTGGGCACCGAGTCGCGCCCGGTGCTGCGCGGCTATTACGCCGACCTGGAGGACCACGTGCTGCGGGCCAGCGACTGGGTCGAGTCGCTGCGGGACATGATCACCTCGGTGTTCGAGGCGAATCTGTCGCTGACCGACGAGCGGCTCAACGTGGTGATGAAGAAACTCGCCGGCTGGGCCGCGGTGATCGCGGTGCCGACGGCGGTGACCGGCTGGTTCGGACAGAACGTGCCCTATCCCGGGTTCAGCCAGCCGCTGGGGCTCTACCTCAGTGCCGCGATGGTCGTGTTCGGCTCACTCGGGTTGTACCTGGTGCTGCGGCACTACGACTGGATCTGAGCCCGGCTCAACCGAGCGGGCGCGGCAGCTCGTCCAGCAGCGGCTGCAACACCTCCGGGTCGGGCAACCGATCGGCCATCCCGACCGCGGCAATGGCGTCCCCACTGCGCCGCCAGGTGCCGACCACCCGGCCCGCACTGATCACCGTCGGCCGGAACACCCCGTTGCCGCCGGGGGCGAGAAACTGTTCGTGCTCCGGCGCGACCGTGGCACTGCGGTCGCGGTACCCCAGGATCAGCTCGTCGAAGCCGGGCAGCAGCAGCACCCGGCCCGCCTGCTCCCGGTGCTCGGCCAGCCGGTCGGGCAGCGCGGGATCCATCCAGTGCTCGACCCCGTCGATCCGGCGCGCCAGCAGCGCCGCACCGGCGGCGGCGATCCCGAGCCGGGCGTCCTTGGTGGTCAGGTCGGTCCAGCGGGTGAAGTCCTTGATCGTGGCCGGGCCGTGCGAGCGGAAGTACGCCGTGGCCCACCAGGCCAGCGCCTGCTCCCGGTCGGCCGGCACCCGGGGCTCGGTGATCCAGTCGGCCTGGGTGACGAAGCACTGCTCGCGGCCGCGCAACGGCCCCTGCACCAGCAGGCCGCGATAGCACAGCAGATGCAGCAGGTGATAGGCGCGCCCGGCCACCTCGCTGAACCCGTCGGGTTCCCACAAGGAGACGATTTCGGAACGGGTGAGCGGGCCCACCTCGGCGTACGCCGATTCCACCAGGGCACCGGCCCGCTCGATCATTGCCTCGTCGATCCCCAGATTCTGTCGACGCTTGGCCGCCTTGGCATCCATCCGTGGGGCGGTGACCTCCGACATCCAGCCGACATCGGCACCGTGCACCAGATGCAGCGTGCCCCGCATCGGCCAACTGCGGACCACCGTGGCATCGTTGAACGCGTCCACCACCTGCTGATCGGTGGCCTCGGTACGCAGCGCGAGCGAGGTCAGCGCGCCGGGGAGGTCCTGAGCCTGCAGGCAGCCCAGCCAGGCGATCGTCTCGCCGGGGGTGGCGGCCGGGTTGCGGGCCAGCCGCTGCGCGACGATCCGGGCCAGGGACACCTCCGCGGCAGCGATCGGGGCATCGTGGGAGGTGGACGGTGTCATCGGGCAGCCCTCATCCTGAGTCGAGACCCTGGGTCAGAAGAACATGGCCACGATACACAGCAGCCAGAGCAGCCCCGAGATCTGCAGCGGCCGGTGGTTGAGGACCACATCCTCCGGCTCCCCGGCGTCGCCACGATCCACCTCCAGGGCGTACTGCAGCAGGCCGAGGACGAAGGGAATGATCGACAGCGTGGCCCAGGGCAGGCCCCACAACCCGCCGGAGCCGATCGGCTGCCCCTGGGGGAGCGGGCCACCGATCGCCCACAGGCAGTACGACATCACCGTGATCGCCGCCGACAGGTGCCAGGCGAAACGCAGGTAGGACACCGTGTAGGCCTTCAGCGACTTCCGGGTGCCGGCGTCGGCACCCAGCACCACCAGTTCCGAGTAGCGCTTGCCGGCCACCATGAACAGCGACCCGAACGCGGCGACCAGGAGGAACCAGGCCGACAAGGGAATATGGGTGGCCGCACCGCCGGCCATCATCCGCAGCAGGAAGCCGGAGGCGACCATGGCCAGGTCGATGATCGGCTGATGCTTGAGGAACTGGGTGTAGAGCAACTGCAGGATCAGATACACCGAGAGCACCGTGCCCAGATCGCGGGCCACCCAGAAGCCCAGCACCAGCCCGGCGGCGCAGCACACCACCGCCATCGCGTACGCCACCGGCAGCTTCAGCTCCCCGGCGGCGATCGGCCGGTAGCGCTTGCGCGGATGCAGCCGATCCTCGGCGACATCCTTGGCGTCGTTGAGCAGATAGATCGTCGCGCTGATCAGGCAGAACGCGACGAAGGCGAGCACGGCGGGGATCAGCACCGCCGGTTCCAGGATCCGGCCCGCGGTCAACGGGGCCGCGAAAACGAGGACGTTCTTCACCCACTGGCGGGGCCGCATCGCCCGCAGCCAGGCGGGCAGACGATGGTTCGGCGGGGCCTCGGCGGGGACACTGGGCGCGCTGGAGGCGGACGCGGGCCCTTCGGCATTGGTACTCATGACGTTGTCGAGGCTACCGGCTCGGCGGCCACAACTCACGACGGCGCGGTCACACCCACAGATCCGACCAGACCAGACCCAGGCCCCCGACCAGGTCCCGCAGCAGCGGCAGACTGACCCCGACCACGTTCGCGTGATCGCCCTCGATCCGGGTCACGAAAGCGCCGCCGCGCCCGTCGATCGCGAATCCGCCGGCGACTCGCTGGGGTTCCCCGGTGGCCGCGTACGCCACAATCTCGGCATCGCTCACCTCGGCGAAGTGGACCACCGTCGTCCCGACCGCGGTCGCCTCCCGGCCGGCGTGGGCGACGTAGTGGCCGGTGTGCAGCAGCCCGCGATTGCCGCGCAGCCGACGCCACAGCGCCTCGACCGCTGCCGTGGTGCCGGGCTTGCCCAGGGTCTCCCCGGCGAACTCGAGCATGGAATCGCAGGCGATCACCAGCGTGTCCGGGCCGACCCGGGGAGCCACCGCGCGGCCCTTGCGGACGGCGAGTTCGGTGACCTGCTCGGCCGGCGTACCCGACACCCCGTCCTCGTCGACCCCGGAGACGACGATCTCCGGGTCGAGGCCCGCGTGGCGCAGGGTCAGCGCCCGGGCCGGGGAGGCCGAGGCCAGGACCACCCGCAGCGCCGGCACCGGCTCAGAACCCGGGGATGGTCCGCCAGGCGCCCGGCCCGTGTACGAACGGCCGGCGCAGCGCCCGGTAGTAGGAGCGCCAGCCACCCACCCGGGGCTGGTCGACGGCCTTCTCCTCCGCGGGGGCGGCCGCCAGCGCCGAGACGACGGTCACGATCGCCGCGATCTCCTCCGGTGTCGGCGACCCGGCAACGACCTCGATCACCGGCGGCTTCTGCTGTTCGGTCATGGCCTGCTCTCCTCCGCCGGTCACAGCGGGATGTTTCCGTGCTTCTTCGGCGGCAGCGTCTCCCGCTTGGTCCGCAGCAGCCGCAGCATCTTCACGATCTCGCTGCGCGTCTCCTGCGGCTTGATCACCGCATCGATGTAGCCGCGCTCGGCGGCCACATAGGGGTTGGCCAGCTCGTCGTCGTACTCCTGGATCAGCTTCGCCCGCAGGCTCTCCGGATCCGAGGCGGCCGCCAGTTCCTTGCGGTACAGGATGTTGACCGCACCCTGGGCGCCCATCACCGCGATCTGGGCGGTCGGCCAGGCCAGGTTGATGTCGGCGCCGAGGTGCTTGGACGCCATCACGTCGTACGCGCCGCCGTACGCCTTGCGGGTGATCACCGTGATCAGCGGCACGGTCGCCTCGGCGTACGCGTAGATCAGCTTCGCCCCGCGGCGGATGATGCCCTGATGCTCCTGCTCCACGCCGGGCAGGAAGCCCGGCACGTCCACGAAGGTCAGGATCGGGATGTTGAACGCGTCACAGGTACGCACGAACCGGGCCGCCTTCTCCGAGGCATCGATGTCGAGGCAGCCGGCGAAGTGCATCGGCTGGTTCGCCACGATGCCGACCGAGCGGCCCTCCACGCGGCCGAACCCGGTGACGATGTTCGGGGCGAACAGCTCGGACACCTCGAGGAAATCCTCATCGTCCAGCACGACCTCGACGATCTTCTTCACGTCGTAGGGCTGGTTCGGCGAATCCGGGATCAGCGTGTCCAGGGACCGGTCGTGCTCGGTGATGCTCAGGTCCGCCTCCTCATCGAAGATCGGCGGATCCTCCAGGTTGTTCTGCGGCAGGAAGCTGATCAGGTCTCGGACGTAGTCGATCGCGTCCTGCTCGTCGGCGGCCAGATAGTGGGCGTTGCCCGACTTGGTGTTGTGGGTGCGCCCGCCACCCAGCTCCTCCATCGAGACGTCCTCACCGGTGACGGTCTTGATCACCTCGGGGCCGGTGATGAACATCTGCGAGGTCTGATCGACCATCACCACGAAATCGGTCAGCGCGGGGGAGTACACGTGTCCGCCGGCGGCCGCGCCCATGATCATCGAGATCTGCGGGATCACCCCGGAGGCCCGGGTATTGCGTCGGAAGATCTCGCCGTACAGACCCAGGGACACCACGCCCTCCTGGATCCGGGCGCCGCCACCCTCGTTCAGGCCGATCAGCGGGCACCCCGTCTTCAGCGCGAAGTCGATGATCTTGACGATCTTCTCGCCGTAGACCTGCCCCAGCGAGCCACCGAAGATGGCCACGTCCTGGGAGAACACGCAGACCGGGCGACCGTTGATCGAGCCGGTACCGACCACCACACCGTCGCCGTAGGGCCGCTTCTTCTCCATCCCGAACGCGGTCGAGCGATGCCGGGAGTACTGATCCAACTCGGCGAAGGAACCCTCGTCCAACAGGAGGTCGATGCGCTCACGAGCGGTCAGTTTGCCTTTGGCGTGCTGCTTCTCCACCGCGGCGGGGGAGGCGGCATGCAGCGCCTCATCCATCCGTCGCTCCAGGTCGGCAATCTTGCCCGCAGTCGTGTGGATATCGATGTCCATGGGGTGCAGACTAGCGGCAGGGATTGCGGCGGGCGTCCCAAGTCCCAAAGTTCCGGCTAGGCTCGAGGGCGTGACTGCCCGCACTGCGCTGACCGAGCATGCCCTCGCCGCGGCGGGCGGCGGATTGTGGTCGAAGATCGAGGTGCTGCCCGAGATCGGCTCCACCAACCTCGAACTGGCCGCCCGGGCCCGGGCCGGGACCGCCGGCCCCGGCACGGTGCTGGTCACCGACCACCAGACCGCCGGTCGGGGCCGCTTCGACCGGGTCTGGGTCACCCCGCCGGGAGCCGCGCTGGCGATGTCGGTGCTGGTGCGGCCCGAGGCGGACTTCCCCCGCTGGACCTGGCTGCCGCTGCTCAGCGGGCTCGCGGTCGCCGACGCGGTCGCGGAGGTCAGCAGCCTGGCGGTGACGCTGAAATGGCCCAATGACGTCCTGCTCGACGGAGCCAAGATCTGCGGCATGCTCGGCGAGGTGGTGACCACCCCCGACGGGCCGATGTTCGTGATGGGCCTGGGCATCAACGTCGCGCTGACCGCCGACCAACTCCCGGTCCCGACCGCGACCTCGCTGGCGCTGCACGGGGCTCAGGTGTCCCCGGCCGACCTCGCCGTCGCGGTGCTGCGGCACTGGGAGACCCACTATCTGCAGTGGGCCCGCCACGATCCGGCGCTGGACCGGGCGTACGCCGCCCGCTGCGGCACGATCGGGCAACAGGTCCGGGTCCAGCTCACCGAGACCGAGCAGGTCCACGGCACCGGGGTGGGGGTCGACGAATCCGGGCAACTGCTGGTCCGGATCCGCGAGACCGGCGACGTGCGGGCGTACGCCGCCGGCGACGTGTTCCACCTGCGGCCCGCGGGCTGACCGCTACAGCGTCCGGGGCGGATTCACCGCCCGCTCCCCGCCGCGGACCGGGACAGTGAGGGTGTTCGCGTCGACCGGCGCGGGGCAGGTGGCGTGATCGGTGAAGGCGAACCACATCAGGATCGTGTTGTTGAAGTCGATGGTGATGGTCCCGTCGCGGCCCGGCTCGTCGATCTTGATCTGCCGCCAGGCGGGCGTTTCGTCCCCGTTGGTCGGATCGTGGAACTCGATGCTCCAGCCGTACTTGATCGCGGTGACCACCAGCCGCTGCGGGCGGCCCAACAGGTCGAAGGTGACCTCGCCGACCGAGCGCAGGGTCTGCTTGAGCTCCGGGCGGTGCGTGGCGACCTGTACGGTCGCGTCCTCGGCGTGCGGGGTGAACTGCGCCCGGACCACCAGCGCCGGGTCATAGGGGTACGTCGCCACTCCCGCGAAGGTCTCGCGTTCGCGCGAGGTCTCCGCCCGTTCCCGGATGGCCAGCCGGTCCGAGCGGCGCAGCAGTTCGACCTCGCGGGTGATTCCGCTCACCTGGCGGCGCAGCCACGGGACCCGGGCCTTCTCCCCGACCGTGCGGCGGGACTGGCCCATCAGCGGCTGGGTACTGACCGGACCGCCGTCCTCGGGAACCACGAACCAGCCGTCCTCGGCATTGGCCGCCACCACGGCATTCGGACCCTCCAGCGACCACCACCCCGGCAGCCCGGGCAGCGCGGCCGGCCCTTCGGGTACCCAATGGAAGCTGCTGATGGTCAGCCAGCCGTACGGTTCGGTCAATTGGGCGTCCCGGTCGCGCCGGAACTGGAGCCACTCGGGCGGGGCCTGCATCAGCGGGGTCTCACTCATGGCCTCCAGTGTGCCGTCATGAGTTCGCCGGCTGTTCACCAGCCCCGCCCCCGCCCTGCAGACGACGGGCCTACGATCACAGAAGGAACGTCTTTGAGGAGGAAAGTGTGACTGCTCTCGATCAGGTCCTGCAGGGCCTCGACAAGACCACTGCGTGGCAGGAGGAGCTCTACGTCCAGCTCCACCGCAATCCCGAACTTTCGATGCAGGAAACCGAGACGGCTGCCGAGATCACCCGGCGCCTGGAGTCCTTCGGCTACGACGTACAGCAGATCGGCGGCGGCGTCGTCGGCATCCTGCGCAACGGCGAGGGGCCCACGGCACTGTTCCGGGCCGACATCGACGCGCTGCCGGTGGAGGAGACCACCGGGCTGCCGTACGCCTCCACCAAGACGATGGCCGACCGGGCCGGGGTCACCACCCCGGTGATGCACGCCTGCGGGCACGACATGCACATCACCGCCGGCCTCGGCGCCGCCGAACTGCTGGCGGGCAACAAGGGGCTGTGGGCCGGGACCTATGTCGCCCTGTTCCAGCCCGGTGAGGAGACCGCCGAGGGCGCGCGCTCCATGGTCGCCGACGGACTGGTCGAGAAGGTCGGCCCGATCGACATCGCCCTGGGCCAGCACGTGCTGACCGATCAGGCCGGCCATGTCGGCACCCACGCCGGCCCGATGCTGTCGGCGGCCGCCTCGGTCAAGGTGGTGCTGACCGGCAAGGGTTCGCACGGTTCGATGCCGCACCTGGGTGTCGACCCGGTCGTGCTGGCCGCCTCGATCGTCACCCGGCTGCAGGGGATCGTGTCGCGGGAACTGTCCCCGAACGACTTCGGTGTGGTCACCGTCGGTTCGCTCCAGGCGGGCACGAAGGCCAATGTCATTCCCGGGAGCGCGACGCTGCTGATCAACGTCCGGGCGTACGACGAGGGCATCAAGGCCAAGATCCTGGCCTCGATCGAGCGGATCGTCCGGGCCGAGTGCCAGGCGTCCAACACGCCGGCCGAGCCGACCCTCGAGGTGTACGACGAGTACCCGCTGACCGACAACGACCCCGACCAGACCGCCAAGGTGACCGCCGCGTTCCAGGCGCACTTCGGGGCCGATCGGGTGGACGCGATGGACCGGGTGACCGCTTCGGAGGACTTCTCGATCATTCCCGACGCGTTCGGCGTCAAGTACGCCTACTGGGGCTTCGGCGGCTTCACTCCCGACCAGACGCCGCTGCCCAACCACAATCCCGGTTTCGCCCCCGCGATGCAGCCCACGCTGCGGACCGGTACCGAGGCCGCCGTTACTGCTGTGCTCGCTTATCTCGGAAAGGACGCCTGACCATGTCCACAACCCAGACGCCGACAACTTCGACGTCGACCTCGGGGAGCCCGAAGCCGTCCGGCTACCAGGGCACCGAGCGACTGCTGTGGGGCATCGTCCTCGCGGTGGTCACCTTCTGGCTGTTCGCCGGCACCATGGGCACCGTGGCGCCGGCCGTCATGGCCGATATCAATGCCACCCAGCCGCGGGTGAACAGCGCCTCGATGAACCTGGCGGTCTCCATCACCGCGCTGTTCTCCGGCCTGTTCATCGTGCTGATGGGTGGTCTGGCCGACCGGATCGGCCGGGTGCGGATCACCCTGATCGGCATCGTGCTGGGCATCGTCGGCTCGCTGCTGCTGGTCTTCGCCTCCGGCGCGGCGGCGCTGCCGCTGCTGCTGATCGGCCGGGCCATCCAGGGCTTCTCCGCGGCCTGCATCATGCCTGCCTCGATGGCCCTGGTGAAGACCTACTGGGACGGTGCCGGACGTCAGCGCGCCGTGTCGATGTGGTCGATCGGGTCCTGGGGCGGCTCGGGGCTGGCCGCCCTGTTCGGTGGGGTCATGGTCAACTTCGTCGGCTGGCGCGGCATCTTCATCGCCTCGATCGTGATCTCGGTGATCGCGTTCTTGATGATCCTCGGGACCCCGGAGTCCAAGGTCGAGGCGAAGGGCCCGCGCAAGGCGTTCGACTTCGTCGGCCTGACCCTGTTCATCCTCGGCACCCTGTGCCTGATGATCGTGCTGCTGTTCGGTTCCGCGCTCGGGTGGACCAGTGCGACCGTGCTGATTCTGGCGGTCGTCGCGGTGGTGGCGTACGTCGGATTCGTGTTCTGGGAGCGCAAGCAGGCCAACCCGTTCATCGACTTCAAGCTCTTCGCGAACACCACCTTCACCGGGGCGACGCTGTCGAACTTCCTGGTCAACGGCACCATCGGCATGCTGATGGTCTCCCAGCAGCTGATCCAGCTGGCCGGGCGCAAGGCCGACGGCAGCGCCTACACCGCCCTGGACGCCGGGCTGCTGACCATCGGGTACGGGGTGTTCATCATCGCCTTCATCCGGGTCGGGGAGAAACTGCTGCAGCGCTTCGGGCCGCGCAAGCCGATGATCTGGGGGTCCGCGATCGTGATCGTGGCCTGCCTGCTGCTGATGGCCACGAACCTGCTGATCGGGCAGTACGTGATCCTGGCGATCATCGCCTACTGCCTGTTCGGTCTGGGCCTGGCGTTCTACGCCACCCCGTCGACCGACGCCGCCCTGTCCAACCTGCCGGCCGACCAGGCCGGATCCGGTGCCGGCATCTACAAGATGGCGTCCTCGCTGGGCAGTGCGATCGGTGCCGCGGTCTCGCTGGCGGTCTTCACCGGTCTGGCCGGCGGCGGTGCCTCGCTGCTGGGCAACGTGGTGCAGATGTCCGGGCGTACCGACAACGCCAACCTGCGGCTCGCGGCGATGGTGGCCCTCGGGGTGAACCTGATCTTCCTGCTGCTGGCGATCCTGTCGATCACCATCACCGTGCCCAAGGGCGGCGGCAAGCGGGACCTCGGCAAGTCCGCCACCACGCCGCATCCGGAGCCGCAGCTGACCCCGGACGAGGAGAAGCAGGCCATCCTGGATCGGCTGTCGCACCTGTCGACCGCGGAGCTGGGGCGGTTGGAGAAGCAGGTGCTGGTCAACGAACTGTCCGACCTGGACACGAAGGTCCTGGCCGAACTGGTCGCGGAGCGGCGCAGCTGACGCGCTACCTCGCAGCACGCTACTGATCGGCCGGCCGGCCGCGGACCAGCACCGCGGTCGGCCGGCCGAGTGCTGTCGGGTCGGTCCGCAGATCGCCGTCGACGACCAGCAGGTCCGCCGACAAGCCGGGGCGCAGCCGGCCGGCGGGGACGCCGCAGTCGTCGGCCGCCCATGACGTCGCCGAGGCGAGTGCGTCGGCGAACGGGATCGCCGACGCGAGTTCCTGGACCGCCAGTTGCAGGCAGCCGTGCGGTTTCGGCGGTCCCACTCCGGCATCCGAGCCGGAGACGATTCGGATGCCGGCGGCGTACGCGAGGCGCACGGCGGCCTGACGCAGTTCCAGGAACCGGTCGAACAGAGCCGCACCGGCGGGTTCGGTGGGCAGGCCCAACTCGCCGAAGACCTTGACGAAGCCGGGCGGCAACGCCATCCCGGGCGGCATCCTGGACCGGTCGGTGCCCAGCGTCGGGCAGACACTGATGTTGGCCGCCGCGGTCGCAGCCAGCAGAGCTTCGGGGAACACCGAGCCGCCGGGGCGCAGCCCGCTGAAATGCTCGATCCCGTCCACCCCGGCGGCCACGGCCCGTTCCATGCCCAGCAGCGAATGCGCATGGGTGCGCAGCTTCAGCCCGCGAGCGTGGGCGAGGTCGACCAGCGTACGCAGCTCGGTGGTGGCGAATTGGGCCCCGAACTGATCCGAATCCGGCGTCAGAATGCCACCGGAGGCCATCACCTTGATCACATCCACCCCGTGCTCGGCATGTTCGGCGATCGCGCGCTCGGCCGGGTGGTCGGCGTCGATCACCCCGCCGAGAAAATGACAGTGCCCACCGGGCGTGGTCAGCGGTGGACCGGCCGCCAGGATCCGCGGCAGCCCGGGTCGGGCCCGGTCCCGGGCCACCACGGTGCGGTAACGCACATCACCGAGATCGCGGACCGTGGTCACCCCGGCGGCGACCTGAGCGGCCAGCGCGGTTTCGATCCGGGTGTCCAGCTCGTCGTCGGTCAGGCTCCCGGTCAACTCGAGCCCGTTCGGGGAGCCGTCGAAGACCAGATGGACGTGGCAGTCGATCAGGCCGGGCAGCAGCGTCCCGGCGTACGTGGTGACCTCGCAGTCGGCCGGCACCTCGAAGGCCTCGGACTCCACCGCGACGATCGTGTCGTCCTCCATCAGTACCGTGACCCCACCGGTGAAGAACCGCTCCCCGTCGAAGGCGTGGGCGGCTCGCCATGCTCGCATAGCTTCATGGTCCGCGCGTTCGTCGGCGGGTCACAAGTACCGCGTTCGAGGGGCAGGGAAGGAACGTTCCACGGCCCGAACTCTGGCGGCTGACCGCGTGCGATTGCAAACATTCCTGTGGCAGCACCCACCCCCGGCAAAGCCGCACAGGAGTCCCGATGAGAAGAGTTCTGACCAAGAAGAAGCTCGTGGCCGTCGCCGCCGCGGCCGCACTGAGTTTCGGTGTGGGCGGCGCGGTGGTCTTCACCGAGCAGGCCAGCGCCGCACCCAGCGATCCCAACGCACAGACCACGATCTTCCCGGTCGTGAAGTACGGCGCCCAGGGGGACCGGGTGACGACCCTGCAGTACCTGCTGCGCGCCAGCGGCCAGGGCGTCGCCGCCGACGGCAGCTTCGGGCCGAAGACCCAGCAGGCGGTCCGGAACTTCCAGTCCCGCAACGGTCTGGTGGTCGACGGGATCGTCGGCCCGAAGACGTGGCCGCGGCTGCTCAAGGTGGTCCGCGAGGGTAACCGGGGCGACGCGGTGAAGGCCGCCCAGACCGCGCTGCGCGCCGCCGGACACCGGATCGACGTCGACGGCTCCTTCGGGCCGGCCACCCGGCAGGCGACCCTCGCCTTCCAGGACGCCAGGAGCCTGGACACCGACGCGGTGATCGGCCCGGCCACCTGGGGTGCCCTGCTCGGCGCCAAGGCCCCGGCACCCAGCAAGCCCCCGACGAGCGGGACAAAGTCGCCCGGACCCGACACCCGGTACCCGAAGCCGAAGGGGAAGTACCCCAACGGGGAAGTGCCGGCCAATCAGCTGTGCCAGGTGCCCGGCTCGAAGTCCTCGGACTACCGGATGAGCTGCCGTGCGGTGCCCGACTTCACCGCGATGAACAACGCGTATCGCAAGGAGTTCGGGGTCAACCTGCAGGTCGACCACCTCGATCGGCTGACCACCTATCGGACCGTCGCCGACCAGCGGGTGCTGTACAACATGTACCTCAACGGCACCGGAAACCTGGCCGCCAAGCCGGGCACCTCCAATCACGGCTGGGGCATCGCGCTGGACCTCAACATGCGCCGCAACGGCGCCGGCTCGCACCAGTCCCGGACCTACCAGTGGCTCAACGCCAATGGCCCCACCTACGGTTTCAACGACACCGTGCCCAGTGAGGACTGGCACTGGGAATACCACCGCTGATCGCAGCGCCGGGTAGGGTGTGCGGGTGCACGCCTCGGATCCGGACGCCGACCAGACAGAGCCGGAGCAGCAGAACAAACAGCCGCACATCGGGCTGTTCACCCAGCTGTTCCGGTTCGTCATGACCGGCGGGCTGTCGGCCATCGTCGACTTCGGCACCCTGCTGCTGCTGACGAACCTGGTGCCCTGGCCCGGCGGCGGCCACGTCCCGGACAACCTGGCCAAGACCGTCTCGTTCATCCTGGGCACCAGCACGGCGTACGCGATCAATCGGCGCTGGACCTTCCGGGCGGCACCCTCGACCCGCCGACTGGTGATGGTCTGGGCCAGCTACGGGCTCACCTTCATCCTCCAGGTCGGCCTGTACGCGCTGACCCGACCGGTCCTGTTCGGCTATCTCCCGGAGAACTGGGCCCGCGCGGTCTCCTTCGTCATCGCCCAGGGCGCGGCCACCACGTGCAACTTCGTGATCCAGCGGTACGTGATCTTCCGCAGTCACTGACCCCATTACGATGCTGCGGTGACCGATACACCGCAGCCAGCCCGCCGCTTCATCGTCGGCGTCATCGGGGGCGGTCAGCTCGCCCGGATGATGTACGCCGCCGCGACCCGACTCGGGGTCACCCTCCGGGTGCTCGCCGAGGGACCCGAGGTCAGCGCCGCGCAGGTGTTCCACGACGTCACCGTGGGGGATTACACCGACCCGGCGACGGTCAAGGCGTTTGCGGCCGGCTGTGATGTGATCACCTTCGACCACGAGCACGTGCCGACCGACCTGCTGACCGAACTGGTCCATGCCGGCATCGCCGTCCGCCCCGGGCCCGAGGCGCTGGTGCATGCCCAGGACAAGGCCGTGATGCGGGAGCGGCTGAGTGGGTTCGCGCCCTGCCCGGCGTACCGGATCGTCACCGACGAAACCGACCTGGTCGCCTTCGGGGAGGAACAGGGCTGGCCGATCATCGCCAAGACCGCGCGCGGCGGGTACGACGGCAAGGGCGTGTGGAAGCTCGACGATGCCGCCGCGGCCCGCCAGCTGTACGCCGAGGTCGGCTATGACCAGCAACTGGTGGCCGAGGAGTTCGTCGACTTCGCCCGGGAACTGAGCGCCCTGGTCACCCGGTCCCCGTCCGGGCAGGCGGTGTCCTACCCGATCTCCGAATCGATCCAGACCGCGGGGATCTGCACCGAGACCCGCACCCCGGCGCCGGGGCTGAGCGAGGACCGCGCCGTCGAGGCGCAGCACCTGGCGCTGCGGGTGGCCGAGGAACTCGGCGTGGTCGGGATGCTCGCGGTGGAGTTGATGGAGCGTCGCGACGGTTCCCTGGTGGTCAACGAACTGGCGATGCGCCCGCACAACACCGGCCACTGGACCATCGACGGGGCCCACACCTCGCAGTTCGAGAACCACCTGCGCGCGGTGCTCGACCTGCCGCTGGGCGATCCGGGGCTGCGCGATCCCCACGTGGTGATGGCCAACGTGCTCGGCGGTACCGTGAACGACCTGCCGTCGGCACTGCTGCACTGCTTCGCCCGGGACCGCCGGTTGCGGGTGGAGCTGTACGGGAAAGAGGTCCGGCCCGGGCGCAAGGTCGGCCATGTGGTCGCCTACGGGGACGACCCGACCGAGGTACGCGGGCGCGCCCGGCATGCCGCGGATTACCTGATGGGAGTGGAGGAACAGACCAATGGTGAATGAGAACCCGCGGGTCGGGATCGTGATGGGCTCGGACTCTGACTGGCCCACGATGGAACCGGCCGCCACGGCGCTGGCCGAGTTCGGGATCGCGTACGAGGCCGATGTGGTGTCGGCCCACCGGATGCCCGACGCGATGCTGGCGTACGGCCGCCGGGCGCATGAACGCGGACTGGAAGTGATCATCGCCGGCGCCGGGGGAGCGGCCCATCTGCCCGGGATGCTCGCCGCGGTGACCCCGCTGCCGGTGATCGGCGTCCCGGTGCCGCTGAAGTACCTCGACGGGATGGACTCGCTGCTGTCGATCGTGCAGATGCCGGCCGGGGTTCCGGTCGCCACCGTCGCGATCGGCAACGCCCGCAACGCCGGGCTGCTCGCGGTCCGGATCCTGGCCGCCGGCGATCCGGAACTGACCCGGCAGATGCTCGACTTCCAGGCCGAGCTGAAGGCGATGGCCGAGGCCAAGGGCGCCAAGGTACGCGGTCACTGACCAGACCCGGTATCCCTGCGCATCATTGACGTTGGTGGCAGGATGGGCCTGCATGGAGACACTGCAGGTCGCGATCGTCGGAGCCGGGCCGTCCGGCCTGTACGCCGCCGAGGCGATCACCGGCCAGGACCAGTACGGCTACGCCGTCGACGTCATCGATCAATTGCCCACGCCGTTCGGTCTGCTGCGCTACGGCGTTGCCCCGGATCACCTGAAGATCAAATCCCTGGCGGAGAAATTCCAGGGGATCATCGATGACCCGCAGGTGCACTTCCTGGGCAACGTGGAGGTGGGCCGCGACATCACCGTCGACGAACTGCGCGAGCGCTACCACGCGGTCATCTATGCCTACGGGTCGGCCTCGGACCGCAAGCTGAACATCCCCGGGGAGGACCTGCCGGGCTGTCTGTCGGCCCGGGAGTTCGTGGCCTGGTACTCCGGCTATCCCGACACCAGCCTGCCGGTCGACCTGGACCATCCCGCGGTCGCGGTGATCGGGTTGGGCAACGTCGCCGTCGATGTGGCCCGGATCCTCGGACTGCCGGCCGCCGAACTCGACTACACCGACATGCCGAGCTACGTCCTGGAGGCACTGAACGCCAGTTCAGTGCAGGCCATTCACCTGCTCGGACGGCGGGGTCCGCTGGATGTGAAGTTCGGTCTCAAAGAGTTCCGCGAACTCACCCAGTGCCGCGGGATCGGCGTCCATGTCGACCCTGCGGACCTGGTCTTCACCGCGGCGGAGCAGGAGCGGATCGCCGGGGACCGTACCCTCGCCCGGCTGGTCGACCTGTTGCAGGAACTGGCGGTGCGTCCGGTCGATCCGACCGAGCGGCAGGTCTATCTGGATTTCTGGTCCACGCCGACCGCGGTGCTCGGCACCGATCACGTCACCGGGCTGGAGATCACCGACACCCGGACCAAGCAGGTCCGCCGGGTCGAGGTGGCCATGGTGCTCAAGGCCGCCGGGTATCTGGGCGTACCGCTGCCCGGGCTGCCGTTCGACGAGCGGGCCGCGGTGGTGCCCAGCGAGGAGGATCGGGTGCTCCGCGACGGGCAGCCGTCGCTCGGGGAGTACGTCACCGGCTGGATCGGTCGTGGGGCGACCGGGGTGATCGGGGTCAACCGGCACCATGCCCGCAACACCATCGCCGCGCTGCTCGCCGACGCCCCCGCCCTGCTCGCCCGGGAGCGCTCCGGCGACGCGCTCGGCCTGCTGCGCGAACGCGGGGTCGCGGTGGTCACCGAAGAGGGCTGGAGCAGCATCGACGCTGCCGAGATCGCGCTCGGTGCGACGGCCGGTCGGGCCCGTACCAAGATCAGCAGCCGGCTCGACCTGCTCGCGACCGGGACCGAGTGAACTAATATTCACTTTTTCTTTCGGGTCTCTGTCCGCCCGGGGTGATGGGTGCTTTACTAAGGGCCATGGGGACTTTTGCTGACATGTACCGCCCGACCGAGGACCACGAGATGTTCCGGTCGACGATCCGCCAGATCTGCGACGACAAGATCGCGCCGGCGGCCGCCGAGGTCGATGAGACCGCGTCCTTCCCGCAGGCTTCCTACGACGCGCTGCGCGCCGCCGACTTCCATGCCCCGCACGTGCCCGAGGAGTACGACGGGGTCGGGGCCGACGCCCTGGCGACGGTCATCGTCATCGAAGAGGTGGCCCGGGCCTGCATGTCCTCCTCGCTGATCCCGGCGGTGAACAAGCTGGGCTCGCTGCCGCTGATGCTGTCCGGCGGCGACGCGGTGAAGCAGGCGTACCTGCCCCCGCTCGCCCGCGGCGAGGCCCTGTTCGCGTACTGCCTGTCCGAGCCGGACGCCGGCTCCGACGTGGCCTCGATGAAGACCACCGCGAAGGCCGACGGCGACTCCTACGTCCTCAACGGCGTCAAGCGCTGGATCTCCAATGCCGGTGAGGCCGACTTCTACACCGTGTTCGCCAAGACCGACCCCGACGCGCGGTCCAAGGGCATCTCCGCCTTCGTGGTGGAGAAGGCCGACGCCGGCGTCTCCTTCGGTGCGCCGGAGAAGAAGCTCGGGATCAAGGGCTCCCCGACCCGTGAGGTCTACTTCGACAACGTCCGGATCCCGGCCGACCGGATCATCGGCGCCGAGGGTACCGGGATGAGCACCGCGATGCGTACGCTCGACCACACCCGGGTCACCATCGCCGCGCAGGCCCTCGGGGTCGCCCAGGGCGCGCTCGACTACGCGCTGGGCTATGTCCAGCAGCGCCAGCAGTTCGGCAAGCCGATCTCCGACAACCAGGGCATCCAGTGGATGCTGGCCGACATGGGCATGAAGATCGAGGCGGCCCGCCAGCTCACCTACGCCGCCGCGTGCCGCTCCGAGCGCGGGGACGCCGACCTGACCTACTTCGGTGCCGCGGCCAAGTGCTTCGCCTCCGACACCGCGATGGAGGTCACCACCAACGCGGTCCAGCTGCTGGGTGGCTATGGCTACACCAAGGACTACCCGGTGGAGCGGATGATGCGCGACGCCAAGATCACCCAGATCTATGAGGGCACCAACCAGGTGCAGCGGATCGTGATGGCCCGCCAGTTGCTGGCCGGGCTGCCCGACAACCGCTGAACCGGACCCGGCCGGAACCTCAGGGAATGAACCGCTCCAGGTTGCTGGTGTCACCGCGGGCCAATTGACCGAACATGTCCTTGGCCTTCGCGTTGTCCCAGATCACTGAGGACCCGGCCGACGTCCTCCGGTTGGCGTCCGCGATGGGCACCATCATGGTGTAGCCGTCGCCCTTGCTGATCGTCAGCATCGGGCTGACCAGGCCGATCAGGTGCGTCAGGTCGGTGGTCTCCCCGCGCTGGACCGACTGCGCCGCCCCGGTGTTCAGATTCCACCAGGTGAACGGATTGATCACCGTCATCGGGGTTGCCGCCTTCTTGACGATCGCGGCGATCATCTCCCGCTGCCGATTCATCCGGCCCACATCACCGAGGGGATCGGAGTACCGCATCCGGACGTAGCCGAGTGCGGTCGCACCGTCCATGTTCTGGCAGCCGGCGGGGATGTCCAGGTGGGAGTAGTGGTCCTTGATCGCATCCTTGGGGCACATCTCGATCCCGCCCAGCGCGTCGATCACGCTGACGAAGCCACCGAAGCCGAGCTCGACGTAGGCGTCGATCCGCAGTCCGGTGGCCTGCTCGACGGTCTGGGTGAGCAACTGCGGCCCGCCGAAGGCAAAGGCGGCATTGATCTTGTTCTTGCCGTGTCCCGGGATCGCCACGTACGAATCACGGGGGATCGAGATCAGCGCCGGCTTCCCGCTCGGCGGCACGTACAGCAGCATCATCGTGTCGGTCCGCCCACCTTCGGTGTCACCGGTACCCAGCCGCTTGCGCTCCTCGGCCGACAGGCCCGCGCGGGAGTCGGAGCCGACCAGCAGGTACGTGGTCCCCGGCTGGTTCGGGGGCCGTTCCCCGGTCGGTTGGTCGATGACGGTGTTGGTGCCGGTCCAGGCATAGATCGGGGTGGCGATGACGAAGATCACCCAGGCCAGCAGGAGGACGCCCACCACGGCGAGCACGGTGCGAACCGGACGCCGGCGCCGGGGGCGGCGTCGCGGCCCGGGGGCGGCCGGGGTCGGGGTCGGCCGACGGTTCGTCGGTGGGGGAGCCGACGCGGGACGCCCCGGCCGGCCTCCTCGGGGCGGCGTGTCCTGGGACAGATCGGATTCGGAGAAGGAGACATGACGATCGTCGGAGCGACCGGTCGCCGGCGGCGGGTTCACATGCGTACGTTCCGGCTCGTCGGGGCGGCGTCCCCCGTACAGCCAGTCGAGGTCGTCATTCTGGTTGCCGGCCATCCCACATCCCTTCCCTGCTCCGCCCCCAAGTATGCGGGACGATAGCAATCACGGCGGCGTGGCAACCCCGAACCCCGGCGGAGTCGAAACCATACTGGAACCCGGTCTGGGCCGCCCCGACGACGGGTGGCCGCCTTCAGTTCTTCCCCCCGGAAAGGCCGCCACATGTCCGATCGTGACCTCACTGCCCGCACGGAACGGTTGCATCTGCGCCGGGCATGGGGCCGATTGGCACTGACGTTGCTGCTGCCGGGGTCGGCGCAACTGGCCAGTGGTAACAAGCGCCTGGGCCGGGTCGCGGTCCGCGTGTACGCGGTGCTGTGGGGACTGCTGCTGCTGTACGCCGTCCTGTTCCTGGTCAACCGCGGGGCCGCCGTCGCGCTGATCACCGCGCGTCCGGTCACCATCGTGGTGAGCATCGTGCTGGTTCTGGCCGGGATCGGCGCGGCACTGCTCACCCTCGACGCCTGGCGGGTGTCCCGGCCGCTGGAGCTGACCACCGGCCATCGGCGCGTCTTCGCCGGGGTGGCCCTGGTCCTGGCACTGGTGCTGACCGGAGGATCGATCGCCTCGGCGAGCGTGATGACCGCGCAGGCCGACTTCTTCTCCACCGTCTTCAAGGGTGGGGGCGACACCCGGACCAAGGCCGGCCGCTACAACGTGCTGCTGCTCGGTGGGGATGCCGGCACCGGGCGCGAGGGGCTGCGCCCGGACTCGATGACCATCGCCAGCATCGACGCCAACACCGGTCGCACCGTGCTGCTGGGCCTGCCGCGGAACATGGAGGACATTCAGTTCCCCGACGACTCGCCGATGAAGAAGCTCTACCCGGGCAAGTTCGAGTGTGCCAACCACCAGTGCATGCTGAACGCGGTCTACACCAAGGCCTCCGAGCATCGCGAGCTGTACCCCGGGGTCAAGGATCCCGGCGCCCAGGCGACCAAGGAAGCCGTGGAGTGGGTCACCGGCCTGGAGATCAACTATTACGTCCTCATCGATCTGGACGGGTTCTCCTCCCTGATCGACTCGGTGGGTGGGATCCGGGTCGATGTGAACAAGCGGGTGCCGGTCGGCGGCGGGTCGACGGTGGTCAACCGCTACATCGAGCCCGGTCCGAACCAGTTGCTGGACGGCCACAACGCCCTGTGGTTCGCCCGCTCCCGGCACGACTCCACCGACTACGAGCGGATGGCCCGGCAGAAGTGCGTGATCACCGCGATGCTGAACCAGCTCGACCCGCTCACCGTGATGACCCACTTCCAGGCCATCGCCGCGGCCGGCAAGGGCGTGGTCGAGACCGACGCACCGACCTCCGAACTGGACAAGTTCGTCGACCTGGCCGTGAAGGCCAAGCAGACCAAGGTTTCCTCGCTGTCCTTCGTCCCGCCGCTGGTCCAGCCCGGGCAGCCCGACTTCACCGTGATCCGGGAGACCACCAAGCAACGCATCCAGGCCTCCGAGCAGTCGACGGACCAGCCGCTGCCGGCCGGGAACGCGCCGGATCCCAGCGCCACCCCCGAACCGGGCAAGGCCGCCGGTATCGACGACGTCGCCCAGATCTGCAAGGCGGTCTGAGCCGGCGCCCGCGCCGGTCAGCCGGCGCGGGAGGTATCGACGGTGTCGCCGCCGCCGCGCAGCATCCCGACCCACCAGCCGGTGCCCCAGGAAAGGTGCATCGTGAGGATCGCCAGCACGTAGCAGACCCGGTCCAGCAGCGATCCCGGGGAGCGCGCGGCCAGCCCGGCCAGCAGGCCGCCGTAGGTGATCGGGCCCAGGTACGCCCCGCGCAGCAGCACCGCCGGGCCCCGCAGCCGGCCCACTGTGTCGCTCACCCCGACCAGCGCGCTGAGCAGCAGGGCCGCCACCAGGGCCCCGGGCACGAAGAACCGGGTCGGCGTCTGCCGCAGCATCGAGCGGGTCAGCGCGCCGCGCCAGACCCCGGTGGACCAGAACTGCCGCGCCAGCTTCTGCACCGACTCCCGCGGCCAGTAGACCGTCTGCAACTCCGGGGTGAACCAGATCATGTGCCCGGCCTTGCGGATCCGCAGGTTCAGTTCCCAGTCCTCGCCCCGGCGGATCGACTCGTCGTAGCCACCGACCTCGGCCAGCACGTCGCGCCGGAACACGCCCAGGTACGCCGACTCGCACGGGCCCGGGGTCGCGCCGGAGTGGTACGCGCTGCCGCCCAACCCGTACTTGGAGTTGTACGCCCGGGCGACCGCCCTCTGGAACCGGGTCCGGCCCTTCGCCACCATCAGCCCGCCCACATTGGCCGCCCCGGTTTCGTGCAGCGTGCGTACCGCGATCCGCAGGTAGTCCGGCGGCAGCTCCGAATGGGCGTCCACCCGGGCCACGATCGGGTAGCGGGTGGCCTTGATGCACAGATTCATCCCCTTGGGGATGTCGACTCCCGGGTTGTGCACCAGCCGGACCTGGGGATGTTCGGCGGCCAGTTGCTCCGCGACCCGGTCGGTCGCGTCCCGGGACGGCCCGAGCGCGAGGACGACCTCGGTCTGTCCCGGATAGTCCTGGGCCAGGATCGCATCGACCGCGGCCCGCAGATAGGTCTCCTCGTTCAGCACCGGCATCACCAGCGACACCGCGGGCCAGTCGGTGGACTCGAAGGTCCGGCTCGGCGTACTCACTTGTCTGCCTCCACCAGTTCGGCGGCCCGGATCGCGGCCAGCCGGTCGGGTCCGGGCGTCCCCTCCACCAGCACCGCGGACCCGCCGCCCAGCAGCGGTTCGACCAGCGCGGACCGGACGGTGTGCCACGGGTCGGTGGGCACGATCAGCACCCGGCGGGCCTCGGGGGTCAGCACGGTCAGCCCGGTCAGGGTGTACGCCGGGTCCGGCCAGGCCGGGGCGGTCGGCGCCGGGGTCGTGCCGAAGAAGGCGTCGGGCTGCAGGCGTACCTCGGTGGCGTAATCGATCACCCCGGCGGGCAGGTCCCGCAGGCCCATCCCGAGCGGGTGCAGGGAACAGGCCAGGGTCGGGATCTCCCGCGCGGCCCCCGGCTCCGGGCCGGTCACCGCGGCATCGGCCGGTCCGGCCAGCACGATCTCGACGCCGGTGCGCCAGGCCGCCTGGACCCAGACCAGACTCATCCAGTGCCCCGGCCGGGTGGTCAGCACCTCCAGCCGGATCCGGTCGCCCTCGCCCAGCTCGAGTTCGTCGCCGATCAGGTTCGCGGTCTTGTCGACCCAGTTCGCGAAGGTCCGCGCGGACAGCTCGGTCCGCAGCCCCGCCGGCTCCTCGAACCAGGTCAGCAGCGGCGCGGACGGCAATGCGCGCACCCGCGAGGAGAGAAGATCACTGATCGTCGGCACCGCCCCATGGTAGGCCGCAGCCGTCCCGGACCCCATTTCGGTACGCTTCCCGGGTGCGATACGTGGTGATCATGGCAGGCGGGTCCGGCAAGCGACTGTGGCCGTTGTCCCGGCAGGGGATGCCCAAACAGATGCTGCATCTGGTGGGGGACACCTCCCTGTTGCGGCTGGCGTACGAGCGAGTGGTCGACGTGGTCGGCGCCGATCGGGTCTGGGTCTGCACCGGCGCCCGGTACGCCGAGACGGTGCGGGCCGAACTGCCCGAACTCGCCGCCGAGCGGATCCTCGGTGAGCCGGAGGGCCGCGACTCGCTGAACGCCGTCGCCTGGCCCGCCGCCGTGCTCGCCCAGCAGGACCCGGAGGCCGTGGTGGCGATGGTCACCGCCGACCAACTGATGGAGCCCACCGCCGCCTTCCAGGACGCGCTGCGCGAGGCGTTCACCGTGGCCGAGGAGGATCCGACCGCGCTGGTCACCTTCGGGGTGGTGCCGAACAGTCCGCACACCGGTTACGGCTATCTGCGCCGCGGGGCCCCGCTGCCGGAGCATCCGAACGTGTGCCGGGTCGCGGAGTTCGTCGAGAAGCCGAATCTGGAGACCGCCCAGCGCTACGTCGACTCGCAGAACTATTGGTGGAACGCCGGCATGTTCGTCTGGCAGGCCCGCACCCTGCTCGCCCAACTGGAGCACCTGGTTCCCGACTGCTACCGGATCGTCACCGAGATCGCCGAGGATCCCGGCAAGGTCGAGCAGATGTTCGGCGGGCTGCCGAAGATCAGCGTCGACTACGCCATCATGGAGCCGGTCTCCCGCGGCCGCGGGGCGCGCATCGACGGCGCCCGCAGCCATGTGGTCGCGGTCCGGCTGCCGATCCGCTGGTTCGATGTCGGCGGGTTCCCCTCGCTGGCCGAACATCTGCCGCACGATGAGGCCGGGAACGCCCTGGACGGTCGCACGATGATCCTGGACGCCGGACACAACCTGGTGCTGAACAAGGCCTCGGAGCACCTGGTCGCGGTGATGGGCGTACACGATCTCGTCGTGGTGGCCACCGATGACATCACCCTGGTCTGTCCGGTCAGTCAGGCCGAATCGATCAAGGCGCTGGTGGCCAAGGTCGCCGATGAGGTCGGTCCGGAGTTCGCCTGACTCAGGCGTACGGGGCGAGCAGACGGCGGACCCACGCGGCATCGTCGGGGATCGACGCGGTGATCGCGTCGAGCAGTTCGGCACCGTCCAGGTCGACCAGTTCGGCGTACCGCTGCGGCTGCCCGGTCGCGGCCAGCACCGCCGACAGCACCGCCTCGCGCTGACCCAGCCGGAACAGGTCCGCCTCGGCCGGGCGCAGCAGGCTGCGGGCGCTGCCGTCGGACTCGGTGACCAGGTGCGCCAGGCCGCGGATCACCGCGACCGGGCGACCCCCGAGCTTGGTCTTGGCCAGGTCGGCGGCCGCCGCCAGTTCGTCGGCCACCGCGATCTCGGTGACCCGCAGATCGTTGCCGAAGGAATCGGTACGCCCGACATGGGAATCGACGGTCAGCACCCCGGCGGATCCGATCGCCAGGTCGGTCTGCCCGACCCGCCAGGCCCGGCCCGCGGTGTCGGAGACCACCACGCCCAGCGGTACGCCGGCGCGCTCCTGCAGCCCGGCCCGAATGGCGCGGGCGCTGGCATCGGGGTCCACCGGGAGCAGCAGGGAACGCCCCGGGGCCACGTTCGAGGAGTCGATCCCGGCCGCGGCATGGACCAGCCCGAGCCGGTGCTCCACGATCACCGTGCCGCCGCGGCGGGCGACGGTCCGGGTGGACTCCGCCCGGCGGGCGGTCTCCTTGTCGGCGGAGTCGATGTAGCGGTCCTCGGCCTTGGAGATCACCTTCGAGGTCACCACGACGATGTCGCCGGCCCGCAGCTCGGTCGCCGCGACGATCACCGCGGCCAGGTCGGTGCCCGGCCCGATCTCGCCGATCCCGGCCGGCGCGAACACCTCGAAGCGGTTCATCGCGCGGCCACCGCGGTGTGCAGGAAGGCGGCGGTCGCCTCCGGGGAGGTCATCATCGTGTCGACCGCGACCGCGTCCAGCCCGTCGGCGGCCAGCTCGGCCACCGCGGCGGCGTCCCGCTGATCGACCACCCACCGATCCAGGATGCCGCCGGGACGGTTGCGCGGACCGTAGTGGCGGCCGACCGCCGCCGCGCTCACCGCCACCCCGATCGCCGGCAGGAGCTTGTCGGCCATCCCCAGCACCGGGGCGCCGCCCAGGATCCCGGACACCCCGATCACCGGGGCCCGGGTCGCCCGCAGCGCCGCCCGGACGCCGCTCACGCCCAGGATCGGGCCGATCGAGACCACCGGATTGCTCGGCGCGATGAGCACCAGGTCGGCGGTGGAGATCGACTCCAGCACCGCGTCGGTGGCCTTCGCCTGATCGATGCCGACCTGGACGACCTGGATCACCGGCAGCGCGGCCCGGTAGCGGACCCAGAACTCCTGGAAGTGCATCGCGCGCTGCCCCGAACTCTGTTCCGGGTCGGCGACCACGATGTGGGTCTCCACCCGCTCATCGGTCATCGGCAGGATCCGGACCGGGGAGTCGGCGCCCAGCCAGCGGGTCTGCAGTGCCAGGGTGATCTCGGTGTTGGAGTAGCCGGCGTTGTACAACTCGGTGCGGACCAGGTGGGTGGCAATGTCGCGATCGCCCAGTTGGAACCACCGCGGCTGGATCCCGTACGCCTCGAACTCCTCGGCGATCCGCCAGCCCTCGTCATTGCGACCCCAACCCTTCTCGGCGTCGATCCCGCCACCCAGCGCGTACATCATCGTGTCCAGATCGGGGCAGATCCGCAGCCCGTGCAGGGAGATGTCGTCGGCGGTGTTGCCGATCACATCGATCCGGGCCGCCGGCCACGCCGCGCGGACACCCCGGACGAACCGGGAGCCGCCGACGCCACCGGCCAGGACGGTGATCCGGGCGGGGGCAATCTCAGAGGTCGTCACCGGGTCATTGAATCAGTCCGCGCCGATGCTTCTGCGCGCCGCACAAAAACTGTCGGAGGTGCCCTCTAGGCTGACACCCGCAGCCGACAAGAGGGGGTGGGTGGGGTGAGTACGAACGCCGATGCGGCGCTGCCCGGGGTGCGGGCGGCCCGGGAGCCGATCGCCTGGGTCGTGCTGGTCGCGGTCACCCTCGGTGCGATCGTGGCCATCGTGCGCGGTGCCCGGTACGCGATGACCTCGGGGCAACTCACCGATCTGGCGTCCCTGCCGATCATTCCTCTCGCCCAGGTGGCCGTGCTGGTGCCGGTGCTGCTGCTGTGTGCCGCCTGGGGGACGCCCACCCGCCGTGCCCGGGTGGTGGTGAGCCTGGGCGCCCTGGTGCTGACCGCGACCGCGGCGGTCGAGGTGATCTTCGAAGTGATCGCGGCGATGGCCCGCCTCGACGATCCGGCCGGCCTGCTCGCCGGTGCGGCCGAACTGGTCCGGGTCGCGGTGCAGGTGGCCGCCGCGGCCGGGCTGTGGCACGTCGCCCAGGATCTGTCCGCGCCCCGACCGGAGCCCGAACCGGAGCCGGCGCAGAGCGCACCCGAACTCCCGGCCGAAGCGGCGGTGCCGGAAGTGCAGGTGCAGGTGCACGACCCGCGGGCGGGGGCGGTCTGGACGACCGCCGGGGCCGCCGCCGAGGGGCAGGCCGCCGACAGTTGGGGCCGGTCGGCCCCGCAATCGGGATGGGGCACCTCCTCCCGCTGGACCCCGCCGGAGCCGCCGGTCGAGTCGTGACACCGGGGCGCCGGTTATGTGTGCGCCCTCACATTTTCTGGCCTCCTGTGGCCTGTCTCAGCATGCCCGGACCTTGACTCTGTGGTCTCACATGGATGTAATTTCACCAGTGATGTTCACCGGACGGGCGGGTTCGGTGGACGGGTCGAGGAGGAAACATGCAGGAAATGCTCTACCTGGTCGAAGAACAGGAAGATGACGGCCTGCTGGGTTGGCAGGAGCGCGCCCTGTGCGCCCAGACCGATCCGGAGGCTTTCTTCCCCGAGAAGGGTGGCTCCACTCGCGAGGCGAAGAAGGTGTGCCTGTCCTGTGACGTGCGCTCCGAATGCCTCGAGTACGCCCTGATGCACGATGAACGATTCGGCATCTGGGGCGGATTGAGCGAGCGGGAACGCCGGAAGCTGAAGAAGCGAGCGGTGTGAGCGATGAGGGCGCCTTCGGGCGCCCTCTCGCTTTCCCCGGATAGGATGTGGGCGCTCGTCGGGTAGCGTCGGGCACCCGAAGCGGGCCATCGGCGCGGCACGACGGTCCGGAAGTACACAGCCGCAGAGGTACAGATGGCGTCCGATCACGAGCGCGAAACCCATCACGACCTGCCGCCGGAGGACCCGACACTGTTCGCCGCCGGGGCCGGTCGGGCCCGGGTCGATCCCGCGGACTGGGCCTGGGCCCACCGGGACACCGAGCGGGCGCCGGTGGATGTCAGTACCGAGCACGTGGTCGCCATCGTGGTCGCGCACAACGGCGCGGCCTGGCTCCCCGCGGCCCTGGCCTCGCTGCGGAACCTGACGGTGCAGCCGACGTACTGGTTCGGCGTGGACACCGGCTCCACCGACGACACCGCTGCCCTGATGCGGGCCAGCGGCCTGTTCCACGAGGTGCACACGGCGCCGGCCGACACCAGCTTCGCCGACGCGACCCGGATCGCCGCCCAGCACGTGCCCGGCGGCCCCGACCCGCGACACAACTGGCTCTGGCTGCTGCACGACGACATCACCGTCGCCCCGGACGCGCTGGCCGAACTGCTGCGCCATGTGGTCAGCGACGACCAGGTCGACGTCACCGGCCCGATGCTGCTGCAGCCCACCCGCGGCGACGACCCGCCCCGGATCAGCGAACTCGGCGTCACCATCACCGACTCCGGCCGGGTGGACCGGCACCTGGAGCCCGGCGAGATCAACCAGCAGCAATACACCAGTCAGCGTGTCCTCGGCCTGAATTCCTGCGGTCTGCTGGTCCGCCGCCCGGCCTGGGAAAAACTCGACGGGATGGCCCCGGAGATTCCGCTGTTCCGCGACGGCGTCGCCTTCGGCTGGGCCGCGAACGCCGCCGGCTACAAGGTCAGCACCACTCCCGAGGCGCTGATCGTGCACCGGCAGGCCGGGACCGTCGGTCTGCGCGACGCCCAGTTGCTGGAGGGCTCACCGGCGGCCACCGACCGCTACCTCGGCATGCTCACCGTGGCCGGACACCGGGGCCGGGCCACCTCGCTGACCCTGATCCTGTCCAGCCTGCTGCGGGCCCTCGGTTTCCTGCTCGGCAAGGCCCCCGACCTGGCCGCCGACGAACTCCGCGCGCTGCGCCGCTTCTCCCGCAGCGGTCCGCAGATCGCCGCCCTGCGGGCCAGGTACGCCGGCCTCGACGAGACCCGGGTGAAAGGCCTGCGCCCCGGCCGCTGGTCCGGCCTCACGCACACCCTGGATGCCGCCGGCCGCGGCATCAGCGACCGCTGGCAACACCTGGTCGGCGCCCACGACGTCGACATCAGCGTCGACGAACTCACCGGCGACGACTTCGCCGCGACCACCGAACCGCCGCGGCGCCGGGTCTGGATCAATCCCTTCACCGCGGTCGTCCTGGCCCTGATCGTGCTCGCTCTGGTGACCGCCCGCAACGTGATCGGTCCGGGGCGGCTCACCGGCGCGATGCTGCTGCCCAGCCAGCCGAGTCTGGCCGCGGCGTACGCGGCGTACCTGGATCCGATCGTCGGCGGCCCCGGCCTGAGCGCGCCGCCCTGGCTCGCCTGGATCGCGCTCGGCTCCACTCTCACTTTCGGGCAGACCGAATGGCTGATTTCGCTGGTGGTGCTCGGGTGCGTCCCGTTGTCCTTCCTGAGCGCCTACCTGCTCGGCCGGCGTGTGCTCACCCGCCAGCCGGTCCGGCTGGCCGCCGCGGTCGCGTACGCGCTGATCCCGGCGCTGATCGGAGCGGTGAACCGAGGGGCGATCGGGGTCGCCGTGGTTGCGGTGGTGCTGCCGCTGCTGATCCGCACCCTCGTCTCGCTGGTCGCGCGGGTCCGGGCCGGGGTCACCGGGCCCGATTCCTGGCGGGCCGCCTGGGGGGCGGGCGCGCTGCTGACGATCCTGACCTGTTTCCTGCCGCTGCTGTGGGTCGCCGCGGTGCTGCTGGCGGTGCTTGGCTGCCTGCTGGTCCGGGAGAAGGCGCTGATCCAGCGGGCCGCGGTCGCCCTCGGCGTACCGGTGGTGCTGCTGGCACCGTGGTGGCCCAGCCTGCTGAACGGGTTCAGCCGGATCGCGCTGGGACCCGATGCCGGGATCGGCCGACCGGACGCCGGGGCCGCGGTGGCGCTGCTGGTCGGTCGCTCGCCGGGGGAGGGGCTGCCGCCGCTGTGGCTCAGCATCGCCCTGGCCGGGCTGTGCTGGCTGGCGGCCCTGGCCGCGCTCGCGCTGCAGCCGCGCGGTCCGCTGGTGCTGGGGGCCTGGTTCACCGCGGTGGTGGCGCTCGTCTTCGCCGTCGGCACGTCCGGCCTGCTGGCGACCGCCCTGCCCGCGGGGACGCGGGTGCGTCCGGAGGTGTTGACCTGGCTGCTGCTCGCCTTCGGCGCCCTGGTGTTCGCGATCGCCGTGGCCGCCGACTCCCTCGGCGTGCCCGGGCGGGCGGCCTCGCGCCGGATCCTGTCCCTGGCCGCCGCCGTGGTGCTGCTGGGCGGGGTCGTCGGCGCGACCGGTTGGTGGGTGGCCCACGGCACGGCGCCGTTGACCCGGACCCAGTCCGACGCCCTGCCGCCCTATGTGCGCAACGCGATGGCCGCCCCGGCGTACACCCGGACGCTGGCGATCGACCTGACCGGCGAACCGGCCCGCTGGGAACTGCTCGACGGCGCCGGCAACCGGCTCGGCGACGCCGACCGCGGACTGGCCTTCGGGGGCTCGGCGAGCCTGCCTCGCGATACCGCGAACCTGGTCACCCGGCTGCTCGCCGGGACCGCCGACGACACTCTCGCCGGGGACCTGACCGCGCTGCAGATCGGCCATCTGTGGGTGCACGGCGCCGATATCGACCAGCGGGCCCGGATCCAGAACACCCCCGGCCTGGGCCCTGGGACCGCGATCGAGGGCGACCGGGTGTTGTGGACCGTGCCGGGCAGCACCGGCCGGGTCGTGCTCCGGGTCGGTGATCAGGAGACGCCGCAACCCCCGCAGGGGCACCTCGACCTGCCGGTCGCCACCCAGTCCCGACAACTCGTCCTGCATCAGCCGGCCGATCCGCGGCTGCGGGTCAGTTTCGACGGCGACGTCCTCCCGGTCCGCACCGCCGGCGCGATCAGCACCGTCGAGATTCCCCCCGGCGCGGGCCGGCTGGAGTACGGGATCAGTACGCCGGTGCGGCCCTGGCTGATCGCCGGCCAACTGATCGGTCTGGTGGTGGTCTGCGTACTCGCCGCCCCCGCCCTGCGCCGACAGGACCAGGAACCTGCGCCGGTCGGCCGGCGCGTCGCCGAAGGAGGCCGACGATGAACCGGATCAGCCCCCTCACCCGCTACGCCACGGTCGCGATCGCGGTGGCCGTGGTCGGCTTCCTGGTCGTCGCCGCCCTGATTCTGCCGGTCCAGCGGCCCGCCGCGGCCGACCGGGTCAGCACCGAGGGGCAGGCCAACCTGCTGTGCCCCGCCCTGCCGACCGACCGGGCCGAGAGCACCGTCGCCCTGGCTGCCCCCGATGCCGCCGTCCCGGGCGACCTGTCCGCCCGCCGGATCAGCGAAACCCAGGCCGATCCGGTCCCGGCGGGCGCCCTGGTGCACCGCCCCGGCAACGAGTCCCCGGTCCAGGTCCGGGCCGACGGCGCCCGCTCCGCGGAGTTCGGTGCCGCCGTACTGGCCCGTAGCCGCACCGCGCTGGACCGCGGCCTGTCGGTCAGCCGCTGCCTGACACCGAGCACCGAGGCCTGGTTCGCCGGCGTCTACAGCTCCGAGAACGCCCGCAGCGAGATCGAACTGATCAATCCCGACAGCGCCCAGGCCACCGTCGATCTGCAGTTCTTCGGGGCCGACGGCGAACGGGCCGCGCCCGGTGGCCGGGGCATCACCGTCGACGCGAAGTCGTCCCGGGTGGTCGCGGTCGAGTCACTGTTCACCAGTGACACCCCGACCTCGGTCCACCTGACCACCAGCATCGGCCGTGTCGCCGCGGTGGTCCGCCAGCGCACCAGTGACCGGACCGCCGCCACCGGCACCGACTGGCTGGCCCCCGCCACGCTGCCCCGGACCAGCCAGGTCATCCCCGCGGTCCCCGGTGGGACCGGCGAACGCGAACTCGTGGTCGCGAATCCGGGGGAGCGGCGTACCACCGCGCGGGTGGAGATCATCACCGCCGACGGGACCGTCGCTCCCGCCGACGCCGACCAGCTCGACGTGAACGCCCGCTCCACCGCCACGATCCGCCTGGATGCCGGGCTCAAGGAGGCGGCCGCCGCCGTCCGGATCACCACCGACCAGCCGGTCATCGCCTCGGTCCGCGCGGTCTCCGCCGACGACGTCGCCTTCACCGCCGCCGCCGACCCGCTGCAGGGACGCGCGGTCGCCGCGATCGGGACCGCCGACGGGGTCGCCGGGACGCTGCAACTCAGCAACACCGCCGATACCACCGCCGTGGTGCCGGTCACCGCCTTCGACGAGTCCGGGGAGGTCGGCCGCGCCGATGTGGAGGTCCCCGCCCATGGCACCGCCACCTGGTCGATCCCGGGGACCGGCTCCGCGGTCCTGGTCGACGCCGGCCAACTGACCGGTCTCTACGGGGGCGTCGTGCTGCGCAGCACCAACGGACCGGGCCTGGCCAGCACCGGGCTGACCGTGCCGGCCGGCGCGTCCGGCGCGAGCGCGCCGCAGCACGATCCGGGGGTGGCCCGATGAGTCGGCGACCGAACAGGCACGGACGCCGCTTGCGCGGACCGCTGGCCCTGCCCAATGCGTACGGCCCGACCGCCCGGCCGCTGTCGCCGCAACCCCGCGAGGTGTTCTTCGGCAAGGCCGTGCAGACCTCGATCCGCACCATCCAGAAGAACTGTCCGCGGGCGCTGACCGGGATCGACATCGGGATCGAGGACGTCCCCGATCTCACCGGGAACTGGAACGAGGACCGGGTCCCGCTGGCCGCGGCGATCGAGGCCACCAGTGACCGCCCGGCCCGGCTGGTGATCTACCGCCGCCCGCTGGAGCACCGGGCGCACACCCGCCGCGGCCTGCAGATCCTGGTCTACCGAACGGTGGTGGAGCAGCTGTCCGCGCTCACCCTGATCCCGGTCCACGAGATCGACCCCGACGGCCTGGGCGGCACCGAGGAAGACGATTGGTGAATCGCGCGGCGGGTTCCGCCGACCGAGCCGGGGTCGCGGAGTAGCCTGACGGCGATGAAACCCAGGGCATGCACTCGCACCGGCTGCTCCCGACGGGCCATCGCGACGCTCACCTATGTGTACGCCGACTCGATGGCTGTGCTCGGGCCCTTGGCGCTGCGACACGAACCAGGTTCCTACGACCTGTGCGAGGAGCATTCGCACAACCTGTCCGCGCCCCGCGGGTGGGAGGTCGTCCGGCTGCCGGATCTCGATGAACCGGCCCCGCCGCCGGTCGACGATCTGCTGGCCCTGGCCGACGCCGTCCGGGAGGTCGGCTTCTCCTACGACCCCGAACCCAAGCCGGAGCGGCGGGCCTCGGTGGTCGAACTGGCCCGGCGGCGCCATCTGACCGTCCTGGCCGACCCCGACGCGTAACCGGTGTTTGCGGCGTGGCCGCGACCGGCTGGGATAGGCTGAACGGCGATGCTGAAACAGGAAATCTTCAAAGCCAACGACATCCGCGGCCTGGCCGGGGGCGCGGATGCCCAGTGGGACACCGACGGCGCCTTTGCCCTCGGTGTCGCCTTCGCCGATGTCGTGGACGTGGCCGGCAGCGGGGGCTCCTTCGTCCTGGGGCGCGACATGCGCGAATCCGGGGTCGCGCTGAGTGAGGCCTTTGCCCGCGGCGCGATGTCCCGCGGGGTCAACTGCGTTGACATCGGCCTGGCCAGCACCGATGAGCTGTGGTTCGCCTCCGGGATCCTGCAGGTGCCCGGGGCGATGTTCACCGCCTCGCACAACCCGGCCTCCTACAACGGCATCAAGTTCTGTCTGGCCGAGGCCCGCCCGATCACCCCGAAGATGCTGGTCGAGATCGCCCGCCAGGCGTACGCGTACGAGGCAGCCGATCCGAAGCCCGCACCGACCGGACACGGCCAACTGCGCAACCAGGACCTGCTGGAGTCCTACGCCAAGCACCTGCACGCCCTGGTCGACCTGTCCGGAATCCGCCGGCTCAAGGTCGTGGTCGATGCCGGCAACGGGATGGCCGGGCACACCGTTCCCGAGGTTCTCGGCTCGCTCGATCTGGAGCTGATCGAGCTGTTCTTCGAACTCGACGGCAGCTTCCCCAATCACCAGCCGAACCCGCTGGAACCGCGCAACCTGCGCGACGCCCAGGCCGCGGTCCGCGAGCACAACGCCGACCTGGCGCTGGTCTTCGACGGGGACGCCGACCGCTGCTTCATCATCGACGAGACCGGGGCGGTGGTCTCGCCGTCGGCGATCACCGCGCTGATCGCCGATCAGGAACTGCAGCGCGAACCCGGCGGCACGATCGTGATCAACACCATCACCTCCCGCACCGTCGCCGAGGTCGTCGCCGACGCCGGCGGCCGGCTGGCCACCTCCAAGGTCGGCCACACCTACGTCAAGGCGCTGATGGCCGAGGAGAACGCGATCTTCGGCGGCGAGCACTCCGCCCACTACTACTTCCGCGACTTCTGGTCCGCCGACACCGGCATGCTGGCCGGGTTGCACGTGCTGGCCCTGCTCGGCCGGGTCGAGGGGCCGCTGTCGGAACTGGTCCGCAGCTATGACCGGTACGCCGCCTCCGGTGAACTCAACTCCACCGTCGCCGACGCGAAGGTGGTCACCGAGCGGGTCGCCGCGGCGTTCGCCGGACGCGGGGAGATCGACTACCCCGACGGGCTGATGATCACCGGCGACTCCTGGTGGGTGAACCTGCGACCCTCCAACACCGAGCCGCTGCTGCGACTCAATGTCGAGGCCAAGGAACCGTCCACGATGGAGGCGCTGCGCGACGAGGTCCTCGCCCTGGTCCGCGGCAACTGAGGAGCACAGATGAGCATCGAGTTGTCCCCCGAACTGCTGGACATCCTGGTCTGCCCGAACTGCCACAGCGCGCTCGCGGTCGACCCGGAGCGGTCCGAACTGGTCTGTACCGGTGCCGACTGCGGCCTGATCTATCCGGTGATCGATCAGGTGCCGAGCATGCTGATCGATTCCGCCCGCCGCCCCGGAGCGCCGCGATGAGCGAGTCCGGCTTCGATGATTCCCGGCTGGAGGACCGCGAGCGGCTGACCCGGGCCGAGCCGATGCTGCGGCATCTGGCCGGCGCGGGGGCCCGGCTGCGGACCGCCGCCGAACGCTCCGCCGAGACGATCGCGGCCCTCGGCGTGGAACGGCCCCGCGCGGTGATCGCGGTCGGGTCCGAGGCCCGGCTGATCCGCGCGGTGCTGGAGCCGACCTGCCCGGTGCCGTTCGTCGCCTGGCCCGCGCCCGGGCTGCCCGGTTGGGTCGGGGCGCTCGATGTGGTGGTCGTCCTCGCGCCGGAGGGCGGGACGCCCGACCTGGTGGTCACCGTCCGCGAGGCTGTCCGCCGGGGCGCGCACGTGCTGCTGGCCTGCCCCGAGAACTCGATGATCGTGGACTACACCGCCTCGCGCAGCACCACGCTGCTGCCCACCGGCAGCGCCGACCCGATGGCCGCCGCGCTGGTGATGCTGGAGGCGCTGGCCCGGGTGGGACTGGGGCCGGAGGTGACCGCGCAGCACGTCGCCGAGACCGTCGACCTGATCTCCGAGGATTGCAGCCCGTACCGCGACCTGTCGGTGAACCCGGCCAAGGAACTCGCGGTCGCCCTGGCCGACGCGGAACCCCTGGTCTGGGGCGGGTCGGTGTTGGCCGCCCGTGCCGCGCGCCGGGTCGCCGAGGGGCTGCGTCAGGCGACCGGCCGGCCGGCGCTGGCCGCGGACGCCGATGCGCTGCTTCCGCTGATCGAGGCGGCCGAGCGGCGTGATCTGTTCGCCGACCCGTTCGAGGACGGCCCCCAGGACCGGCGCCCGGTGCTGATCGTGCTCGACGACGGGAACGGGGGAGACCTGGTCCGGGTGGCCCGCAACCGGTTGGTCAACACCGCCGACCAGCACGAGGTCCGGGTCTGCCCGATCAGCCACACCGACGGCGACGAGCTCGAGCGGTACGCCTACCTGCTGCACTCCGGGCTGTTCGCCGTGGCGTACCTGGGCATCGGGCTGGGACGGACCGGGTTCCTGCCGGGGTTCCCCGACTCCTGAGCCGACCGGGAGGCGCCGTGGACCGCGTGGAAGAAGTCGTCGATCGGACGGCCAGCATCACCGATCCGCACGGTCTGGTCCCGCGCCGGCCGGGGCTGTCCCGGTCGCTGATCCCGGCGACGCTGATGTCGGGGTCGGCGTTCTTTCTGTTCGCGCTGGAGTGGGCGCCGGTCGGGTACGCGGTGCTGGCCGCGGCGATCGTCACCTGCGTCTGGCTGGATCGGGTGCTGCTGCGCGACCTGCTGTTGATCGGGGTCGGGCTGATCATCGTCTCCACGGTGTCGGTGCGGGCCAACGTCTCCTGGGCGAACATGGCCCTGCTCGGCACGGTCCTGGCGCTGGCGGTCGCGATGCCCTATCTGCTGTCCCGGTTCGGGTACGGCGACCATGCGGTCCGCTTCCAGTGGTTGTCGGGGGAGAAGTGGACCCGAGGGATGTGGGCGTACCTGATCGCGGTCCCGGCGATCGGCTGGCTGGTGCTGCCGTTCTACTTCGTACGCAGCGGCACCTATCTGAACTGGCCGCCACTGGCCGACTGGACCGAGGTGCTGCGGTTCTTCGTCGGGGTGAACTTCGTCGGCTCCTGGGACGAGTTCTTCTTCATCTGCACGATCTTCGCGCTCTATTCGCGGCACTTCAGCTTCTGGGCGGCGAACCTGCTGCAGGCGATCATATTCGTCAGCTTCCTGTGGGAGCTCGGCTACCAGGCCTGGGGACCGTTCCTGACCGCCCCGTTCGCGCTGCTCCAGGCGTACCTGTTCCGGCGGACCCGGTCGCTGCTGTACGTGCTGTGCGTCCACCTGCTGTTCGACGCGGTGGTGTTCCTGTCCATCGTGCACGCCCGCCACCCCGAGATGCTGCCGATCTTCATCTACTGACTTACTAGGCTTGCCGCCATGGACTTTCGCGTTGCTGACCTCTCCCTGGCCGACTTCGGACGCAAGGAGATCACCCTGGCCGAGCACGAGATGCCCGGCCTGATGGCGATGCGGGATCGCTTCGGGGACAGCAAGCCGCTGGCCGGCGCCCGGATCGCCGGATCCCTGCACATGACCGTGCAGACCGCGGTGCTGATCGAGACGCTCACCGCGCTCGGGGCCGAGGTCCGCTGGGCCTCCTGCAACATCTTCTCCACCCAGGACCACGCCGCCGCCGCGATCGTGGTCGGCAACGGTACGCCGGACGCCCCGGCCGGGGTCCCGGTGTTCGCCTGGAAGGGCGAGACCCTCGAGGAGTACTGGTGGTGTGCCGAGCAGATCATGAACTGGCCCGACGGTGGCCAGCCGAACATGATCCTGGACGACGGTGGGGACGCCACTCTGCTGGTGCACCAGGCGGTCGAGTTCACCAAGGCCGGCGCGGTGCCGGAGCCGACCGAGGACGATTCCGAGGAGTACCGGGTCATTCTGGACCTGCTGCGCGGCAACCTCGCCGAGCAGCGGACCGACTGGGTCGCGCTCGCCGCGGCGGTCCGCGGGGTGACCGAGGAGACCACCACCGGCGTGCTGCGGCTCAACGAGATGGCGCGCGACCAGGCGCTGCTGTTCCCGGCGATCAATGTGAACGACTCGGTGACCAAGTCCAAGTTCGACAACAAGTACGGCGTGCGCCACTCGCTGATCGACGGGATCAACCGCGCCACCGACGTGCTGATCGGCGGCAAGGTCGCGGTCGTGTGCGGCTACGGCGATGTCGGCAAGGGCTGTGCGGAGTCGCTGTCCGGGCAGGGCGCCCGGGTCATCGTGACCGAGATCGACCCGATCTGTGCGCTGCAGGCCGCGATGGACGGCTACCAGGTCGCGACCCTGGCCGAGGTGATCGGGCTGGGCGACATCTTCATCACCGCCACCGGCAACCTCGATGTGATCAGCGCCGAACAGATGGCGCAGATGAAGCACCAGGCGATCGTCGGCAACATCGGTCACTTCGACAACGAGATCGACATGGCCGGTCTGGCCGCGCTGCCCGGGGTCGAGCGGATCGAGATCAAGCCGCAGGTGCACGAGTGGCGCTTCCCCGACGGGCACGCGATTTTGGTGCTGTCCGAGGGCCGGCTGCTGAACCTGGGCAACGCCACCGGTCACCCCAGCTTCGTGATGTCGAACTCCTTCACCAACCAGGTGCTGGCCCAGATCGAGCTGTGGACCAAGCCCGAGCAGTACCCGACCGGGGTCTACGTGCTGCCCAAGCACCTGGACGAGGAGGTCGCCCGGCTGCACCTTGGGTCCCTGGGCGTACGCCTGACCACGCTGACCCAGAAGCAGGCGGATTACCTCGGGGTGCCGGTGGAAGGTCCGTTCAAGCCCGACAGCTACCGCTACTGACGGCTACGCCGTCGTGCAGCAGGTGCCGTCGGCGGTGGGCAGGACCCGCAGGCCCTCGAGTTCGGGGGTCGAGTCGGCGAGCACCACATAGTTCTCCCACCGCTGACCGTCGGGGCCGGTGACCCAGAATTTGTTCTGGTACGCGTGGCAGCACTCCTCGTCGGCCGGCAGTTCCACCGCGACTCCGCTCTCGCGCAGACGTCGGCTCTCGGCGTGGACCTCCGCCACGCTGGCGCGCTCGACCCCGAGATGATTCAGCGTCCCGGTCTGTTCGGCATCCTCGAACAGCACCAGCTTCAGCGGGGGATCAGCGATCTCGAAGTTGGCGTACCCCGGTCGGCGCTTGGCCGGCTCGGTGCCGAACAACGCCCCGTAGAACGCGATCGCCGCATCGAGGTCGGCCACATTCAGGGCAAGTTGGAGACGGGACATCCAGGGGTCCTTCCGGTCCGTCGAACCCAGATCAGTTTCGACATACATCAAAGTACTAGGTCGGGACCCTCGGGTGCTGCTGACGGTTCAGCCGCGGGGAACCTCGTAGCAGCTGAGGTTCGCGCGACCCGGTGCCAACTCGGCCCACGAGCCGGGGACCTCGAGCACCGCGATCGCCGACGTCGGGAACTTGCGGGCCATTGACGCCCACCAGTCGGGGTTCCCGGTGCCGCGGGCCAAGCGGGCCACCAACTGCTCGGTCGTGGGGTTGTGACCGATCACCAGCAGCGTCTGCACGGTGTCGGGGACCCGGCGCAGCAACGTCAGCACCTCCGCCGGATCGGCGTCGTACAGCGCGTCAGTGTATTCCACGGTCCCGGCGCGGACGCCACCGGCGTACACCCGCTCCCAGGTCTGCCGGGTGCGGACTGCGCCCGAACACAGCACCAGATCCGGGTGGAGTCCTCGGCTCGCCAGCCAGTTGCCGGCGGCCACCCCGTCGCGGCGGCCGCGGGCCGCCAGCGGTCGGTCATGGTCGGGCAGATGCTCGGCCCACGACGATTTGGCGTGCCGCATCGCGATCAGCGTGCGCGCCACGGCGTCACTGCCCGTCGCTGCCCTTGTCGCCACCCTTGCCGTCATCGCCGCCGGGCTTCATGCTCTGCCACAGTTCCTTGCACTGCGGGCAGACCGGGAACCGATCGGGGTTGCGCGAAGGCACCCAGACCTTGCCGCACAGCGCGACCACCGGCGTACCCATCACCATCGCCTCGGTCAGCTTGTCCTTGGGCACATAGTGCGAGAAGCGCTCATGGTCGCCTTCCTCGTAGCGATACTCGGTGCGCTCCTCGACGATCGTCTCGGTACGCCCCAGCGGCTGCGTGGTGGACAGGTTCGGGCTGACGGATGTGCTCACACGCGCAGTCTACCTGCCGGATCCAGGACGGCTACTGTGACGACTATGCCCAACGACCCCCGGACGGACCATCGTGCCCTCACCCTGGGCCTGTTCGCGGGTGTGTTCGCGACCGCCTTCGAGGCCATCGCGGTCGCCACCGTGATGCCGACCGTGGCCACCGATCTGAACGGGGTCGCCTGGTACGCGTGGTCGTTCAGCCTGTTCATGGCCGGCAGTCTGCTCGGCAACATCACCGCCGGCCGGGTCGCCGACCGGGCCGGTCCGACCCCGGCGCTCTACGCCGGTCTGCTCGTATTCACCGCCGGCCTGCTGGTGGCCGGCCTGGCCCCGGTGATGACCGTGCTGCTGCTGGGCCGGTTCGTCCAGGGCCTGGGGTCGGGATCGTTCAACGTCGCGATGTACGTGGTGGTCGCCCGGGCGTACGAGGGACCGCAGCGGGCGGTGATGATGACCTGGATCTCCGCAGCCTGGGTGGTCCCCGGGTTCGTCGGGCCGCCGATCGCCGCCGCGGTGAGCGGCACCTGGTCCTGGCACTGGGTCTTCCTGGGCATCGTGCCGCTGGTGGTGATCGCGGCCGTCCTGATCACGCCCGCGCTGATCCGCCTCACCCGCGAGGGGGCGCTGGGCGTCGAGGAGGGGGCCACCCCGGTCGCGGTCTGGATCGGGTTGGTCCTGGTCGCCTCGGTGATCGCGCTGCAGTACGCCGGGCAACGACTCGGCGTAGCGCTGACGGTGCCGGCGGTGCTGGCCGCGATCGCCGGAGCGGGGGGACTGGTGGCGGCGCTGACCCGGATGATGCCGACCGGATTCTGGCGGGTGGCGGCCGGGATTCCGGCGGTGATCTGGTCCCGGGCCCTGTTCGCCGGGGCCTTCTTCGGGGCGGAATCGTTCATCCCGCTGATGCTGCAGCGGCAGGGGGACCTGACCCCACTGCAGGCCGGGATCATCCTGACCGTCGGGTCGATCGGCTGGTTCGTCGGGTCGTGGCTGCAGGCCCGCACCTGGGTACCGCTGACCCGCAATCAACTGATCACCGTCGGCGCCGCCGCGATCGTGGTCGCGATCGGGCTGGTCGCCGCCCAGGCGGCCTTCGACTGGTGGCCGTGGCTGGCCGCCCTGGCCTGGACCTGCGGCGGGTTCGGGATGGGCCTGGCCACCGCCAGTACCGGGCTGGCGGTGATGACGCTGTCGCCGACCGCCCAGCAGGGCCGCAACAACGCCTCCCTGCAGTCGGCCGAGGCGCTGGGCACCAGCCTGGTCACCGCGCTGGCCGGAACACTGTTCGCCTGGGCCCTGCCCCGGCTCGCGATCGGACCGATGTTCGCCCTCACCCTGGCCGCGCTGTGCCTGGTCGCGCTCGCCGCGGTGGCGGCGAGTCTGCGGATCGGGGTGGTTCGGGACTGAGCCGGGGCGCTGGGCCCGGTCGCCTACCATGGGGCCAGTGAGCAGCCAGTCCGATGAGTACGCAGGAGACCTCTTCAACGACGTCCCGGACCTGCGGACCAAGGGCAAGGGCCTCTCCCCGGCCTTCCCGCAGAAGGCCGCCTGGGGCACCGCCCAGAACCTGCGGGCCTGGCAGGCCGCGGCGCTGCAGCTCTACCGCGCCGAGAGCCCGAAGGACTTCCTCACCGTGGCCACCCCGGGCGCGGGCAAGACTTCCTTCGCGCTGACGGTGGCCCAGGATCTGCTGCAGCGCCGGATCATCGACCGGATCTGCATCGTCGCCCCGACCGAGCATCTGAAGACCCAGTGGGCCAACGCCGCCGACCGGGTCGGGATCGCGATCGACCCCAACTTCGGGGCCCAGCAGGGGCGGCACTCCCGCGAGTTCCACGGCGTCGCGATGACGTACGCCGGGGTCGCGACCAACCCACTGGCGATGCGGATCCGGGTGGAGCAGCACAACACCCTGGTGATCCTGGACGAGGTGCACCACGCCGGCGATGCCCTCAGTTGGGGCGAGGCGGTCCGGGAATCCTTCGAACCCGCCCGGCGCCGGCTGCTGCTGACCGGTACCCCGTTCCGCTCCGATGCGAACCCGATCCCGTTCGTCCGCTACGAACCCGACGGCCAGGGCGGGCTGCGCTCGGCCGCGGACTATTCCTACGGCTACGGCGAGGCGCTGGCCGACGGAATCGTCCGCCCGGTGATCTTCCTGGCCTACTCCGGGGACATGCAGTGGAAGACCAAGGCCGGCGACGAGATCCACGCCCGGCTCGGGACCCCGCTGACCAAGGACATCCAGTCCCAGGCCCTGCGCACCGCCCTCGATCCGCACGGTGCCTGGATCCCCGCGGTGCTCAACGCCGCCGACAAACGCCTGGCCGAGGTACGCCGCGGCGTACCCGATGCCGGCGGGCTGGTGATCGCCACCGATCAGGAGCACGCCCGGGCGTACGCACGGATCCTGAAGGGGATCACCGGGACCCAGCCGACGGTGGTGCTCTCGGATGAGAAACAGGCCTCGAAGAAGATCCAGCAGTTCGCCGACTCCGACGCCCGCTGGATGGTCGCTGTCCGGATGGTCTCCGAGGGCGTCGACGTGCCCCGCCTCGCGGTCGGGGTGTACGCCACCACCACCGCGACCCCGCTGTTCTTCGCCCAGGCGGTCGGCCGCTTCGTCCGGGCCCGGACCAAGGGGGAGACCGCGTCGGTGTTCGTGCCGAGCGTGTCCAACCTGCTCGGCTTCGCCTCCGAGATGGAGGTGCAGCGCGACCACGTGCTGAAGACCCGGACCGCGCAGGAGGAGTCCGAGCTGCTGCTCGAGCAGGCCGCGACCGAGCGAAACACGCCCGACGCCGACCTCGAGGAGGGCTCGTTCACCGCCCTGGCCTCCGAGGCCGACTTCGACAAGGTCGTCTACGACGGGGACGACTTCGGGCTGCAGGCGATGGCCGGGTCGGAGGAGGAGCTCGACTTCCTCGGCCTGCCCGGGCTGTTGGATCCCGAGGAGGTCAAGGCCGCGCTGCGCCAGCGCCAGGCCGAGCAGTTGCGGCGCGAGCAGGCCAAACCGCCGGCCGAACAGCGCAGCGTCGGGCAGGCCACCCACCAGCGGCTGCGCGCCCTGCGCAAGGAACTGAACGGGCTGGTCGCCGCCTGGCACCATCGCACCGACCTGCCGCACGGGGTGATCCACAACAAGCTGGTCGAATCCACCGGCGGACCACCCTCGGCCGCCGCCGACGAGGCCCAGTTACAGGCGCGGATCGACCTGATCCGGGAGTGGGCCCTCAAGCGCCACTAGGGTCAGGAAGCGCCCACTCAGCCGACGATGGCCAGGGTGATCAACAGCGCGGCAGCGAAGACCAGGATCGCGATCAGGCCCATCAGCGCCCAGAAGACCCCGGACGTCCGCTGGTCCGACTCAGGCTGCGGCTCGATCACCGAGCGCGGCGTCATCGTCGGGGTGAACCCGACGAACGGTTGGACCTGCTGCTGCGCAAACGGCGACCCGGTCGCGGCCCCGTACGATTGCGGCGTACCCGGGGCGGCGAACGGATTGGCCTCCGCGCTGGGCGGCATCGACGGGGCCGAGGGCAGCGACGCGGCCGGCGGCACCGACGGGGCAGAGGGAGCCGAGGGTGCCGAGGAGGCGACCGGCGGAATCCGATTGCGATGGGTCGTGGGTACATCGGCGGGGTCGGGCTGATGATCCAGGATCCGTTCGATGGCCTCCGCCATCGCCAGCGCGGTCGGCGGGCGACGCGCCGGGTCATGGGAGACCGCAGCGGTCATCAGGCCCTCCAGCGCCGGCGGCGCGTTCAGTCGGGCCGGCAGCGGCTCGGGGCGATCCTGCGGATTGCGCCGCAACAGATCGGTCAGATTGCGGATCTGGAACGGCGGTCGACCGGTGAGGACGGCGTACATCACGCAGCCCATCGCGTAGATGTCGGCGCGCGGGTCGAGCTTCTCGCCCATCGCCTGCTCCGGTGCCATGTACGCCGGGGTGCCGGCGGTCATCGTGGCGCCGGCCTGATCCATCATCTGCTTGGCCACCCCCAGATCGGCGACCTTCACCCGGGTGATCCCGGACTGTTCGATGTGCAACAGCAGGTTCCCGGGGGTCACATCGCGGTGGATCACCCCGTTGGTGTGCAGGGTGTGCAGGGCCCGGCAGCCCTCGGCACACAGCCGCAGGGTTTCGGGCAGCGAGCGCGGGAACTGCCGCAGATCGTTCAGCGAACCCCCATTGCAGTAATCCATCACGAAGTACGGCCGGGTGTCGGCCAGCGAGCCGATGTCGTAGACCCGGACCAACCGCTCATCGTGGATGCGACGCATCAACTTCGCCTCGCCGAGGAACCGGCCCCGCACGTCGTCGTTGTCGGCCCAGTTCTCCGCCAGGACCTTGACCGCGACCGGAACATCCAGATCGTCGTCGTGGCCGAGCCAGACGGTCGCGAACGAACCCGAGCCGAGGCGACGGGTCAAGCGATAGCGACCGATTTTTTCCATAGTGAGCATCATTGTGTCAGTCCGACGGCCAATTCCGCCGGATCGTTCCGTAGCCTGAAGCCTATGCCCGGACACTACTTCGCGGCGGCACCGGTGGCCGCGCTCTACCGCCGGTTCGCCGAGGAGGCTCGGTCATCTCCGACCTGGCAAGGGGTTTCGTCGTGGATCGCGGAGACCGATCCGGTCCTGGAACTGCTCGACACGCTGCCCGGAATGAAACGCCAACCCAATCTCTTCCTGGCCGCGCTGCGCTACTTCGAGGCGCCGCTGCAGCCGGGCCCGGACCTGTCCGGGTGGATCGCCGAGCACTGGACGCCGGTCCGCGAGCTGATCCTGCAACGGGAGACCCAGACCAACGAGGCGGGCCGCTGTGCGGTGCTCGCCCCGGTCCTGGCCGCCCTCCCGGGACCGCTCGCGCTGATCGAGGTAGGGTCCTCGGCCGGGCTGTGCCTGCTCCCGGACCGGTACGGGTACCGCTGGAGCGACCGGGCCGGGCGTACGGTGGCCGAACTGCCCGGGGAGCCGGTGCTGGAGTGCGTGGTGTCGGGGTCCGGCCCGGCGTACGCCCGCCCCGAGGTGGCCTGGCGGCTGGGGGTGGATCGCAACCCGCTGGACCCGGCTGACCCCGCGGACGCCCGCTGGTTGGAATCGCTGGTGTGGCCCGACCAGGACGAGCGGCAGCGCCGGTTGCACGCCGCCCTGGCGATCGCTGCCGCGCAGCCGCCGCCGCGGATCCGCGGCGAGGCGCTGGAGATGTTGCCGACGGCGGTCGCGCAGGTACCGGCCGGGCTGACCCCGGTGGTGCTGCATTCGTTCACCGCGATGTACCTGCCGCGGGAGGACCGGGATCGGCTGTGCGACCTGATCGAGTCCCTGCCGGTGCACTGGGTGTCGCTGGAGGGGGAGCGGGCGATCGGTCGGATCGCCGACCGGGTGCCCGCCGACGGCTGGTCCGGGCCACCGGGCACTCTGCTCGCCCTTGACGGGCACCCGCTCGCCCGCGCCGGCTGGCACGGGGAGCGGGTGCACTGGCTGGCGCCCTAGGCTGGGACGGTGAGCGAACAGATCCCCGTCGGCACCCCTCCGGTTCCCCCGGGGCGGCACGCCGCCCCGCCCGGTTGGTACGCCGACCCGCTGGACGCCCGGCGGGAACGGTACTGGGACTCCCTGACCTGGTCCCGCGAGGTCCGGGAGCGTACGCCGGGCGCGGAACCCGCGGGGGAGTCCGGGTACGGCGGCATCGGCGCCCGGCTGGTGGCCCGGGTGCTGGACGACCTGCTCGTGTTGCTGCTGTACCTGGCGCTGGGTGGGGTGCTGTTCTCCCTGCTGCCGGGGTTCGCCGAGGCGAATGTGGCGTACTCGAACCAGGTGCTGGAGGCGGTCCGGGCCGGGGCGACCAGCCTGCCCGATCCGCCGGAGTCCTTCCGTACGGCCTCGATGGTGATGATGGGCCTGTGGTTCGTCCTGTTCCTGCTCTACGACACCCTCTTCGTGGCCCGATTCGGGTGGACGCCGGGCAAGAAGCTGCTGCGCCTGCGAGTGACCGGCTCGGCAGCGGCCCCCGGAGCGGTCGGGTTCGGTGGCGCGTTCCTGCGCGCCCTGGTCGCCGCGATCGCGCGGTTCGGGGCGCTGTACTTCCTGTTCCCGCTGATCGACTTCCTCTGGGCGCTCGGCAACCGGAAACGGCAGACCCTGCACGATCTGGCCGGTCGCACCGTGGTGATCCGACGCGGGTGATTCCTGCCGGGAAACTGTCCGCCGGCGTCGCTATATTTCCCGTGAGGCTGTTGCCCGTGGTGCCCCCGATGACCCCGATCTCTCAGTGAGGCTTTCGTGAACCCTGCTCCGGACCCGCGTCCCCACCCCGAGCCGATGCCGGCTCCCGAGGTCACCGAGGCCGCTTGGGTCGAGGTCGACCCCGGCGCTCCCGGGATCGCGAGCGTGGTGACCGGCGAGCAGACGCCGGCACCGGTCCCGCCGCCCGCGGCGCAGCCGGTGCCGCCGAGCCCGGAGTTGCGTGAGCTGGCCGGGCACTACGGGGTCGCCACCGAGTTCGTCGACTGGAAGAACAATCCCACCGTGGTCGGCGCACCGACCCTGATCGCGGTGCTGCGGGCCCTCGACGTCGAAGCCGGCTCCCCGGCCGCGATCGCGTCCGCCCTGGCCGAGGTCCGCATCCGGGCCTGGCGCCGGCTGCTCCCGCCCACCGTGATCACCACCGACACCGCCGCGGTCACCTTCGAGGTGCACGTCCCCGCCGGTGCCGCGGTCGACGTCCGGGTCGAATTCGAAACCGGCGGCGGGGCCGCGGTGGCCCAGATCGACAACTGGGCCGAGGACCGCGAGATCGACGGCCACCGGATCGGGGAGGCCTCCTTCCGGCTGCCCGAGGGAATGCCGACCGGCTATCACACGCTGCGCGCGACCTGCGGGGAGCAGACCGCCACGGCCCCCCTGATCGTGACCCCGCAGTGGCTGGGGATTCCCGAGAAACTGGGTCGGCGCCGGTTCTGGGGGCTGAACACGCAGCTCTACAGCGTACGCTCGGGCGGCTCCTGGGGAGTGGGTGACCTGTCCGACCTGGCCCAGTTGGCGGTCTGGTCGGCCGCCCGGCACGGGGCCGACTACGTCCTGGTCAATCCGCTGTGTGCCGCCGAACCGGGTCTGCCGGTCGAGCCGTCGCCGTACTACCCGACCAGCCGCCGCTTCTTCAACCCGCTCTACCTGCGGGTCGAGGACATCGCCGAGTACGCCTACCTCCACCCCGATTCGTTGATCCGGGTGCGTGCGCTGCGGGCCGACCTCGAGGAGAAGGTCGGCGGGCGGGACGTGATCGATCGGGATTCGGTCTGGTACGCCAAGCGACAGGCACTGGAGATTGTCTACGCCGCCGGGCTCACGCCGGGGCGCCGGATCGCCTTCGACGCCTTCTGTGCCCGGCAGGGACCGGGCCTCTCCGATTTCGCGACCTGGTCGGCCCTCACCGAGCGGTACGGCCGGGACTGGCGGGAATGGCCCGATGAGTACCGCGCCGTCGGCGGTGCGGCGGTAACCCGGTTCCGCGCCGAGCATCCCGAGGAGATCGAGTTCTTCTGCTGGCTGCAGTGGTGCCTGGACGAGCAACTGCGCAGCGCCCAGGCCGCCGCGCTGGATGCCGGCATGGGGCTCGGCATCGTGCACGACCTGCCGGTCGGGGTCAATCCGGCCGGCGCCGATGCCTGGGCGTTGGACGACCAGTTCGCTGCCGGGATCGGGGTCGGAGCCCCGCCGGACCAGTACTCCCAGCTCGGCCAGGACTGGGGGCAGCCGCCGCTGCGCCCGGACCGGCTGGCCGAGACCGGGTACGCCGTCTATCGCGACATGTTTCGCTCGATCCTGCGCCACTCCGGCGGACTGCGGGTCGACCACATCATCGGCCTGTTCCGGCTGTGGTGGGTGCCGCGCGGGATGGCCGCGACCCACGGCACCTACGTCACCTACGACCACACCGCCCTGATCGGCATCCTCGCGCTGGAGGCCCAGCGCGCCGGCGCCCTGGTGGTGGGGGAGGATCTCGGCACGGTCCAGCCCTGGGTCCGCGACTACCTCGCCGGGCGCGGCATTCTCGGCACCTCGATCCTGTGGTTCGAGGCCGACGAGCACGGTGACCCGCTGCCGGCCGAGCGCTGGCGGGAGTACTGCCTGGCCTCGGTGACCACCCATGACCTGCCGCCGACCGCGGGCTACCTGGCCGGCGCCCATGTCCGGCTGCGGCATCGGCTCGGGATGCTGACCGAACCTCTGGACCAGGAATTGGACCGAGCCCGGGCCGAACGGCAACTGTGGATCGACCAGCTGGTCCGCGCCGGCCTGCTGGGGACCGATCCCGGCCCCGACGCGGTGGTCCGCGCACTGCACGACTTCCTCACCACCACCGACGCCCGGATGCTCGGGATCGCGCTGCCGGACGCGGTCGGGGACCTGCGTACGCAGAACCAGCCGGGCACCAGCTGGCAGTACCCGAACTGGCGGGTCCCGCTCGCCGGCCCCGACCAGCGGCCGATGGCACTGGAACAGGTGTTCACCGACGACCGGGCCGCCGCCCTGCTGGACCGGGTGAAGACCCGGCTGCAGGGCTGAACCTCACGCCTGCTTCGGCTCGCCCTTCTTCTTCGGCACCAGCCACCACTGCATCCACCGGGTCAACCGGGGCGCCACGATCCAGGTCATGCAGATCACGATCAGTGCCACGTTGATCGCGGTGCCCACCAGGAAGGGCAGCCCGATCCGGTTCCAGATCGGGGTCAGGAAGTAGATGAACAGCGACGCCAGCGGCCAGATCCCCATCCAGGTGACCACCGCCATCCGGGCCCGCGGCGGCTTCATCGACGCGGGCACCACCGGGCCCTCGAACCAGGCCTCCAGGCCGGACAGCCGGCGGTGTTCCGGCTCACCCTCGGCGTGGGCCTTCATCTGCTGCAGAATCGCGTGCCGGTCGGCCGAGTCGTCCCACTCGGCCAGCTGGGCCTCGGAATCCCAGTTCACCACCACCTGGTAGTCACCCCCCGGTTCGGCCGGCGGGATCAGCTCGGCGGCGCAGAAACCGGGATGCTTCTTCATCAGGGCGAACATCTCGCGCACGTCGTCCTCGTACGCCTCCTCCTGGCCGGGCAACGCGCGCCGACGCGCGATCCGGGTGACCGCGGGCGGCTTCTGGGCGGGCTCAGTCATCGTTGTCCTCTTCGTCGGTTTCCTGGTCATCAATGGCCCCGGTGTCGATCGCGATGCCGGCCGCCGCCCATTCGGCGGTGACCTCCGGAATCCGGTCGGGGGAGACCGCGGCGGTCAACGGCAGCAGGACGGTGGTCGCGTACCCCGCCTCGGCCGCGTCCAGCGCGGTCGCCCGGACACAGTGATCGGTCGCGATCCCACACACGTCGACCGCGGTGACCCCGTGGTCGCGCAACCAGGCGTCCAGGGACTGCCCGACCACGGTCCCGCCCGGCGCACCGACCCCCTCGAAACCGCTGTACGCCGCGGCGTACTGCCCCTTCTCGAACTCCGCGGCGAAGTCGCGCCGGACCAGGTTGTCGTGGAACTGCGCACCGGGGGAGCCGGCCACACAGTGCGGCGGCCAACTGTCGACGAAGTCGGGGTCGGCGGAGAAATGGTCACCGGGATCGATGTGGTGGTCCCGGGTGGCGACCACCTGGTCGTAACCGTGGTCGCTGCCCAACAGTTCGGAAATGGCGGCGGCGACCGCGGCGCCGCCGGTGACCGCGAGGGAACCGCCCTCGCAGAAGTCGCGTTGCACGTCGACGACGATCAGGGCTCGGCTCATGCTTCGGCTCCGGGGTAGTGGGCGTCCTCGCCCAGGTACAGCGTCGGGATGACCGGCTCCCCGCGCGACATCTTCATCGCGCTCGGCGGCAGCTCGGCGAAGGAGGCCCGGTGGCGCTCCCGGGCGGCCTCCAGATCGGTGCGGCCGACGATCCGGCCGTCGCGGACCAGTTCGACCATCAGTTCGCGGTCGTTGCGGTCGGCGTCGGGGCGCAGGTCCACCCCGACCAGTTCGGCCTCCGCCCGGCCGGCCTCGTCGATCCGCCGGACGGCGTACTTGCGGCCGCCGACGGTCGCCTTGTTCTTCGACCGCTTCGCCACCGGCTGCAGCGGCCCGGCGGGATCGTCCCCGGAACGGGCAACCATCTTGTAGACCATCCCGCAGGTCGGATGCCCCGACCCGGTGACCAGATTGGTGCCGACCCCGTAGCCGTCGACCGGCGCGTTCGCCAGCGCGGCCAACTGCCATTCGTCGAGGTCGGAGGTCACGATGATCCGGGTCCTGGTGGCACCCAGGGAGTCCAGCAGGACGCGTACCTCGCGGGCCTGCGCCAGCAGATCACCGGAGTCCAGCCGGACCGCGCCGATCCGGCCCTCGGTCAGCCGGACCGCGGTGCGGACGGCCTGCTCCACGTCGTAGGTGTCCACCAGCAGCGTGGTCTCCTCCCCGAGCACCGCCAACTGTGCGGCGAAGGCCTCCTCCTCGGTGTCGTGCAGCAGGGTGAAGGCGTGCGCCGCGGTCCCCGCGGTCGGGATGCCGTGCCGGCGGCCGGCCTCCAGGTTCGAGGTCGACCCGAACCCGGCCACGTACGCCGCCCGCGCGGCAGCCACCGCCGACTCCTCGTTGGTCCGCCGCGAGCCCATCTCGATGCACGGACGCCCATTGGCCATCGCGATCATCCGGGACGCCGCCGAGGCCACCGCGGAGTCGTAGTTGTAGATCGACAGCAGCACCGTCTCCAGCACGACCGCCTCGGCGAAGGATCCCTCGACCACCAGCAGGGGCGACCCCGGGAAGTAGATCTCGCCCTCGGGATAGCCCCAGATCGAGCCGGTGAAGCGGTACCCGGACAGCCAGTGGGCGGTGTCGTCGCTGATCACCCGGCGTTCGGTCAGGAAGCCGAGTTCGTCCTCGGTGAACCGGAACGCCTCGATGGCGTCGAGGGCGCGGCCCACCCCGGCGACCACGCCGTAGCGGCGGCCCTCAGGCAGCCGGCGCCCGAACAGGTCGAAGATGGTGCGTCGCTCGGCGGTGCCGGCGCGCCGGGCCGCCTCGATCATGGTCAGCTCGTACTGGTCGGTCAACAGGGCAGTGCTGGGGTACGAATGGCTCACGTGCACATTATTGACGTTGGGTGGCTGGGCTTGTCCGCGGTGCGGCATAAAATGGCGGCCATGTTTGGATCGGGCAGGTGTGGTGCGATGGCGCCGAGGGCAATGGCGTCCGAACAGGAGGGCGGGGTGACCCCTGCCGGCGGCACGGCGATCGCCGAGCGGCCCGCCGACGCCGAACTCGATCACACACCCTGGGTCACGATCGTGTGGGACGATCCGGTGAACCTGATGTCCTATGTCACCCACGTGTTCGTGACCTACTTCCACTACTCCCGGCAGAAGGCGGAGCGGTTGATGCTCGAGGTCCACAATGACGGCAAGGCGATCGTCTCCTCCGGCGGCCGCGAGCAGATGGAGCGGGACTGTACCGCGATGCACGAGTTCGGCCTGTGGGCCACCCTCGACCGGGCGGAGTGAGTGTGAAGAAGTTCAAGCGACGCGGCCGGCTGCTGCAGTGCCGATTCAGCGAGTACGAGGTGAAGCTGCTGGATTCGCTGGTCGACCAGCTCAGTGAACTGATCCGGGTCGGGATGCCCGAGCCGGCCGCGCCCGGAACCCCCGCCACGGCCGATCCGTTCGCGCTGTGGGAGCGGGATCTGACGGCCGAACCGGCCGATCCCGAGCCGCTGGAGGATCCGGTGCTGCAACGCCTGTTTCCCAATGCGTACCCCCATGACCCGGAGGCCGCCCACGACTTCCGGCGGTTCACCGAGCACGATCAGCGCACCCGCAAGCTCGCCGACGCCGACGTGGTCCGCGATCACCTGGCCGCCACCGAGGGAGGCCGGTATCCGGTCCAGATCGATGAGACCGCAACCCAGGCGTGGCTGCGTACGCTGACCGCGGTCCGGCTGGCGGTGGCCACCCGGCTGGGGGTCACCGACGCCGACTCGCTGGACGAACTGGCCCAGTTGCGCGACGACGATCCGCGGTCCTACCTGTTGTCGGTCTACGAATGGCTCGGCTATTGCCAGGAGTCCCTGCTCGAGGCTCTGTGACCGAGTGTGAGTCAGGTCGCACCAGGTTTGGTTAGCCAAACCTGAATCCGGGCGTACCCTGAGCAAGTGGGAAACAACTCCAGCGGGTCGCCGATGACCCTGCGCAGCGCCCCGGCGGACCGGACACTGCACCTGCTTGCGTGTCACGCCGATCCCGCGGTCGCGCGACGGCTGGCCGCCCTGGGCGTACGCCGGGGCGTACAATTGCGGCTGCTGCGACGCACCGCAGGTGGCGGTGGGATCGTGTTGGCCGCCGGTGGTCGACTGGCCCTGGGCCGGGAGTTGTTGGACGCGCTCGAGGTGGAGGAAGTCGTCGATGACGCAGAGTGACGCGCTGCCGATCAAGGTCGGGTCGGTCCCCAACTGCCACAGCCCGGGACCCGGCGTCGACGCCGGCCCGGACGCGCCGGTGATCGCTCTGGTGGGTGCCCCGAATGCGGGCAAATCGACCCTGTTCAATGCCCTGACCGGGGCGAATGTCACGATGGGCAACTGGCCGGGGACCACCGTGGAGGTGGCTCGGGGAGCGTGGCGACCCACCGTCGACCACGACTGTGCCGCGCAGGGCTGCACCTGCACCGAGAACTGCTCCTGCCCGGCCACCGAGACCGCCGGCTGGACCCTGCTCGACCTGCCCGGCGCGTACAGCCTGGATCCGATCTCCCCCGATGAGGCCCTGACCCGGGCCCTGCTGGTGGACTGTCCGCCGGCCGAGCGCCCCGATCTGGTCGTGGTGACCGCCGACGCGGCGAACCTGACCCGCAGCCTCTACCTGCCCGCCCAACTGCGCGAGCACCGGCTCCGCGTGGTGCTGGCGCTGACGATGGGCGACGTCGCCGCGCAACGGGGGATCACCGTCGACACCGCGGCCCTGAGCCGGGCGATCGGCTGCCCGGTGCTCATGATCGACCCGCGGCGCCGCAACGGGATGGGCGAACTGGCCCAGGTGATTGCCGATCAACTGCGCCGACCCGTGCCGGCCCCGCGGAGCCGGGATCTGTCGGTCACCGAGGACGGCGCCGAGCCCGACGAGTTGGACATCGACGACGAGCGGTTCGCCTGGATCGAGGAGGTCGTGGCGCAGTCCACGCACCATGCCGATCCGGGCCGGCGGACCTGGAGCGACCGGGTGGATCGCTGGGCGACCGCCCCGGTGATCGGCCCGGTGCTGTTCCTGCTGGTGATGTGGTGCGTCTTCCAGATCACCACCACCGTCGCCGCGCCGATCCAGGACGCGCTGAGCGGGCTGTTCAGCGGACCGATCTCCGACGGCGCCGGCTGGCTGCTGACCCAGATCGGGCTCGGCGACACCTGGGTGCGCGGGCTGATCGTGGACGGCCTGATCGCCGGGGTCGGAATGGTGCTGACCTTCGTCCCGCTGATGACTCTGATGTTCGTCCTGCTGGCGATCCTGGAGGACTCGGGCTACCTGGCCCGCGCGGCGGTGGTGACCGATCGGGTGATGCGCGCGGTCGGGCTGCCCGGCCGGGCGTTCCTGCCGCTGATCGTCGGCTTCGGCTGCAATGTGCCGGCGATCAGTGCGACCCGGATCCTGCCGGACGCGAAACATCGGCTGCTGACCGCGCTGCTGGTGCCGTTCACCTCCTGTTCGGCCCGGCTGACGGTGTATGTGCTGGTCGCGACGACCTTCTTCGGCCAGTACGCCGGCACGGTGGTGTTCGCGATGTACCTGATCTCGATCCTGTTCGTGGTCGGAGTCGGGCTGCTGCTGAAGAACACCGTGTGGCGCACGATGGGGGCCAGCCCGTTGGTGATCGACCTGCCGGCGTACCACTGGCCGACCGCGCGGATCACCGCCGCGGTCACCTGGCAGCGGCTGAAGGGCTTCCTGAAGACCGCGTCGGGAATCATCGTGGTCGCGGTCTGCGTCGTGTGGGCGCTGCAGGCGATCCCGGCCCGCGGGGGCGCCGACTTCGGCCAGGTCGCGGTGGAGGATTCGGCGTACGGCGTGGCCGCCCAGGCGATCGCCCCGGTGTTCGAGCCGACCGGGTTCGGCTCCTGGCAGACCACCTCGGCCCTGGTGGTCGGCTTCATGGCCAAGGAGGCGGTGATCTCCTCGTGGGCCCAGACGTACGCCGTCAGCGACCCCACCACCGGCGGTTCGGCCGCCGATCTGGGCACCCAGATCATCGCCAGCTTCACCGAATCCTCCGGGGGCCACCCCTACCCGGCGGTCTGGGCGTTCCTGATCTTCCTGCTCGCCTACACCCCGTGCGTGGCCACCCTGGCCGCCCAGAAACGGGAGATCGGCCTGAAATGGACCCTGTTCGGGATCGCGGTCCAGTTGTCCCTGGCATGGCTGGTGGCGACCGCGGTCTTCCAGATCGGTCGGGTGTTCTGGTGAGCGGCGGACCGCTGCGGCAGGTGCTGACCGCGTTCACCGACGGAGCCCGCACCGTCCCCGAGGTGATGGAGCGCACCGGCCTGCCCGCCGATGTGGTGCGGGCCGGGGTCGACCATCTGGTCCGCACCGGCCGGATGGAACTCGGCGCGCTGACCGGCGGGTGCGCCGGCGGCGGCTGCGGATCCTGCCCCCAGGGCTCCGGCGGCGAGCCCGGGTGCGGTACCTCCGGACCGGTCCTGGTGACCCTGAAGGTACGCGGCCGGTAAGCTTCGCCGGTGACGTTTTCCTCGCGCAATCCGAATGCCGACGCCCCGATCGGGATCTTCGATTCCGGTTTCGGTGGGCTCACCGTGGCCCGGGCCGTGGTCGACCAGATGCCGAACGAGGACATCATCTATCTGGGTGATTCCGCCCGCGCCCCCTACGGGGAACTTCCGCTGGCCTCGGTCCGCGAGTACGCCCTGGAGTGCCTGGACTACCTGGCCGCGCAGGGGGTGAAGGCGCTGGTGATCGCCTGCAACTCCGCCTCCTCCGCGGTGCTGCGGGACGCCCGCGAACGCTACTCGGTGCCGGTGGTCGACGTGATCCTGCCGGCCGCCCGGCGGACCGCCTCGGCGACCCGGGGCGGCCAGGTCGGCGTCATCTGCACCGAGGCGACCGCGAACTCCCGCGCCTACGACGACGCGTTCGTGGCGAACCCGCAGATCACCCTGCACACCCAGGCCTGCCCGGAGTTCGTCGAGTACGTGGAGGCCGGCATCACCGGCGGGCCGGACCTGCTCGCGGTCGCCCAGGACTACCTGGCCCCGCTGCAGGACGACAACATCGACACCCTCATCCTCGGCTGTACGCACTACCCGCTGCTGACCGGCGTGATCTCCTACGTGCTCGGCGACACGGTGACCCTGGTGAGTTCGGCCGATGAGTGCGCCAAGGCCACCTACGCCCGGCTGACCCGGCTGAATCTGCTGCACCCCGGTCCGCGGGAATCCCGGCATCGGTTCTTCACCACCGGCAACCCCGAGCGCTTCGAGCGGCTGGGCCGCCGGCTGATCGGGGGCCTGGTCGCCGATGTCGAGCAGTTCTCGGCGCTGAACCCGGCGTGGAAGGACTGAGCCGGCGATGGAACTGCTTGTACTCGGCTGCAGCGGCTCGGCCTGCGGGCCGGAATCGGCGGCCAGTAGCTATCTGGTGCGTCACGACGGCTTCGGGCTGCTGCTGGATTTCGGTCCCGGCGCCTTCGGGGCGCTGCACCGCTGGGCCGACCCGACCCTGGTGGATGCGATCGCGCTGTCGCATCTGCATCCGGATCACTGCCTGGACCTGTGTGCCTGGAATGTCGGGGCGCAGTATTCGCCGACCGCGCCGTGGCCGGTGGTGCCGGTGTACGGCCCGGCCGGGACCGCGGAGCGGCTCGCCCGGGCGTACGAACCGGAGCCGGGCGGGCAGTCGCCGTGGCGCTGTGAGTTCCGGACCTGGGCGGGGTCGCAGCAGATCGGCCCGTTCACCGTCCGCACCGCCGCGGTGCCGCACTCCGCCGAGGCGTACGCGATCCGGGTCGAGGCGGCCGGACACTCGCTGACCTACTCCGGGGACACCGGGCCGAGCACCGCCCTGGTCGACCTGGCCCACGGAACCGATCTGCTGCTGGCCGAGGCCTCCTTCACCCATGCCGAGGACCTGCCGGCCGGGATCCACCTGTCGGCGCGCCAGGCCGCCGAACACGCTGCCGCCGCCGGTGCCGGGCAACTGGTGCTGACCCATATTCCGCTGTGGCAGGATCCGCAGGCGCAGGCCGCCGAGGCCGCCCCGCATTTCGCCGGGCCCCAGCAGTTGGCCCGGCCCGGGCTGCGGATCGATATCGCCTAGGCTTGGCGACCATGACGCGTGTCGATGGACGAAGCAACGATCAACTGCGACCGGTGACCATCACCAGGAACTGGCTGGACCACGCCGAGGGCTCCTGTCTGATCGAGTTCGGCGCGACCCGCGTCCTGGTCGCCGCCTCGGTCACCGAAGGGGTGCCGCGCTGGCGCAAGGGCTCCGGGCTGGGCTGGGTGACCGCCGAGTACGCGATGCTGCCGCGGGCCACCAACACCCGGTCGGACCGGGAATCGGTCAAGGGGCGGATCGGCGGCCGGACCCATGAGATCTCCCGGCTGATCGGCCGCAGCCTGCGGGCGGTGCTGGACTACCAGGCGCTGGGGGAGAACACGATCTTGCTCGACTGCGACGTGCTGCAGGCCGACGGCGGCACCCGGACCGCCGCGATCACCGGTGCCTACGTGGCCCTGCACGATGCGGTGAGCTACCTGCGCGAACAGAACCTGCTGGCCGGGGAGCCGCTGAAGGATTCGGTGCAGGCGATCTCGGTCGGCCTGGTCGGCGGTACGCCGCTGCTCGATCTGGCCTACAGCGAGGACTCCGTCGCCGACACCGACATGAACATCGTCACCGCCGGCTCGGGCAGCTTCATCGAGATCCAGGGCACCGCCGAGGGCGAACCCTTCGACCGGGACCTGCTCAATCAGCTGCTCGACCTGGGTGTGCAGGGCTGCACCGAACTCGCCGCCAAGCAGCGCGAAGTGCTGGGGATCGCCGAATGACCCGGCTGCTCGCCGCGACCAACAATGCCAAGAAGCTGACCGAGCTGCGCCGGGTGCTGGCCGGGCACGGCATCGACGTGCTGGCGCTGGCCGATGTGGCGCCCTATCCGGAGCCCGCCGAAACCGGACGCACCTTCATCGACAACGCGCTGCTCAAGGCCCGTGAGGCGGTCGCCCGGACCGGGCTGCCCGCGGTCGCCGACGACTCGGGCCTGTGCGTGGAGATCCTGAACCAGATGCCCGGCGTCCGCTCCGCGCGCTGGGCCGGTCCGCAGGCCAACGACGAGGCGAACAACGAGCTGCTGCTGCGGCAGTTGGCCGATGTGCCGACCGAGCAGCGGCAGGCCACGTTCCGGTGTGCGCTGGCGCTGGTGCTGCCGGATGGGACCGAGCGGGTCACCGAGGGCGTCATGCCGGGTCGGATCGCGGCGCAGCCGAGCGGGAGCCAGGGGTTCGGGTACGATCCGATCTTTGTCGCCGACGGGCAGGCCGTGAGCAACGGCGTACTGGCTCCGGCGGCCAAGGATGCGATCAGCCACCGGGGCAAGGCGGTGCGGGCGATGGTCCCGCAGATCGTGGAGTTGCTGGGCGCGGGCCCGGCGTAGGGGAGAGGCATGCAGCAATATCTGGAGCTGATCGAGCGAGTGCTCGCCGAGGGCGTACGCAAGGATGACCGCACCGGCACCGGAACCCTGTCGGTGTTCGGGCATCAGATGCGGTTCGATCTGGCCGACGGGTTCCCGTTGCTGACCACCAAGAAGCTGCACACCCGCTCGATCTTCGGGGAGTTGCTGTGGTTCCTGCGCGGGGAGTCGAACCTGGCGTACCTGCATGAGAACAAGATCTCGATCTGGGACGAGTGGGCCGATGCCGACGGTGAACTCGGGCCGATCTACGGGGTTCAGTGGCGCTCCTGGCCCACCCCGGACGGCGGGTCGGTGGACCAGATCAAGCAGGTGACCGAGTCGATCCGCAACAACCCCGACTCCCGGCGGCACATCGTGTCGGCCTGGAACGTCGGCGAACTGGGCGAGATGGCGTTGCCGCCGTGTCACGCGTTCTTCCAGTTCTACGTGGCCGAGGGGCGGTTGAGCTGTCAGATGTACCAGCGCTCGGCCGACATCTTCCTCGGGGTGCCGTTCAACATCGCCTCCTACGCGGCACTGATCCACATGGTGGCGCAGGTGACCGACCTGCAGCCGGGGGAGTTCGTGCACACCCTGGGGGACGCCCACATCTACCTGAATCACCTCGAGCAGGTGGAGATCCAGCGGACCCGCACCCCGCGGCCGCTGCCGCAGTTGCGGCTGAATCCGGCACGACGCGATATCGACGCCTTCGAACTGGGTGACTTCGAGGTGCTGAACTACGACCCCTGGCCGGGGATCAAGGCCCCGATCGCGGTATGACCGGGACGGCCGGCCGGCCGGAGATCAGGGCGATCGCGGCGGTCACCCGGAACGGGGTGATCGGCGCCGACGGCGACCTGGTGTGGCGCAATCGGGAGGATTTTGCGCGGCTGAAGCAGCTCACGATGGGTGGGGTGCTGGTGATGGGCCGCAAGAACTACGAGTCGATCGGACGTCCGTTGCCGGGCCGGGAGTCGTACGTGGTCACCCGGAACCCGGACTGGTCGGCGGCGGGCGTACGCACGTTCGCCTCGGTGGACGCGGCACTGGATGCGGCCGTGGCGACCGGCCGGGACGTGTGGGTGTTCGGCGGAGGAGAGATCTACGCGGCCGCGTGGGCGCGGACGACGTGGTTGGAGATCACCGAGGTGGACCTGGCGGTGCCCGGGGATGTGTATTTCCCCCGGATCGATCCGGCGTACTGGCAGGAGGTCGCCCGGGAGCAGCGCGTGGGCTTCTCCTGGGTGACCTACCGGCGTACGGCCGCGGAGGCCTGACTCAGCTCAGGTCGAGGCGGTATTCGCCCTCGATGCGCCGGTCGGTCGGGTTGGGCCGGTTGCGGCGGGTAGCGACCCAGCCGAGTGCCTCGTAGACCCAGATGGCGCGGATGTTGTCGGCGTGCACCCACAGGACGGCTTCGGTGAAGCCGCTCTCGCGGAGCATGTCGGGCAGCGCGACCAGCATCCGGCGCGCCCAGCCCTCGCCCCAGTGCCCCGGGGCGACACCCATGAAGCGCAGTTCGGCGCGGGTCGCCGGGGCGCCCTCCTCCTGGCTCGGGGACAGCGCCATGAAGGCCAGGGTCGGATTCTCCGACTCCTCGGCGTAGTCGCTGTCCTCCTCGGTCACCGTGAGGGCGACCAGGAAGGAGCGATCAGAATCGTCGAGGACGCGCTGGATGAGCGGTGCGGCCTGAGACAGTTCGACCTGGTCGATGTCGGCGACTTCGGCATCACGCTTGGTCGTCGCCAGCGCCCAGATCTCTGCGGCCCGCTTCGCAACGTCTGCATCCCGGGTCTTGACGATTTTCATCGCCACTCCTTTCGCGAGTACTGATCGGGCTCAAGGTATCGCATCCGGGGCCGCCGTCCGCACCCGCTCCACGAATGGCCAGGAGGGGTTCAGGCCCCGTTCAGGCCTGCTTCTTGCGATTGTGTTGCGCAAGCAGCGCCATCGCGACGGCGATCGCTCCGCACGCGGTCATGATGATGCCCAGAGGCCAGGCCGAACCTTCGCCGCCGAGGCCGACCAGGGCGCTGGTCAGCCCGCCCACGGTGAACTGCACGGTGCCGAGTACCGCCGATGCCAGGCCGCTGCCGGAGGTCACCGAGGCCATCGCCAGGGCGGTGCTGTTGCCGAGGACCAGACCGAGCGCGGAGATGCCGATGAACAGCGGGATCACCAGCGCAACCGGCGGGAGGCCGCTGAAGGCGATCACGGTGAAGGCGATGGCTGCCAGGACGTGGATCCCGATGCCCACGCGCATCAGCTTCGCGGGGCCGACGCTGCCGGCCAGGCGGGACGCGAGGAGGGTGCAGCCCAGCATGCCGAGGGCATTCAGGCCGAAGGTGAGGGCGTACGCGATCTCGGACAACCCGATCAGGGTCTGGTAGATGAACGGGGAGGCGGCGATGTAGGCCAGCAGTGATCCGAAGGACACCGCGTGGATCACGGTGTGGGTGAGGAAGCCCCGGTTCGCCAGTGCCTTCCAGCCACTGTCCGCACTGGCTGCGGATCGGCCGCGGGCCTCGGCGGGGAGGCTCTCCGGCAGGGTCACCACGGTCAGGATCAGGGTGACCAGGCCGATGCCGGCCACCACCGCCAGCAGCCCCCGCCAGCCGATGGAGGGGGCGAGCAGGCCGCCCAGCACCGGCGCGATCGCCGGCGCGATTCCAGCCATCGCCATCAGCACGTTCAGCGTGCGGGTGGCAGCCAGGCCGCTGAGTCGATCAGTGACGATGGTGCGGGAAAGCACCGACGCGGCAGCGCCACTGAGACCCTGCAGGACGCGGAGCACGATCAACATGGTGGCGCTCGTGGCGAAGGTGGCCGCGACGCCGAACACGACATAGAGGGTCAGGCCGATCAACAGCGGCCCACGCCGGCCGACGCGGTCGGACAACGGGCCGAACACCAATTGGCCGACGGCGGCACCGACCAGGAAGGCCGACAGCGACAGTTGGACGGCACTGGCCGAGGTCGACAGGTCGGTCATCATGGCGGGGAAGGTGGGCAGGTACAGGTCGGTCGCCAGCGGGAGGCCGAGGGTGAGCAGGCCCAGGGTAAGGAGGGCGAGAGGGGTGAATTTCGTCGATCCGGAGGTGGTCGTATTGGCGGCAGGCTCGGCCGTCGCGACTTTAGCTATAGACATATAGCTACCGTAGCATAGCTAATGTAGGATAGGAACTATGAGTGATGAGGAGACCCGGGAGCGACTGGTGGCCGATGCCGCAGTCGCAATGATGGGCGTGTCGCGCCGGCTCAGTGAGCGTGGCTTCCATGCCGACCGGGTGCGGTCGGAACTGTCGCCGCAGGACACGTTGATCCTGCGGTTGCTGCAGGAGTCGCCGGGGAGTACGCCGAAACAGATCGGCGAACGTTTGGGGCTGCGGACGAGCAATACCAGCGCTGCGTTGCGCTCGCTGGAGGAGCGGGATCTGATTCGTCGGGAACCCGATGCCACCGATGGCCGGATCGTGCACGTCTACCATTCCGAGGCCGCCGGGTCGGCACTGCGGCGGATTCGCCGAGAAATGGCGGACATCCTCGCGCCGATCGACCTCACCAATGCCGAACTCGAGCGGCTGGTTGCGGCCTGCAAACAGATCCTGGATCGAGACTAGGCCGCAGCGGCCGGTGTTGTGCCGAAGAAGGGACTCGAACCCTCACGCGCAAGCGCACAGGAACCTAAATCCTGCGTGTCTACCAATTCCACCACTTCGGCCGAGTAGCGGAACCAGTGTAGGGCCCGCCGTGGGACCGGCCCGCAGGGCGTTCAGAAGCCCAGATCGCGGCGCAGCCGGTTGACGTGCCCGGTGGCCTTGACGTTGTACTGGGCAACCTCGATGGTGCCGGTGCCGTCGGCGGCCACGTCGACGACGAAGGTGGAGCGGATGACTCCCTCGACGACCTTGCCGTACAGCTTCTTCTCCCCGAAGGCGCCGTACGCCCGCAGGGTCTGCTTCTCCGGGTCGGACAGCAGCGGGAAGGCGATGTTCTGCTTGTCCCGGAAGCGGGCCAGCTTCTCGGGGGCGTCGGGGGAGATGCCGATGATGTCCAGGCCGGCAGCGCCGAACTCGCCGATCGAGGCGGTGAAATCGATCGCCTGGGTGGTGCACCCGGGGGTCATCGCGGCGGGGTAGAAGTAGACCACGACACGCCGGCCGGCGTAATCGCTCAGCTTCACCTGGTTCCCGTCGGCATCGGTCAGCTCGAAAGCAGGGGCCGGGTCACCGGCGGAGAGGCGTTCAGTCATGACGGGAATCCTATAGGCTGAGCCGCAGTCGAGGGTCGCGATGGACGACCGTGTGGTTTGGGAGGACCTGTGGCTGACAACAGCACTCGCAGTAAGGCACAGATCGAGGCGGACGTCGCGGCGACCCGGGCGCGTCTGGCAGCGAACGTTCAGGATCTGGTCGATCAGGTGCACCCACAGAACCTGAAACGGCAGGCCATGGCCGACGCGAAGTCCTTCGCGCAGACCGAATTCGACAATGCGAAGGCCCAGTTCGTCGGGCCGGACGGCCTGCGGATGGATCGAATCGCGATGATCGGCGGCGCCATCGCCAGTGTGGTCACCCTGGTGCTGGTGCTGCGCGCCATCGTCGGCGGCGGCAAGAAGGGTTCGGCGTGAGCGATGCCGTGGGCGACGACTCGCTGCCGATCCGGATGCTGCACGACCGCGTGCTGGTGTCCACCGAGGGGGAGAGCGGCGAGCGTCGCTCCGGCGGCGGGATCGTGATCCCGGCGACGGTGGCGATCGGCAAGCGGTTGGCCTGGGCCAAGGTGATCGCCGTGGGCGCGAACGTGCGTACGGTCACCGAGGGCGACCGGGTCCTGTACGACCCGACCGAGAAGGCCGAGGTGGAAGTGCGCGGCAAGGACTATGTCCTGCTGCGGGAGCGTGACCTGCACGCGGTGGCGGCCGAACGGCTGTCCGAGGGGCATACCGGCCTCTACCTGTAGTGCCGCGCGGACCGAGCCGGGGTGGTCCCGATTCGGTCCGCGTGGGCCACTCCGGTATGATTCGTTGAGTTGGCAAATGCGAGATATCGCGCGGACGGGAAGCCGTCCGGGGGAGCTCGATTTGCCAGCCGGCGCAGAGATGGGTAATGTTTTCTCTCGCGCGCACCGCTAGCTCAACTGGCAGAGCAGCTGACTCTTAATCAGCGGGTTCAGGGTTCGAGTCCCTGGCGGTGTACTGATAGCAACGGTTTGCGCCTTGCTGCACACGTCTGGGAACAGGCCGTCGAGATGATCGGCGGCCTGTTCCCGTTTCCGGCACGCGTACGCCGACCCCGCCCCTACCGACCCACCTCGACGGCCGGATCGAACCGAGGCAGCCGCGGCGGCCGGCGCAGATCCGCCGACCCGGCCAGGGTCCCATCGGGTGCAATGTGCGAGAACATGTGGTCGATCACCGACAAAATGTGCGGGTCCTCCACCCGGTAGAGCTGCCGGCGCCCTTCTCGCCGGGCCGTGACGATCCCGGCCGCACGCAACTTCGCCAGGTGTTGACTGGCCGCCGGCACATTCGTCCCCGACAGTTCCGCGAGCGTGGACACGTCGTACTCCCCGGAGGCCAGGAGCCACACGAGGTGGAGCCGGTTTGGAGCCGAGAGCATCTGGAAGGTCGCGGCTGCGGCGGCAAGCTGAGGTTCGGTGACGGTTCGGTGCTCCGGGTTCGGTTCCATGTCTCCATCATCCAATAATCTGATGTTTGCGCAAGCGTTTGAATGTCGCTAGTCTCAACTTTGCCGGCCATCACCCCGCGAGCTGAGGAGGTGAACGGCTCACCCGCTGCCGCGCCGAGGGACTGAGGTTACCTGCGCGGCTTTCGTCGCGACCACGAGGAGACCGTGATGGCTTCACTGCGCCCGGGAACCTTCACCAACCACGACGCCTCGCTGCGCGCCCGCAGCCACTTCGCCGCCGACGCGATCGTGCTGGTCGCCGTTGCCGTGATCTTCTGGCTGCTGATCCAGCTCTCCCACGGGATCAGCGAGCCCTTCAACCGGGTCTCGGCTCCCTCGACGGTCTCGACCGACCCGGCCAACCTGCCGTACTACGCCGCGCGTTCCCTGCTCCGCATGTTCGCCGCACTCGCCGTCTCGACGATCTTCACCTTCATCTACGCCACCGCTGCCGCCCGACTGCGGCGAGCGGAGAAGATCCTCCTGCCGCTGCTGGACGTGCTGCAGTCCGTGCCCATTCTCGGCTTCCTGTCCATCACGCTGTCGATCTGGCTGACGCTGTTCCCCGGCACCGAACTCGGCGTGGAGTGCGCGAGCGTGTTCGCGATCTTCACCAGCCAGGCCTGGAACATGACCTTCGCGTTCTACCAGTCGCTGATCACCCAGCCACGAGACCTGGACGAGGCAGCCCGACTGCTGCGGCTGACGAAATGGCAGCGCTTCTGGCAGCTCGATGTGCCCAACGGGATGATCCCCCTGATCTGGAACGGGATGATGAGCTTCGGCGGCGGCTGGTTCTTCCTGATCGCCTCCGAGGTCATCTCGGTCAACAACCACGTGTACGCGCTGCCGGGAATCGGCGCCTACGTTGCCGCGGCTTCCCGGCAACAGGAGATCGGCCGGCTGCTGCTGGCGATCCTCGTGATGATCGTCATGGTCGTGGGTGTCAACTTTGTCTTCTGGCGTCCCCTCACCGCCTGGGCGGAGCGGTTCCGTACCGGGGACACCGAAGCCGTCGAGCAGCAGCACAGCGTCGTCCTCGACCTGGTCCGTCGCTCGGTCGTCCCGGCCATGGTCGCCCGCGTACTGCGCCCGGTCGGTGCCGGACTGGACTGGGCGACCCGGCCGCTCGGTCGCGCCGACCGGCCACTGCGGGTCAATCAGGCCCGCCGGCGGGCCGGGGATATTGCCTTCCTGGTCATCGTGTTGGCGCTGATCGCCCTCGGTCTGGCGCGCATGCTCGGCTACATCTCCGACCACACCGGCCTGGCTCAGTTCGGCGTCGCTGCCGGTCTCGGGCTCATCACCTTCGCCCGCGTCGTGGTCCTGCTCATTGTCAGCACCGCGATCTGGGTGCCGATCGGCGTCTGGATCGGGTTGAGCCCGAAGGTGACCCGGTTCGCTCAACCGATCGTTCAGGTCTTGGCATCCTTTCCGGCGAACTTCCTGTTCCCGTTCATCACCATGGCGCTCATCGCGACCGGGATCAGCCTGAACATCGGCGGCATCTTCCTGATGGCCCTGGGTGCCCAGTGGTACATCCTGTTCAACGTCATCGCCGGGGCGTCCGCCATCCCGAACGACCTGCGCGAGGCCGCGACCAACCTGCGCCTGAACCGCCGGCAGAAGTGGCGCTACCTGTACGGCCCGGCGATCTTCGCCTCCTGGGTCACCGGCGGCATCACCGCAGCCGGCGGCGCCTGGAACGCCTCGATCGTCGCGGAGGTCGTCTCCTACGGAGACACCACCCTCACCGCATCCGGCCTCGGCGCCTACATCGCCCAATCCACCGCCGAGGGCGACTTCGCCAAGACGCTGGTCGGGGTGACCGTGATGAGCATCTTCGTCGTCGGGCTGAACCGCTTCTTCTGGCGCCGGCTCTACAGCTATGCCGAACGCCGCTTCTCGCTCACCTGAGCATCCTGACCACATCCATTGATGAGAGGACGTGAACCGTCATGACCGCGACCGTTGCCACCACGCGCACCGCACTGATCGAGGCCGAGCACATCAGCAAGTCTTTCCCTTCCGCCGATGGCTCGACCCTGCACGTCCTCGACGACGTGTCGGTGACGCTCCACGAGGGGGAGGTGGTGGCCTTGCTGGGCAAGTCGGGCTCCGGCAAATCCACGCTGCTGCGTACCTTCGCCGGTCTCATCGCCCCGACCACCGGCGAGGTCCGCTACCGCGGCAAGGTCCTCAACGGTGCCAATCCGGGCGCGGCGATGGTGTTCCAGTCCTTCGCGCTGATGCCCTGGCTGACCGTTCAGGACAATGTCGAGCTCGGCCTGCGGGCGGCCGGCGTACCCGAGCAGGAACGCCACCGGCGCGCACTGGAGGCAATCGACCAGATCGGCCTCGACGGTTTCGAGACCGCCTATCCCCGGGAACTCTCCGGCGGGATGCGTCAGCGCGTCGGCTTCGCCCGTGCCCTGGTGCTCCAGCCCGACGTGCTGATGATGGACGAGCCCTTCTCCGCCCTGGATGTCCTGACCAGCGAGAACCTGCGTAACGAACTCATCTCCCTGTGGTCCACCCCCGGCTTCCCGACCAAGTGCATCTGCATCGTCACCCACAACATCGAGGAGGCCGTGCTGCTCGCCGATCGGGTGCTGGTGCTCGGGTCCAATCCCGGCCACATCATGGCCGAGGTGCCGATCCTGCTGCCGCGCCCGAGGGACCGGCGCAGCCCTACCTTCGAGACGGCCGTGGACCGGCTCTATGCCATCCTCACCGGCCGCGATGAGAAGTCGGCCGCCGCGCGGGCCGCCGCCCCCGGGCCCTTGACCCATCCGCTGCCGGACGCCAGCGTCGGCGGGCTCGCCGGTCTGGTGGAAATCGTGTACGCCCACGGCGGCCAGGCAGACCTCCCCGACCTCGCCGACGAACTCTCCTTCGAGGTGGACGATCTGCTGCCGCTGGTCGACGCCGCACGGATGCTGGGGCTGCTCGAGGTGGAAGGGGCGCAGGCGTTCCTCACTGACGTCGGACGCGCGTGGTACACCGCCGACATCCAGCGCTCCAAGGAAATGTTCGCAACTCTCGCCGTGGAACACGCTCCGCTGGTGAAGACCATCGTCAAGGCGTTGGAGAACAGCGAGGACGGCGCCCTGCGCGACGACTTCTTCCGCGATCTGCTGCGCCGCGGGTACAACGCCGAGGACACCGAGAAGCAACTCGACATCGCCATTGACTGGGGGCGCTACGGCGAACTGTTCGACTACGACGCCAACCCCGGCGAACTGGTCCTGTCCGAAGTCGCCGCCTCGCTCATCCCGACGCTGATGGACGGCGACGCCGAGAGCTGACCCGGGGAGGTGAGGCTTCCCTCAGGTGGGGGTTCGACGCGTAGGCTGGATGGTCAGGCGTACCGGAAACTCCTCAGGAGGAATCATGATGAACGCGCCGGCCACCGTCACCTCGTGTGCGACGACTGCATGTGCTTTCAACTCCGACGGCTGTACGGCGTTCGCCGTCACCATCGGTGGAAATCAGGATCGTGCTTCCTGCAGCACCTTCATCACCCTGGATGCCCGGGGCGGCCTGCCGGTCGCCGGGGGCAAGGTCGGTGCGTGCCAGCGCATCGAGTGCACCCACAACGACGATCTGATGTGCGGACTGGAAGCCATCAGTGTGGGGGCCGACACCGCGGACTGCCTCAACTACGAAATCGGCTGACAGTCCGGGGCCGCGTGGTCACGCCTCGGGTGCCCAGGCGTACGGCGTGACCTCGTGGGTACGCAGGAAGTCGACGGCCAGGGCCACCTCGGCGGCGCTGCTGACCGGCTCGGGGAACTCGATGGCGATCGTCCGCAGCGTGTGCTCGCCGACGTGGAGGACCGTCACCGAATCGGCGGTCACGTCGACGGGGTAGGTGTGTCCGGCGTGCAGCGCGCTGTGCGGTCCGGCCGGGGCCTCGTTCAGGATCTCCCCGGCGACGATCCCCAGGGTCACCCCTTCGGCCAGCTTGGTCAGGACGCCCTCGCCGGCGACCATCACCGCGTCGATCGCGTCCAGCGACTCCCACGCCGAGGGGAAGATCCGCTGCGTCGGCAGGGTCGCCGGATCCAGCCGGGAGACCCCGCTCGGTCCGTGCAGCAGCAGCCGCTCGACGGTCAACTCCGCCAGCACGACCTGATCGCTGCCCAGGGCCAGGTCGAACTCCCAGTTCAACTCCGCAAGCTCCGCGGCGGGATCGAGGGTGCGCAGCGTACCGAGGGCGTGCACGTCGGCGGTCTGGATCCGTACGCTCGGCAACTCCGCCAGCTTCTCCACGTGCAGGCGCACCGCGAGCGCGTGCCACTGTGATCCGAGGATCGTGGTCAGGTCCGCCGGCAGATGCAGGGCGACCAGGATCCGCCCGTCCGGGGTGCGATCATGCGCGAGGACACTGAGCGCGGGGGCCGCGGGCTCGGCATAGGCATGCACAACGGCACGGCCGGCGCCCTGCAGCAGGCGTGCGGCCAACTGGGCCGGCGGGGTGAGGTCGTCGCCCTGGGGGTCACTGGAGAATCCGACCACGAGGGGTCCTTTCAACTCTGAATGGATTGGACTAGGTTAAAGTTCGCGGCGGCTGTGACCAAATCGTTAATCCCGCGTGGCGGAACATTGCCGCTGAGGTTTCGGTCACGCGAACTCACCAGAGAAGGATAGCTTAGGCTTACCTAATCTCAAGAACTGAGGGAGTGCGAATGGGATCGTCCGAGGCAGGGTTGCGGGAGCGGTTGATCGGGGCCTGGAAGCTCGTCTCGTGGCAGGATCTGCCCGAGGATGGATCGGAGCCCTTCGAGCCGCTCGGATCCGATCCGCACGGCATCATCATGTACACCCCCGATGGCTACATGTCCGCGCAGATCTCGCTGCCGGATCGGCCGCAGTTTGCCTCGGGGGAGTGGTTCTCCGCCACGGATGCGGAGTTCCGGGCCGAAGCCACCACTTATATGGCCTACACGGGTCCGTATCGGGTCGACGAGGAGGCCGGGACGCTGCACCACAGCATGTTCATCTCGCTGTTCCCGAACTGGGTCGGGCAGACTCAGCAGCGCCTGGTCGAGATCGACGGCGACCTGCTGCGGCTGGGATCGGTCGACTCACTCATTTCCCGCGGCAAGGTGGTCCAGTCGAAGCTGGTGTGGCGCCGGGCCGAGCCGAACTGAATCGCAGGCGATCGCTCAGCGGGGCTGCCACAGCGGCCGGGAGGGGTCCCAGGCGGACACGCGCTGCGTCAACCCGGAGCGGACCCGGGGCCAGTCGTCGATGATGACGGAATACACCGCGGCGTCGCGCCAGGTACCGTCCGCGCGGCGTTTGTCCCGGCGCGTGATCCCCTCGAAGGTCGCCCCGAGGCCCGCGATCGCGGCCCGCGAGCGGGTGTTGAGTACGTCGGACTGCAGCTTCACCCGGCCCCAGCCGTGGTCGAACGCCATTCCCAGCAACAGCAGCTTGGTCTCGGCGTTGACGACGGTGCCCCAGACCTCGCGGGCGTACGCGGTCCAGCCCAGGTGGAGGCGCTCGGCGACGGGGTCGAACTCGCTCAGGGTGGATGTGCCGACCGGTCGGCCGTCGGGCAGGCGAACCAGCCAGGGGCGCTCCTGGCTCAGGGCGTAGCCCCGCAGTAGTTCGGTGAACTCCGCGGGGTCGGTCCGGGTGGCCGCCGGTCCGCCGGCCCAGCCGCCGGCGAAAGTCTCGGGCCGGGCGAGCACCGGGCCGAGTTCGGCGATGTTGGCTTCGGTCAGCGGTTCGAGGCGTACGTAGCGACCCGCGAGGGGTTCGGCGGCCGGGATTCGGGGCTCTGGCATGCGGAAATAGTGCCACGGTGGGGCCGATGTGTGATTTTTGTCGGTGGGGTCGGTTTGAATGGGAACATGGGTTCGATAACAGCTCCACCTGGGTACGCCGAGGCCGCGGCGGCGCTGCGGCATGTTCATGAGCAGGAGAGCGCGATCGAGGTCGCGAAGCTGATCGCGGTGGCCGCGATGTGTGATCGGTATCGGGTCGATGACTCGGTGATTGTGGCGGGGTGTGAAGAGACCATGGTCTACGGCGCCGATGGCACCCCCGCCCTGGGCGCGTTCCTGTCCCTGGAAGTCGCGGGGATTCTCCAGGTCAGCGACAAGACCGCCGGCACGTTGATCGCTGAAACCCTGAACCTGCGGCACCGCCACCCGTTGTT